>CAWUTK010000239.1:0-26060 GCA_963924785.1 uncultured Opitutales bacterium
CCAGTTGCTCCATCCCGCAGTTTACGGGTGCATCCTAAAGATGTTGTGCTTGTGCAATTTTACGGCTTCCAAGAAGAGGGTCTGCGCATCATCAACATGTTGCAGTTGAGATCTTTATGGTTAAAATACGAACACCGTTCGTCAACAAAATTAGTTCCTGGCCCTTATTTATTTAATTCCTTCGGTCGCCTATTCATTCACTTTCACCCGCTTTTTCATATATTTTACCATCGACAACTTCTTGTATTTTAAATAGATACTAGCTTAATATCAACTAGCCCTCTTCTATGAAATTCAAGTCGTCATTACATTTAAAAGCTTTCTTATTGGGATTTTGGAGTTTTTTATTCCTATCCGCTACTCTTTCGGCCTCTGAGCAAGTTCAAAAGCCTCTTGAATCAACCAGTTCCATGGAGGCTGAAACTAGAGCTGTTATCCGCTATCTCCATAGGGATCATTACTTAAATGAAACCATTGATCAATTAGATCTGAAAGACTTTATTGAAAACTTCCTTAAAGATTTAGACAGCCAACATATGTTTCTCACCCAGGAAGAAGCTGACGATCTCATTAACCGCTTTTCTCTTTCAATTGATGTTTACCTTAAAAAGGGAAATTTATTTCCAGCTTTTAAAATATTTGAAACCTATAGGGATAAATCCGTTCAGCGCTTTGACTGGATTATTCATAGAATAGATAGTCCTTTCAATTTTGATCAGAAAGAATCGTTCACTACAGATCGCAGTAAAGAGAAATGGCCTGAAAGCCATGATTCTGCTGACGAACTCTGGGAAAAGCGTCTTAAATACGAACTTTTAAACAAAATACTTTCTGAAATTGAAAAAAAAGAAGCGGAAGAGGAAGAACAAATCGAGCTTGAATCCGAGGCCAAGCAATATTTAGACACTTATGAAAATTCCCCTAACGGTGAAGAAAAGGCTAATTTGGAAAATAATGCAGAGGAGAATTTTAAAAAACAATCGCCTCTCAGCATCGAATTACAGAATTCAGTCGAGAACACCATCCCCTCCAAAAACATTGATACTGCACCAAAGCCCCTGCTAACTGAGCAGGAAAAATTCAATCTCGCATTAAATGAAGCGCTCATAGACATGAAAAAACGCTACGAAAGAAGGAAGAAAAATTTTGTAGAATTTGAAGCAGCCGATGTTGAAGATATCTTTCTTAATACGTTAACTCAAATGTATGATCCTCACTCAACCTTTCTATCTTCGGATGCACTTGAAGATTTTAATGTTTCAATGAGGAATTCTTTTGTCGGAATCGGTGCGGTTCTTTCTAGCAAAGATGGCTACTGTGAAATCAAAGAACTCTTACCTGGCGGTCCAGCTGAAGCAAGTAGAGAGCTTGAATCCACAGACAGCATTATTGGTGTCGCTCAAGGCAATGATGATTTTGTTGATGTCGTCGATATGAAATTACGGAAGATCGTGAAACTCATCAAAGGAAAGAAAGGCACACTTGTTCGACTTTTGATCAAACCGGGTTCATCAAGTGGAGTCACGGAAGAAAAAGTAGTTAACCTTATTAGAGATGAAATTAAATTAACTGCGAACTTAGCAAAAGCAGACATTATTCAAGTTCCGATTCAAAACAAAACCGTTTCCATTGGTGTCATCAACCTACCTTCCTTCTACTCTGGCGAAGACAGTAGAAATGGAAATTCTGGGACAACCCACGATGTTGAGGAATTGATTATAAAACTCAAAAAACGGGGAATTAAAGGACTCATTCTGGATTTAAGAAGAAATGGCGGTGGAATATTAGACGAAGCCGTAAAGCTCACAGGACTCTTCATTCCAGAAGGCCCTGTCGTCCAAGTCAAAAACACTCAAGGCCAAATAAGGTTTTACGAGGATACTGATCCAAAAATCACTTGGGATGGCCCACTCATGATGCTCGTCTCACGTTACAGTGCTTCCGCATCTGAAATTGTTGCAGGGGCCCTAAAAGATCATGGTAGAGCATTAATCGTGGGTGATTCATCAACACATGGCAAAGGGACAGTACAAGCAATTTTTCCTATCGAGCACCCGCCTTTCCTGGGGTCGGGCGGCAAAAGAAATAGGAGTGCAACGAAAATCACTATCAGAAAATTCTATTTACCCAAAGGTGATTCCACTCAAATTCGCGGTGTGCATTCGGACATCATACTACCCTCTATAAATGAATTTCTACCCATTGCAGAATCAGATCTTCCAAATGCACTCGAATGGGATCGAATCAAACCAGCGAACTGGGGCTTGCACTCCGAAAACCCTAGTTACACAAACACGTCATCTTCACTCGTATCTCTATTGCGCGATAAAAGCTTAGAGCGTCAAAATGGTCTAGTAGAATTCACACACTTAAAACGATCTATTGATTGGCTAAAGGGTCAACGGGATAAAAAAGAAATATCACTAAACATCACTGAGCGTAAATTGCAAAAGAAAGAAGCCGAAATTTTCCAGGAAGAAATAGACGATGCACTTGACAGTCTAAAGGAGACCATTTCTTTTCAAACGGAAGAAGTGCTACTAGACATTGCACTAGAACAAGAATTGAAATCCAGTAAAATCAAAGCGCTTGCAACCAAGAATAAGGAAGCTGATGACAATGAAACTGATGTGTTTTTCGATATATTACTTCGAGAAGGAGTAAGGATAATGGCGGATTGGCTCCGTCTAGAGGATGATGCGAAAAAGCCGGCAACCGAACATGCCATTCTGAAGAAATCGAAATATTTACTCAGCTTATAAGAAACAAACATTTCACAACTGTAGCATGGATTTTAATCTAAATAATTTAATCAAAGCATTGCTGTTTTCAACAGACGACCCTATCTCCATTGAAGACATTCAAAAATTAGTAAAACGTCATCACAATCAACTAGAAGCGGAAATTAAAGCCGACAATGATGATGAACTGGTTAATGACATACCAGAACTCATTCCGTCTTCTGAAATCAAAGAAGCATTCGATGCAATCGATGCAGACCTTGAAGAAAACAACGAGATCTATCGAATTCGCAATGGTCCACAGGGCTACAAAATGGTTATCATCTCCGGTTTTGCGGAATGGATTCGCCTTTTCAGAAATGACCCAAAACCAACCAAACTAACAAGACCTGCTCTTGAAACACTGGCTATAATCTCCTACAGGCAACCGGTAACAAAGCCTGAAATGGAAGCCATACGTGGTGTTTCAGTGGATAGCCCAATACAAAAACTTTTAGAATACGAACTCGTATATGTTTCAGGTAGAGCAGAGTTACCGGGAAAACCGTTGCAATATGGAACTACCGATAAATTCTTAGAACTGTGCGGGATCGAATCTCTGGACGATCTTCCAGATGCCCATGCAATGTCTAGAGAAGAACTTAACCAATGGATGGAAGATGCTGGCTCAAGAGAAAAAGTTGATGACAAGCAAATGGCTCTCCCGCTTCCGGAGTAATTTTCTATAAAACCTGCATCGCTTTTCTAAAACAAAGACTTGTGCAACAATTCAATTAATAGAAATAATATTATAAATTTTAATCTATCACAATGAGCAAAGAAAACATACAGGAGTTAATTGAAGGTATTGCATCAAAAGCAAGAAAAGCATCCCTACAAATGACTCGGCTAACTGCAGTTGATAAAAACAATATCCTTTCCAGTCTTATAGAAAAAATTGCTTCTAATCGCGAAGCAATTCTTGAGGCTAATAAAATAGATACTGGCACAGCAAAGGCAAACGGACTAGCTCAAGCAATGGTTGATCGGCTAACATTTACAGAGGAAAGATTGGATCAACTCATTGAAGGCATCCACGAAGTGAAAGCTTTAAAAGATCCTGTAGGAGAAGAAATCGATGGAGACTTTCGCCCAAATGGCCTGCACATAAAGAAAATCCGTGTCGCTATTGGGGTCATTGGCATCATTTACGAATCACGACCAAACGTTACCATTGACTGCGCAATCCTTTGTTTAAAATCCGGCAACGCTTGCATTTTAAGAGGTGGCAAAGAAGCCTATCATACAAACACCATTTTAGCGAAATTGATCCGAGAAGCGATTAAAACGCATGGACAAAACCCCGACATAGTTCAGTTCATACCAACAACTGATCGTGAAGCCTTAACCCACCTTCTAAAGCAACACGAGAACATACATTGCATCATTCCAAGAGGGGGTGAAAGCCTCATTCGTTTTGTCGCAGAAAACAGTCTGATTCCTGTTATAAAACACTACAAAGGTGTCTGCAACCTCTACGTTGACAAAGATGCTGATTTAGAAATAGCGGGAGATGTTACCATCAATGCAAAATGTCAACGCCCTGGTGTTTGTAATTCCATTGAAAACCTAATCATCCACAAGGATGTAGCTGAAACATTTTTGCCAGCTATTGCAGAGCGGTTAGGCGGCCATAATGTAAAACTTAAAGTCGATAAAATAGCTAAAGGCATTCTTAGTTCTGACAGCACTCTTTCATTAGAAGATGCCACAGAAGAAGACTACTATACTGAATTCTTAGACTTAACACTTTCCATTAAAATCGTTGCTTCTCTCGATGAAGGCATTGAGTTCATCAACACTTATGGAAGCGCTCACAGTGAATCAATCATTACGCGCAATGAAGAAACCGCTGACATCTTTTTTAAGGACATCGACTCTTCAACCATATACCGCAATGCCAGTACACGATTTACCGATGGCTTCGAATTTGGCCTGGGCGCTGAAATTGGGATTTCCACAGACAGGCTACATGCACGGGGTCCAATGGGGCTAAGAGAACTGTGCACCTATAAGTATATCGTAACTGGAGAAGGGCAAATAAAAGCCTAGTTTTCGAAGAGATTTCTATACATGAATAACTCGACTGACGCATTCTTGGTTAAACACCAAGATTGGCACTGCAAAGATTCCTTTGATTTTGAAAAAGGTGGATCCATCAGTGAATTCAATTTGAGGTATGAAACCTATGGTGAGTTAAATGAAAATCACTCCAATGCAATTTTAATATGCCACGCACTCAGTGGCGATTATCACTGCGCTGGCAAATACTCCCAAGACGATAAGAAATCCGGATGGTGGGACAATGTTATCGGACCTGGCAAAGCAATTGATACAAATAAATTTTTCGTCATTTGCTCAAACTGCCTAGGAGGTTGCCAAGGATCCACTGGACCAGAATCCATTAATCCCAAAACGGGGAAAGCTTATAATTTAACATTTCCCCAAATTACGATTAAAGACATGGTTGATGCACAGTACCGACTCATCAACCATCTAGGAATCGATAGGTTACATGCAGTTGCCGGTGGGAGCATGGGAGGAATGCAAACCTTACAATGGGCCATTGCTTACCCAGAAAATGTCAAAAATATCATCGCTCTTGCAACTACCGCTAGGCAAGGAGCACAAGCCATCGCGTTTAACGAAGTCGGCCGAGCAGCCATCGTTCAAGACCCTGAATGGAAGAAAGGGCATTATGAGCAAGGCGAAGGCCCCAAGGTAGGTTTAGCTATCGCAAGAATGATGGCTCATATCACATACCTTTCCGATAAAGGTATGGAATCTAAGTTTGGAAGAAATAAAAAACAAAATCCTGATAATCAATTTGATGTAGAGTTTGAAGTAGAAAGCTACCTTCGATATCAAGGTGAATCATTCGTGAATCGCTTTGATGCAAACACCTATTTATATTTCACCAAAGCTTTAGATCTATTTGATCTTCACTTGAAAGATGAAAAGCTCGACCACATGTTCAGCACAATTAAAGCGAAATGCCTCGTCATCGGATTTACATCAGACTGGCTCTTCCCTCCAGATCAAAATAAAGCTATTGTAAATTCTATGCTACGTTGCAAAAAAAACGCAAGTTACGCAGAGGTTGAAATGGATTTCGGGCACGACTCATTTCTTGTTCGAGCCCCTGAACTTTACACTATGATTGAAACATTTCTCCATGAATAACGATCATAACCAACACAAATCTGACTGGACTGAAATCAGGCGTAAAACCGATTTTGAAATCATCGGCAATTGGATCGAACCCAACAGTCAAATTCTCGATCTAGGTTGCGGTGAAGGAGAGTTAATCTCCTGTTTAGAAAAAGAAAAAAACGTCTATGGAATCGGAGTCGATAAAGATACCGAAAAAGTCATAAAGTGCCTTAAGAAAAACATCCCTGTCTATCAAGACGAAGTCCAATCTGTATTAAAAAACTTTCCTGATAAATTTTTTGACTGGATCATCTTTTCAAGAATCATCGAAGACTTAAACGAGCCAGGTGAAATATTAAAACAAAGCCTTCGTGTAGGGAAACATCTAGCAGTCGGTTTTATCAATCACGGCTTTTGGTTAAATCGATTACACTTTCTGTTCAAAGGATCAAGGATTATCAATAGTGTCTACACTGATCCATGGCACATCAGCCAACGAACCAATCCTTTTTCGTTAAAAGAATTCGAAAAATTTTGCAAAGAAAATGAAATTCAAATTCTCAAAAAAAATTATCTCTCAAGCGACTGGGTAAATTCACAAACATTTTTCCCAAATACCTTTGCCGGTTATGCTATTTACAAATTAACGCAGTAGCCGAGCAATTACCTACTCTATATTCAACACTTGTTCACGCATTGATTCGAGCAAGTTTTTGCACTGAATCACGCGTTCACTAATATCATAGGCATTAGCTTTACTTCCAGTAGTATTAATCTCACGATTAATCTCTTGGATGATAAATTCCAATTTCCTTCCAATAGCCTCGTCTTCCTTAAAAGATTCATCTAATTGCTTGAAGTGACTATGCAGACGAGTGATCTCTTCAGAAATATCACAACGGTCTGCAAACAATGCTATCTCCTTTAAAATTCTTTCGTCGTTCAAATCTAAATCCAAATGAGCCTGCTTTAATCTTTCCAATAATTTCCCCCTATGTTGCGGAACAACATTTGGAATAAAGCCTTTGATTTCATCAACCTTATCTTTCAACTGACCAAGAAAACCTTTTAGCTCCGCAGTCAAAACTTCCCCTTCCGCAACCCTCATATTATTTAAGGCAACCATAGCTTCTTCTAGTGCTTTCTGAATATCGGTTTCAAACAATTTCCAGTAAGGAATCTCATCCGAATCCAATTTGCTAACGGCTAAACGGAAAAGCAATTCTGCGTCAGGTTTAAATTCTATGTTTTCTTTTTCGGAAAATTCGCGCAAATTTTTTAAAGCCGCTGACATTTTTGTGGTGTCTGAACAAAATCCCTTATCACTCCTCTTATCTTTTATTCGTAATGAAATAGAGACTCGTCCACGCTGAATGAATTGCCGAGCGATTTTTCCTAAAAATTGGTCGACCCCTACCCAGTCCTTTGGAGCTGATACAAACAAATCAAAATTTCTCTTATTTACAGTCGATACCTCAATAGAGCCTTCAATGTTTTCATTCTCAAAAACACTTCGCCCAAAACCCGTCATACTTTTTAACATAAAAACAGTTTTATAGAGGTAAGCTCAATTAGGCACGCCAAAAATAAAGTCATTGCCCTTAGCCTCTAATTTCTTAGATTGTTGCCTCAGATTTTCCAATCGATTAGGGACATAAAATGAACGAAATTCCAAAAACATATAATCCAAATGAAGTAGAAGACAAATGGTACAGCCATTGGCTTGATAATGAATGTTTTACACCCGATGTAGATTCAGAAAAAAAACCTTACTGCATTACGATTCCGCCACCGAATGTAACCGGCGTCCTAACAATGGGTCATGTTTTAAACAATACGATTCAAGACATCCTCGCTCGCTATCATCGTCAGCGTAACTACAACGTCCTGTGGTTACCCGGAACAGATCACGCAGGCATCGCTACACAAACAAAAGTTGAACGCGCTCTAAAAGATGAAGGCAAAAGCAAAGATGACCTCGGTCGTGAAAAATTTTTAGAACGGGCGATAGAGTGGAGAGATAAACACGGTGGGATTATTCTTAAGCAGCTAAGAAAACTCGGTTGCTCATGTGATTGGTCTCGGGGTGTCCATACGCTAGATGACGACTACAGTAATGCCGTATTAAAAGCATTCGTAGATTTATATAAACGCGACTATATCTATCGAGGCGTTCGCATGGTAAACTGGTGCCCAGCTAGCTTAACTGCGTTATCGGATGAAGAGGTAATAATGAAACCTCAAAAAAGCTTCCTCTATAAAATGAAGTACGAACTAGTAGATCACCCCGGTGAATATCTAGAAATCGCAACAACACGCCCTGAAACAATCATGGGAGACGCAGCCGTTGCGATACACCCAGAGGATAAACGTTATAAAAAGTATCATGGGCAAAAGATATGGCGGCCATTTCCCAAAGCACAAATCCCGATCATTACCGACAAAGCCGTTGATATAGAATTTGGCACCGGCGTTTTAAAAGTTACTCCTGCACATGACATGCTGGATTTCGAAATTGGCCAACGCAATAATTTACCAGTCATCGTGGTCATTGGACCTGACGGAAAGTTGAATGATGCTGCTGGAGAAAAATTTGCAGGGATGGATCGGTTTAAAGCTCGGAAAGTTGCCGTTAAAGAACTCGAAGCAATGGGGCTACTTATCAGTGAAGAAAACTATGAAAATAATGTCGGGTTTTCAGAAAGAGCCGATGTGCCGATTGAACCTCGCTTGTCGGAGCAATGGTTTCTTAAATACCCTAAAGTTGAAGAAGCAAAAAGAGCAGTTAAGGAAGGGGTTATCAACTTCTATCCTGAACGCTGGACAAAGACCTATCTTCACTGGCTAGAAAACATTCAAGACTGGTGCATTAGTCGTCAGCTTTGGTGGGGACACAGGATTCCCGTTTGGTACAAAAAGGGTACAGATCGAAGTGATCCTAAAAACCATCATATTTCCATTGAGGGTCCAAGTGATCCAGAGAATTGGGAACAAGATGAAGACGTACTCGACACATGGGCCTCTTCATGGCTATGGCCACTCGCTACATTAGGTTGGCCAGAAAAGGATGCCATTGAGAAAAAAGGCTTACATCTGTTTTATCCTACAAATGCTTTAGTAACAGGCCCTGATATCATATTTTTCTGGGTAGCAAGGATGATCATGGCTGGATTGGAATTCATGCCATCAGATCAAGATTACAATAAATCAACATCTGATTCAAAACTTGATATTGAAGAAATCAAAAAAAGAATCCCTTTCAAAGACGTTTATTTCACTGGAATCATTAGAGATACAAAAGGCAGAAAGATGTCCAAATCTCTAGGGAATTCCCCTGACCCACTCGACCTTATTGAAAAATTTGGTGCAGACGGACTACGTTTCGGAATCATGAGCATGGCTCCCAATGGCCAAGACATTCGCTTTAATGAAGACGGTATTACACAAGGAAGAAATTTCTGTACAAAACTATGGAATGTATGTCGTTTCCGTCAAATGGGTGGAGAACAAAGCGACAACCGCTCGCTCAACTCAATCTTGAAAAGAATAGATTCGAGCAAGCTTGATGCAGACGACCATGCCATTTTAGATAAACTCGTTAATACAGTAAAGGCTATACAAAACGATATGGATCGATACGAATTCAACTTAGCGACTCAACACATTTACGCTTTCTTTTGGGGGGATTTCTGTGACTGGTACATTGAAATTTCCAAAATCAAAATGCTAGATGAATCGGCGAAAGAACATTGCCTTGCGATTCAAGATTTATGTCTTCGTTTTATTTTACTCTTATTGCACCCTTTCACTCCTTTTATAACCGAAGAAATCTGGCAACTACTAGGATATGGTAAAACAGAGAAAGATGTGATACAAGATACTAACACCGAATCAGCCGAAACGCTGATTGCCTCTCTTAAAGAAAACGACATTTTAATTGATAAAGCAGCAAGCAATGAAATAGAACAAGTCAGAGAACTTGTTTCGCTAATCAGAGCATTAAAAGCCAGCCACAATCTTGCATCCAAAAGAGACTGCCAAGTTCAAGTTAAAGCAACCAAAGAACAAGCCGCAACGATCTCATCTCATTCTACCAAGATAATGAAAACCGCTGGTTTAAAATCACTGGCTTGCGTAGAAACTGAAGTGCAAAATGCACCGGCCGAAGTAACGCCTCTTGGAACTGCATACTTAGACCTCGCAGCCTCCATTGATAAAGTTGCTGAGCGCAAAAAATATGAAGCTGAAGTCAAAAATTTAAACGCTCATATCGCTTCATCAAAAGCTAGACTTTCCAATAAAAGTTTCACTGATAAAGCACCAGAAAAAGTTGTTGAAGGTGCAAAGAAACAATTAAAGGAAATGGAGACTAAATTAGATGAAATCGAAAGCTTGTTAAATATTTTATAAAGCAGACTTCTTTAATTAGTTTTAGCCCTTGGGAATGAGAGTGTAAATGTTGCACCCTTAACACTTTCGCTTTCGCATTCAACGGTACCATTCATCACTTCAGTTAATCGCTTTACGATAGACAAGCCTAGTCCATTAGAAGATTCACGTGCGGTTGGACGAGCACTGAGTTTTGAAAATTTTTGAAAAATCTTACCAAAATCCTCTTTTGTAAAACCGGGCCCTTCATCTGCGATTTCACAAACGACATTTCCAGCCTTCCTCTTTACCCTCACGGAAATAGTTGTCCCTTTCGGCGAAAACTTCACCGCATTAGTAATTAGGTTTCCAATCACTTGCATTAACAGTATAGGGTCGACATAAACAGGTTCTAGTTCCCCATCTGTCTCTATCAGAATCTTTTGCTCTTTCGCTTCTGCTCTATTTGAATAAGTTTGGACGGTAGAGGCAACCACTTCATTTAAATTCACTATGTCAGAATTAACAATCAACTTTCCCTCATCCATCAAATTTACATTTAACAAATTATTAATCAAATTCAGCATTTGCTCTGACGCCGCAAACATGACGTTTAAATCATCTTCAATCTGCTCTTTACTCGTCTCCTCATCCTCCATCATAATTTGAAGAATCCCCATAATACTACTTAAGGGGCTCCGCAGTTCATGTGAGGCCATGCCAATGAACTCATTTTTATCATTAACAAGCTCTCTTAACTTATGGTTAGCATTGACCAATCTATCTTTAGAATACTTAAGTTCTACATGAGTTCTGACACGAGCTAAAACAACAACTTCCTTAAAAGGTTTTGTGACATAGTCCACCGCACCCATTTCAAATGCTTTAACCATATCAGGAATTTCACTGCTTGCGGTTAAGAAAATAACAGGAATATCTAAATAGCGTTCATCTTGTTTCAGTTTTCGAAACACATCGAAACCATCCATTTCCGGCATCATCAAATCTAAAAGAATTAGATCCGGCAATTGAGCCTCTACTTGCTTCAACGCTTGCTGGCCACTCTGGGCAATTGCCACGGCAAATCCATCATTACGCAACATTGTGCCAACAACTCGCAAATTTTCAGAGATATCATCTACCACTAAAATACGGGCTTTTTTCAAGCCGTCACTTACTTCATCCCCCATGATCTTCTCCTTGCTCAAACATTATTAACCGTGCCAATAGCCCTTCAAACCCTTTCAACTTAACAAAAATCAAATCCAATTCAAATTTATTTACAAGCTCTCTTAAATTCTTGCCGTAATCTATTACCGACTTCACCTCTGCTGATTCACCGTAGGCAATCAATCGATTTGCAAATTTTTCAATTTCATCAATGCCAGGTGTCTCGCACAAAACGGGGTGCACTTCTTCTTTTTCTTTTTTCAACTGAACGATTAACTCTGCCAATTTGGCCTTATCGCCTACTCCTAAATCGGGAATCAAATCTTCAACCGACTCAACATTGACTAATCCAGTGTCAACAACTCCTCCTTTTTTCAAAGGCAGGAATCTCAACAGTAACGCTAACAATTCATTCCTTTGAACAGGCTTACGAATCAAACCATCACCTAAGGACTGTAAATACTTCTCTTCTTCTGCCTTTACCGTATCTGCCGTGACAAAAATAACGGGGATTTTTTTTGTCGCATCATCATTTTTTAAAATCCGGCAAGCCTCAATACCATCCATTTCGGCCATCCGAATATCCATCAAAATAATCGTGGGCATTTCCCTTTTCGCCAACTCCACTGCTTCTTTCCCATCATCCGCCAATAACAGGTCATGCTCTGTTTTCTCAAAAAGCATTTTCAGGATAGTTTGATTAGACGGCACATCATCAACGATTAATATAGAGCTTTTTTGAAAATCGTTTAAATCAACCGTCACCTTCTCTTCGCCATCACCTTTCCTTGACTCTTCATATTCTACATCTGGGAATTTAAAAATGAATTCACTCCCTACGCCCGGTTGACTTTTTAACATAATTTGTCCGTCCATCATTTCGGTCAGTCTTTTACAAATCGAAAGACCTAATCCCGTCCCTCCATACTTCCGGCTTTTTTGCCCCTTACTTTGAATAAACGCTTCGAATAGGCCATCCTTGTCTTCTTCTACAATCCCTATACCCGTATCTTTAATACTAATAGTAAGGTTCATTAATTTCGCGTCAGTATCGATAATTTCACAGGCTACTTTTATTTTAACAGAACCCTCGTCAGTAAATTTAAACGCATTCCCTACTACATTAAATAATATTTGCCTTAAACGGATCTCATCGAAAATTGCGAGTCTCGGTAATGCTTCGTCTATTTCGCTTTCAAAGATCAGATCTTTATCACCCGCTTTTTGTGAAAAAATTGCTAAAATTTCTTCTATTATTTTACGGATATTTATCAGCTCTTTTTGTAATTCTAATTTTCCTGCTTCAATTTTCGACAAATCCAATATATCATCCATCAAGCGCATTAAACTTTTTCCACTGTTTGCTATAGTCTGCAATTGATTCCTAATCGTTGCATCAGTCGTATTACCCAGTAATATTTCCGAAAAACCAAGTATAGCATTCATTGGCGTCCTGATCTCATGGCTCATATTTGCTAAAAATTCACTTTTTGACCGACTCGCCTTATCTGCTTCAATTGCCCATCTTTTTGCACGTTTAATGGTATCTTGTAGTTTTTCATTCAACCGTTCTGCTTCATTCTTTGCATTTAAAATAGCCGCTTCATTATCTTTTTGCTCAGAAATGTCTCTCATTATTGTTGAAAAATATTCTACTACCCCTGTTTCAGAACGGTGACAAATAATCAACTGAGAAACCGTTATCTCCTGCTCATTGTTTCCAAGAATCGCTGTTTCCCCAAACCACTTACCTTTCTCTCTTGCTTCAGCCAATCCCTTATCATCAATTTTTCTTAAAGCCCATTCTGGATATAATTTTTCTCTCTTGAAATTGGCGACATCTTCAGAGGTGCTCAATCCAACAAAATCTCGGATGGCCTTATTAATCCAGATTGTATTATTATTAATGTCTGAAATAACCATATAGTCGGGAGAAGACTCGAGTATACTTGAGAGCCGTTCATTTTCTTCCATCGTAACTTTACGAACAGAGATATCCCTTAAGAAGCAATAATGACCAATAAACTTTCCTTCTTCATCATGAGCACTGATCAAAGAAATTTGCATGTGAGATAACTCACCATCTTTACGCACACCGCGACTTTCAACAAACGCTTTACCTTCACGAACCATCTGTTTATACGCAATTTTCATAAAAGGAATATCTTCCTTAAAAAAAGGCATCGACCACTTTTCGCCTATCAATTCACCTGGCGTATAACCAAACGCTTGAGCAAATTGTTCATTCGCATATTGATAAATCCCATGAATGTCTAAAATAGATATTCCAGCTATAGCATTTTCCAAAGCAATATTGTACTCATTCAACTTTTTTTCGCTCCGCTCTAAGCTCTTCTTATGCGTAGCCAAGTTTTCATAAGTATCATTAAAGCTACCCGCTAAACGTCCAATTTCATTTGGCGGTATACCATATGGTATGGTAAAACGCTCAGTTGATTGGCTTTGCTCGGATGCTTTAGCTAAACGCTTTAAAGGAATCGTAACCACTTTCCTCAAAAACAACCACATAACAAATAAAATAATAAACAAGCCGAATGTCACAATCACTAGATTTGTCGTTAGTGCACGACCTAATTCTTCTCGATATTCATCTAAACTCACCTTAACTATAATGAACCCGAGGTTATCCAGATCTCCAACGACTGGACCCGATACCGGTGTCACTGCGACCTTCTCATCACCAATCGTCGCCGTTTGAATTTTGCCAAGACTTTTGCACTTTTGTACCAATATGTTTATCTCAACATTTTTCATTCCAGGATATAAAAAGCCCATCTGCACTTTACCACTATGTGCAACGACTCGATTATCTCCGTTGACGATAGATATCTCCTTAGCCCCCCTTTCTTTGGAATAAATCTCTATGATTTGCTGAAGCGAAGAATTTAAATCCGTTTCAATAAACATCTCCGAAAAATATTCAAAGTTTTCGATTATGGATCGTGTCTTTTCATCAACCCTCCCTTGAAGATTCTGTTTGGAAATATTATGTTGTAAATGAACAATAACTAAATCTGCGACAACGACAGGGATACTTAACGCCAAAAGCAAAGAAAGTGAAATAGAACGGCCAGTCATTTAATAATTAGTTACATGTTGAAATTTTCACCTAAATAAAGGCGGCGACTTTCTTCGTCATTTATTAGGAAGTCACCCGTTCCAGAAGATAAGATTTTTCCTTCAAATAACAAATAAGCTCTATCAACTATTTGCAAGGTCTCTCGAACATTATGATCCGTAATAAGGACTCCTATGTTTTGCTTCTTAAGCTTCAATATAATATTCTGAACCTCACTTACACTAATCGGATCAACTCCACTAAAAGGTTCATCCATCAATAAATACTGCGGCTCCATAATCAAAGCTCTGGTTATCTCTAAACGACGGCGCTCACCTCCACTAAGTGTATAAGCTTTTTGCTTCGCGACATCCGTCAATTCCAGTTCTTCAAGATGCTTCTCAACCCTAAGCTTACGTTCCTTTTTAGGAATTTTCAAGTTTTCCACAATCGCTGCTATATTCTGCTCCACGGTCAACTTACGGAATACAGATGGCTCTTGAGGCAAATAACCTAAGCCCATTCGAGCCCTTTTATACATCGGTTCGCGAGTCAGTTCATTCTCACCCAGATAAACCTTACCACTTGTTGCAGGAACGAGGCCAACCATCATGTAAAACGTGGTTGTTTTCCCAGCACCATTCGGTCCAAGCAATCCAACCACTTCACCTGCATTAATTTCTATATCAACTCCACGAACGACCTGTTTTTTGCCGTATGCCTTGACTAGACCTTCACCTCTTAATTTTTCAACATTCATTGTCACGATGCTATTAATAGCCCAAATCGGGTATATCGGGTAAAGAAACACTGGGTCGTTCACCATCAGGACCCCCTTCAACAATAGCTTTTTTTTCTCCCTTTAGCAGAATCATTCGATACCCTGTTACCACACTGCCCCCGTCAATAACCGTTGGAGAATTCTCAAGAATAACCTTACTTTCCAGTGGTAAAATTTGTGCCCTGCCAGCCATCGCGACACGAGACCCTTGAATTATTTTTACATTCCCTATCGCCAATATATATTCAATTTTCCCAATCTTTCCAACAGACCCAGTGTCCGTGACATTCTTTTTAGAAACCACCGTCATATTATCACATGTAACATCCAGCGAATCCCCTTTGATGCTAACATTGCCAATGAAAGTAAATCTATTTTCATCCAAGGAACTAACCAATGTTAAGTTATCACATTGGACTTTCGTTTCAGAAGGAGTTGATTTTTTGTAAGTATAAGGTAACGGCTTTTGCTGTGCCTGTAAAAAAGCAGGAACTGCAACTATAATTAAAAATGGAAAAATCCCGATTGTTGTTTTAAACAAACTTCTTATACTCATAAATTCTTTTGTTTCATTTTATATATAAATCAGGTTTCTAAAGCGGTATTAATTATTGAAGAAATATATCCAATTCTTCATAAAAGGTAACAGTTGGATTCTGCTTAATTTCGACAATTTTAGTATCTTCTTTTCCGGACCATTCCCAATTCCTTCCTGATATCTCAAAATTAGAACCGTGAATTAAAATAGAATCATTACTCTTCACGGTTTTTTCCTTTATTAAAAATTTCGCAGACGGACTCAGCATTCTGGTGTTTATTTCTTTATGCTCATCTCCAGAAAACATTTTTAATTCAAAATTCTCAATAAAAACCTCATGCTTGCTAATATATTCCAATTTCTCCCCTTCAACAATCCATGAAAGATAACCATTGGAGCCAAATCCAGGCATCATAAAATGGTGGATTGGTGCATTTGGAAGGATCTCAGCAGTTAGCTTTACGCTAACTATTAATATTGAAATAATTATAAATCTCAAAGGCCGTCTAATTTGCAATCTCTCCAATTTCCCTCTGAGCCGCTTCTTCCCTACGGCGATATTCTTCTAATTCCTTCGCCCGCTTTAAAGCCTCTTGTCGATCGAGGCGCAATTGATTCAATTTCGCCTCCGCCGACTCAGCTCTTTGCTTTGCCCTAAGAACCTCAGGGTCTTCTATAGAACGGCCATAACGAATCATTTTATTTCTATCAGCCACCGCCTGTTCTTTGTTGCGTTGAATTGCAGCGATTTGCTCCTGACGCTGTCTTTCCATTTCAGCTTGTTGACGCATTTCCTTGTGATCTTGTTAATTGCCAAATAATCCACCGAGAGCAGCCCCAGCAGCAGCTCCAATTAAAGCCCCTTCGCCATCCTCTCCGGATTGATGACCAATAATTGTCCCTAAAATCGCCCCCGTCGCTGCTCCATAGCCTACTCCAGACTTCGTTCGAGGCCCTGTAGTTTCGCAACTCGCTATAAAAAGCGTCGCAATTAATAAAATAATACAAGTTGATGGATTTTTCATAATATTTCCTAAATTTTTAGATAGTTGCTTCAACTAAGAGTTTTTATCAGAATTACCTCTAATTTAAGTAAAAATTAGAAAAAATCAACAATAGGAAGGATTCATTATGGCCGGAGTTGGAAAATTGCTCAAACAAGCCCAAAAAATGCAGGCTCAAATGCAAAAAGCACAAGAAAAACTCGCTCAAAAAGAAATCGAGGTTTCTTGTGGCGGTGGTGCCGTTAAATTGACCATATCAGGTCAAGGCTCGTTCAAGAAAGTGGATCTTGATCCTGAATTCCTTAAAGAAGACAAAACATTTGTTGAAGAAACGATATTAGAAGCACTGAATGAAGCTGCGGAAAAAGCAAAAGAAGTGAATGACGATATGATGGGCGATATTTCAGGCGGCTTAGGTATTCCCGGATTAATGTAAATAAATCCGATCTCACATGACTCCTGCATTCGAAGCGTTACAAAATATCTTAAAAAAACTACCCGGACTCGGGTATCGTTCGGCCGAAAGAATAGCGCTCAACTTGCTTGTTGAGAAACCCGATCAATTAAAAAGTTTAATTAGGGCTCTTGAAGAAGGGGCTGATAAAATTAAAAGTTGCCTCTACTGTGGAAACATAACAGAAGACGAAATTTGTAGCCTTTGCGAAAACGAATCCCGGAACAAATCACAGTTATGTGTTGTCGAGCAAGTTCCCGACTTAATCGCGTTTGAGAAAGCCGGCGCATACAATGGTCTTTATCATGTTTTACACGGAAAACTTTCCCCCCTACAAGGAATCTCTCCGGACGACCTTAACATTGCAGCTCTAGAACAAAGAATCCTTCATCAAGAATTCTCAGAGGTCATTCTAGCACTTACCAATGATATCGAGGGAGAAGCGACTTGTCACTATTTACAAGAAAACCTTTTTAAACAAAATAATATTCGAGCTAGTAGAATCGCATTCGGGCTTCCGAGTGGTGGAGGTCTCGTCTATGCCGACCCAAGCACACTTCAAAGTGCACTTCAGGGCAGGCGAGAATTTTAACCAACCATTATATGTCAGAAACAAACACTCTACCCTCCATTCAAAAAGTTCAAGAAGAGGCTCACAAAATCATAGTTGGCCAAGAAGATCTTATTGAAAAAATCATAATCGCACTCATTTGCAAAGGCCACATTCTAATCGAAGGCATCCCTGGCTTAGCCAAAAGTTTAACCATTGATACCCTTGCACAATGCTTATCTGTCAGCTCTAAGCGTATTCAATTTACACCCGACCTACTCCCAGGAGACATAACGGGTACAGAAATTTTCAATCAACAAACTAATAATTTCCAAATTCACAAGGGCCCAATTTTTAGCCACTTCGTGCTCGCAGATGAAATAAACCGATCACCTGCGAAAGTTCAAAGTGCCCTACTTGAGGCCATGCAAGAAAAACAAGTGAGTATCGGAAACGAAACTTATCCTCTACCACAGCCCTTTATGGTTCTTGCTACCCAAAACCCAATCGAACAAGAAGGCACCTATCCTCTCCCAGAAGCACAAATGGATAGGTTTCTATTTAAAATCATCTTAAAATACCCAAGCCAAGAAGATGAACATAAGATCCTCAAGCGAATGGCGAGCACTAACCCGCTCGAAAAATTAAACCCGATTTTAGATGCAGATGAAATTCAAAAGCTTCAACAATCTATCAATAACATCCACCTTGAAGAATCGCTTGAGAAATATATTTTAAACATTGTTGATGCCACACGGTTTCCTGAAAAATACAACCTGGACATAGATGAGTTCATTCGACTAGGGGCTTCGCCTAGAGCGACGATTAATTTAGCCTTATCGTCAAAAGCTTTAGCAATGGTCAGAGGTCGCGATTACGTCACCCCTGATGATATTCAATTTCTAGCAAAAGATATTTTAAGGCACCGAATTTTACTCAATTATAAAGCCGCATTACAAAACATCGCGATTGATGACATTCTTGATAAAATTCTAGGCTCCATCATTCCTGAAAAATAAACCTCGAGGAATGTACCCCTGCCATTAAATATCGGGCAAGCTCAAATGAATGATTTAATCGACAGTCAATTGCAAGCGTTACAGATCAAGTCTAAACACTTAGTCGACAGTCTGCTTTCGGGAAAATACAGAACTTGCTTCAAGGGACAAGGTCTTGAATTCGAAGATTCTAGACAATACTATCCTGGAGATGACATCAGGCACATTGACTGGCGTGTAACTGCTAGAACAAGAATACCACATACAAAACGCTATCTCGAAGAGCGCGAACTGAATCTCAGCTTTTTGCTCGACTGCTCTGCCTCGATGCGCTGGGGAAATGCAGATCGCAATAAAATTCAAACCGCACAAGAGATCATATCCACACTCTCGTATGCCGCTTTGAAAAACAATGACCGGGCTGGATTCGTCGCATGCTCTGATAAAATAGAAGGATTTGTCCCCGCAGGAAGAGGTAGAAATCAGCATTCTCGTATTCTCCATGAATTGCTTTCTCTTTCTCCTAAAAGCAAACAAACAGACCTTAGCCAAGGATTAAATTTTATAGAGAAAACCTGTTCTCATAGAAACATTATTTTTATTCTTTCTGATTTACTATGCGATAATTACGACACATCGCTTCAAGCATTATCCGAAAAACACGATATCATCGTCCTCCTCATATCGGACACACTCGAAAAAAACTTTTCAAATGCCGGCTTAATCCACTTATCCGACTCGGAATCAGGTGAAGATTTTTATTATGACAGTAGCCAGGCAAAAAATCGAGAAGCTTTCAGAAATCATTCCATTCAACAACGAAAACATTCGCTCGACCATTGTCAGACAAGAAATGTAGATGTGATTGAGATTGATACAGCAGTAGACTTCATGGCACCCCTTATTCAATTTTTTCAACATAGACATATTTTAAGATAATGAATTTTTATAGACTCAAACATTCAACATTAGGCCTACTATTCGCATTAAGCCTTCTCTGCAATTTTGCTTGCAGCAACAAGGACCATGGCCCGGTTCTATCAAAAGAGGAAAGCTTTAATTCAGGCCCACTTAACGTTAAGATCGGGATTGAAAAACAAACCCTACTCATCGCTGATACAATCAAGGTCCACCTCTGGGCAGCCATTCCCAAAGGCTTCTTCATGAAGAATAAAATCCCAGAAATAAAAGACTTAGATCAACGTTTAACACTTACTGAAGCATTCATAGGCCGTCCAACCATGATCGATGGCATTAGAAACCTGCATATTTCTTACACATTTATATCCTATGAAAAAGGTGAATACCAAATACCCCCTATTGCACTCTCCATGACGTCCATTGAACAGGAAGGTCAAACTTTTGAAATCACAACTAACCCCATTAGCTTAAAAATTGACTCTATTTTTACCGAAAGCAACGATAGGCCTGCGGATATCTCTGATCCACTTCTTCCTGACTTCAAGCCAGAACCCAAACCGATCATCGATGGCCAGGCGATAGACTTAGAAACAAACGACCTCCAAGATCTAATCGACCTAGAATAAGTACTGATGATTTTTGAATCTCCTTCATATTTTTATTTCTTTATCGGTTTAACCATTTGCCTACTTTTTCAATTTAGGAAAAGCCCATACGCATTCTCCTTTAGCTCACTCTCATTTTTCAAGCAATCAAACCCTTCGCTAAAGCAACGGTTTGTCTGGCTACCTCATTTTCTTAAATATCTTTCCGCGAGTCTACTCATCACCGCACTTGCTCGACCTCAAAGTGAAATCACCAATTTCGAACAAGCACATGAAGGCGTTGCGATGGAACTCATTCTGGATGTTTCAAGCAGTATGTCTTTCAATATTAAATACGAAAACAAAGAAGAAGAACGACTCACCGTCGCAAAATCTATATTAACTGAATTTATCAAAGGGAACGGCAACGATTTAAAAGGCCGACCTTATGATTTACTTGGCCTAATCGCATTTTCTCGCTTCCCTGACACAATTTGCCCTTTAACATTCTCCCACGAGTCACTCTGCCGTCTTATAGAAACCATCGAAATCAATGATACGCCTAAAGAAGACGGAACCGCCTATGGCGATGCCATTGCACTCGCTGCTGCAAAACTCGAAAGTTTAGGAAAAAAAGATACGGTTCATCAGAAATATAAAGTAAAAAACAAGGTAATTGTCCTTCTAACAGATGGGGAAAATAACAGCGGGCGACATCTACCTGAAAATGCTGCAGAGCTAGCCAAACAATGGGGCATTCGAATTTACTCAATCAGCATTGCTGATGACTCATGGAAATCCCAAGACTCAGGAAAAATAGAATACTCTGAAGCAGAAATAATTTTACAAAAAGTCTCAGAAGCCTCAGGCGGTTTCTTCAAAAAAGTAAGCGACTACGATTCCCTTAAAGTCATTTACTCCGAAATCGATCAATTAGAAAAAAGTAAAATAGTCGAAATTCCACACATTGAATATCTCGAATTATTTAAATACTTCTGTTATGCCTCTATCTTTTGCTTACTTTTAGCTCACCTATTGAAATCAACTATTTTCCGCCATACCCCATAGCGGTCTTATTGAATATGACATTTTTATCACCATTAAATTTTTACTGGCTACTGGTTCTTCCCGTAGTCGTTATTATTTATGTCATTGCACGAAGAAAACATCTTTTAAGCTTAACGCTCCTAAACTTCAGTGCGTCTAACCCCGTTGCGGTTCATTCGAAGCGCCTGCGACTCTTCGAAACACTGCTACTCATAATATGCCTCTCCCTTGTCGCCATTTCATTGACTCGACCCTCGTGGGGCACTTTTTCACAAAAAGAAAAAAGCGCCTCTAGAGATATTATATTCCTCCTAGACGTATCTAGAAGCATGCTTGGAGAAGATCGACATCCAAGCCGATTAGAAAATGCAAAAATTTCAATATTAGAATGCATTGAAGCATTCCCTAACAACCGAATGGGCCTTGTTGTTTTTGGCGAAAGTGCATCACTCATCTCTCCTTTAACATTTGATCACAATTTTTTACGACTAAAACTAAGCCGGATCAACATGTATAGTGTTCGAAATGGAGGAACAAATATCAATAGTGCCTTAAAATTTGTCTATGATTTTTTCTTCGAAGAAAACCGCGAGGGGATGCAGGACATTATCCTATTAACAGACGGTGAAAGTCATGGAGAAAAAAGGCTGTCTATCGCCAAAGAACTTAATCAATCGAACACTGGCATAATCGTAGTGGGCCTTGGTGACTCGGAGCTAGGTTCTCGTATCCCAATGAACGATGGAAATTCAAAAAGTTCTTCTTTTTTCACCCATGACGGAGAAGAGGTATGGACAAAACTCAACGAATCCCATTTAATTAATATTACAAAACAAGTTAACAGTGGCCTCTATTTACCTGCCGGCGTTAAAGCCTATGACCTCTCAAACTTCTATCACCAATTTACAGAACAAAATCAAAACCAAGCTTTCAATTCAAATGAACAAACGAAAACAAAAGAACAGTTCCAACACTTTGTTCTCATTGGACTTATTAGCCTTTTAATCATGATCATTCTACCAAAGATTTGGATCCAGCATTCTATGTCAATAATAGCGCTCGTTTTCTTTATAGGATTAGGAAACCCGCTACTATCAGAAGAAAAGAAATCCGCCATCGATCTTTACCAATCCTTTGAATTCGAAGAAGCCTATCACAGTTTCATAAATCAAAGTGCTATCATTGAAGTCGATGTACAAAAGTCTAAACTGCTTTATTATGCAGGAAATAGTGCCTACCGAATAACTCAAACAAGTCCTCAAGCCAATGAATATTGGTTCGAACAAGCAATGGCATGTTTTAGAGAAGCTTATTTAATTTATAATAAAAATAAAAATGCCGCTAGCAATTTGGAGATCGCCTACCAAGCCATGAAGGATTGGAGGAAAGAAAAAGAAGAAGAAAAAGAAAACGAAGATCAGGACCGCGATTCAGGGGAAAGCCAAGAAAGTGAAGACGGGGAATATGAGGAAGAGGAAGAAGGCGAATATGATGAATCATCAGAAAACAGTCAGTCCATGAATAATAGCAATAGCCAGTTTGAAAGCAAAACCCTTTCTGAAAACCCCGTCACCGCAAAAGATATCCTTCAAGAAGAAAACCTTAACAACCAATTAAGAGAAGCCGCACAGAAAACTCGCTATCAACCTGGAGATAAAGATTGGTGAAGAAAGGATTTTCAATCTATTTAATTTTTTTATTACAAAACGTTCTTCTAGGAGAAGACGCGGTTCCTCCTGTCATTACCGACATTGACCCTCTTAAAATCAGCTATAACCTTAGTGTTGAAAACGCAACCATTGGTCAACCTCTACTGTTAACCATTACATTAAAGAGCAATATACCCTTTTACAAAATTAATGCCCTTTCAGTGAAGCTCCCCTTTCT
This sequence comes from uncultured Opitutales bacterium, assembly GCA_963924785.1. Taxonomy (GTDB): domain Bacteria; phylum Verrucomicrobiota; class Verrucomicrobiia; order Opitutales; family CAJWYM01; genus CAWUTK01. Next base: position 23,315 of record CAWUTK010000239.1, read on the forward strand.
TGAAGATGGAAACTTCAAGATCCAAGAACGCGATCTGAAAAAAAGTCTTAACTCAAATAAAGCCGTAGGAATACCAGTCGGGGGAAGACGACTTATCGGGAGATGGCTAAACGATAAAACGATCGAAACAAATTTTATTTTGATTCCACAAGCGACTGGGCTTTTATCGCTCAAAACGATCACTGCAAACTACTCCGTTGATCCAAAAAATAAAACCAGAAAGCAATACCAATATCCAGCTTACTATAACAATCAATTTTTTAAACAAGTCGGAACGGGAAACAAATATACCGCACATAGCACAGAACAGCACATAGCCGTCAAAACCATTCCAGCGGGAACCGTTCCAAATAATTTTAATAATAGTTACTATCCTTTTAAAATCACCACCATAGCAAAACCCCTATCAGTAGAAGTAGGCCAACCCATTACATTAACAATAACCCTGTCCGATTATCCATTTCTTGAAAACATCCAACTACCAGCCCTTTCCATATTTTCAGAATTTAATCAATTATTCACAATCCCGCCCAATCGATCCGATAAAGAACTACACGACCAATCCATTACTTACCGGCAGACTATTAGGCCTCGGTCAATAAAAACAACAACTATCCCTGCCATAACGCTCAATTATTTCGACCCTACGCTCAATCAATTTGTCGAAATCAGTTCTGAGGAAATATCTATTTCCGTCAAACCCGGCTCACACTTAACTGCCAATGAAGTTCAATTAAGTTCCGGCCAAACACTCTTAAATAAGGTGCGACGTAGTAAAAATGGCATTCATCATAATTTCAAAATTTCGTTAGACAAACACCCCGCTTTTAAATCGGGGGAACTACGCATTTTAATTTTCACACTTACACCCATCTTCGCATTTATTGCCTTCTATTATCTTACTTACTTTAATCGCCTCCAATTATTTCACCCCCTTATAGCTAGATCTGTTAAAGCAAAAGACACCGCTTTCGATGAACTAAGCACCATAGAAAACGAGAACCGAAATTTAAGGGAATCGCACCGCAAGGCATTGATTATTCTACAACTCTATTTAGTTAAAAAATTAGAAAAAGATGAACCTCTCATTCCTTGGTCTGATCTACTGATCGCAATTAACCATCGAACGAATGAACCCAATCTCACTTCACGTATTAAAACCATTATTCTTAATTGCGAATCAGTAGGCTATACGAATTTAGATAATTCTACGAATACGCTTGATTCAAACATTAGCAAAATCAAAGAAATTATCGCTTCTGTGGATAATCGTATCGGCTCCTCTAAGATTTAACCAAAATGAAATTCAAGATTTATATTATTCTTTCATTAATGCTTTTTAGCAATTTCAGCTATGGAAATAAATCTAATATTGATGAACTCAACTATGCAGAAAGCTTATATCTTAAAGGCATTACTTCAAAAGAAAACCTTAGAAGCACGACAGAGCAAAACACCTTTTTTCGTGAAGCCGGTTACAGCTATTCTACATTAGCTAATGAAAACCCATCATTTCAGGCGAATTTATACTTTAATGCAGCAAACGCCTTTTATATGGCAGACGATCTCGGAGAAGCGATTTGGAATTACAAAAAAGCAGTTAGATCGGATATCCTAAATAAAGCTATCAAACACAACTTGGAAATAGCCCTTGATCGACAATCAGACGCCCTCCCAAAAAATGGCTTTTTAAATATTTTCACGATAAAGGCAATACTTCTATTCAACCGCTTTATCTTTGAAGTTCTTTTCTTTATATCATTTTCTTTAATCTGGATTTCTCTCAGCATAAAGCTTTATAGGCCAAAGAAAAAGTGGCTTCGATTACTACTACCCGTATCAACGGGCTGCTCATTAACATTTGGTCTATTATGGATGCTAAGTATTATGCTTATGTATAACACCGGCGAAGGCGTCATTATTCAAAAAGAATGCATCGCAAGAAAAGGTTCAAGTACGATCTATGAGCCCTTTTACCAAGAGTCCTTGCATGAAGGTCTTGAACTAAAGATCATTCGAGAAGAACGAAATTATTCATTATGCAATCTTCCCAATGGAGATAATGTTTGGCTTTTAACGGAAGCTATTCGAAAACTATAATCTCACCTTATAGACTCTATCCTTATCCAGTCGATAATTATCGTCTGAGTTCCGGCCCAATTTTTGATCAACCGCCCAACTCATGTGTCTCGTTCCGACAAGATCCCTAGAATGTGAGCCCGAAACAAAGAAAATAACGCCAATCGTATACTTCGTATTAATTGGATCAAATTCCCTATAATTGCTGAACTTTATAACCTTGTGACTTCAACATTTCAATTAATCCATCCTTACTAACTAAATGTGCCACCCCGACCAAAACAAATTCCTTTTCAGCGCTCTTTAAAAACCGTTTAACCTTAGGAAACCAATTATTGTTCCGACCCACTAACATTTTTTGGTAAACCTCTGGATAAACTCGAAGATCGTCATTCGCCAATTTATCTAGTGCTTTCGAATCTCCAGCCCTCCATGCTTTTATTAATTTTCCAAATATCTGTTTGAGTTCTTTTGCATCAAGTAAGGTTTTTTGTATAATTTCATTTTCAATTCCTTCATCTAATGTCACTAGTGCATCGTCTCATAAGTTCCAATCATTGTTCGGCTTGGTATTCTTTTGTTAATTTAATAATTTGTTTTAATTTTTTTGGCCCCTTTGTCCAGGTGAAGGGTCCACATTCTTTATTGTACTGCTTGATGTATTGCT
>CAWUTK010000240.1:0-6669 GCA_963924785.1 uncultured Opitutales bacterium
ATTGCGCCAATGTCTTTGTTCCTTGAATCGCTTCAAGGGCCACTTTCGCCTTGAATTTATCCGTTAATTTTCTTCGTGTATTCTTCATTTATTGCCTTTTTATTGGAATAAGATTGAAAACACAAACTACCTCTTAGCACCGGGCAGGAATTTCGGGGGGAAGCGCAGTCGCCCCTCTTTTATAATGTGATTTAGGAGTAAATGTTATATTAAACCAGCAGCATTTATTTTATTTTGATAGTAGATTTGTCTCAAAAGTGAGTTTTGGTTAAAGAAGATATCAGTGTGAGGAAGTCGCGCTTGAATGTTTTATGAAGTAGCGACCGGTGGGGGGATCTCGAAGGTTGGTCTGGTGATGGTGCGATTGGGTTAATAAATAATCTGAATGATTTAAAACTGGTACGGGGCTTTAACATGCCTTTTGTTAATGATTCGGGTACGATTTGTGATAGGCATCCATAAGGAAAGTAGGAAACAAAGAAGCTAGAAAAAGCCGTTTCTTAATTCCTAATGTCATTATTCAAAACATATCTTGTTGTTCAGAAAAATGACTAAAGTAGAACTGTTTTTAAATACGTTTCGTATATTGTAACATACTTTCGTATTATATGTATTGCGAAATTGGTTCAACCTATATTAATTGGGATCATGAACCAATTAGGGAAGCGAAAGAAGGGTCATTTTATAAGCCTATTTGTATTCAGTTTTCCCTGTTCCTTTCTGTCGTCGATTCACGGAGTTGGTGTTTCCCACTTGGAGTATCTCAAGCAATCAATCGCATTTTGGAATAAACATAAATTTAATTATTAAAACGATATGGATTTACCCGATTATTTAGCAATATGTTCGCGTGAGAAGGCAGAGTTATTACCTCAGTTTAATGAAGTATTCCAACGCAATAGTGAGCTCGGTGGCAGTTTCGAATTCCGTAGTTTTAAAGATGAATCATTTCAAGCTGCTGAGGTTGAAAGTATTTATCTATGGCTTGAAAAGGGAACTGTCTCTGCGAGTTATGAGGACGCTAATTTTATGGATCTAGGACCGGGAGATGCGATCGCTTTAAGTGCTATGCAGTCTGTCGCATTTAAAGGGCAAGGGCAATTTTGGCTTATCAGGAGTCAGACGGGTCATTCCTTGCCTTTTAGTGGCATCTCTCGATTGAGTGATTTAAAAGATACGTCGGGAGGTTGTAATGATTCCGAAAATGCCTTTCGTCGATTACAGATTACCTGGGATGAATCGACTGCGACTGAACCGGATGGGCATAATGTTGTTGGTTGCCATGTTGTTTGGATAGAGGGTCAGTCATCTCGTAGTCACTATCATCCGATACCGCCTACGCATGGTGGAATGAAACAGCATGAGATGTATCTGGTGCTAGACCCTGAAGACTTTGGATTAAAAGGAACGAGCGATAGGCCTGGAGTATGGACTTATCCAGAGTATGGCCGTTGGGATGAACCTCTATTTACTCCACTAAAGCCTGGAGATGTTTTCTTCATTGCAGCGCCTGCCGTTCACCGAGCTGTGGATGTTTTAACCTCCGTGATTGCACTCCCCGGATTCAAACCGGATAACGAAATTTTTGTCGATCAGGATATTTATGATCAGTCTGCTGGTAAGGCACCTTGTAATTTAGAAAAAGTGCAACAGGGGTCATCCCAAATAACTGATTGATATGGAAACAAAGAGACGGGGATTTGCAAGGGCTCAGTCAAAATAAGGATAGGGTTCTCATGGGTGCTTTTCCGGAGAGTTTTTCCTTAGTTTAATATTGGATATTTTCGGTATTAAATATTGACTTTGGTGATAATATTGGTATATTCCTTTATTATATGGTTGAATCTCTTAAGGTTATTGGTGATCGTGTTCGCTATCACAGAATTCAGGCAGAGCATACTCAGATTGAACTCGCGGAAATGGCGGCTGTTAGTGTTGATACTTTAGCTTCGCTGGAGAAGGGTAAGTCAATCAGTACTGAAAACTTCTGTCGAATACTCAAGGTTTTAGGGTTAGAGGAAGGCTTGATTTCATCTTTGCCCAAAAAAGTAATCAGTCCTTTAGATTTACAAAAGCTCCAAGGGAAAGAGCGTAAACGAGTAAGAAAATGAACTATCAGACGATATCGGTTTATTATAAGAAAGAAAAAGTGGGGGCTTTGTCATGGGAAAAGGATGAACAGTTTTCTACATTTCAATATGAACCAAAGTTTATAGATAAAGGTGTTGAATTGGCTCCATTGCAAATGCCTTTAAGGAAAGCGCCTTATCAGTTTGCAAACTTAGATGAATCCTTTGGCGGTGTGCCTGGGCTTTTTGCAGATTGTTTACCTGATGCTTTTGGTAATGCATTGATCGATGAGTGGTTGAGATCGCAAGAAAAATTTATAAGTGATTTTAGTCCTCTTGATCGTTTATGCTATATAGGGAATAGGGGCATGGGAGCTCTTGAGTTTAAACCTGCCTTAAGGGATCTTAACTCTAATGCGGATAAGCTAGAGGTAGGTAATCTAGTCGAGTTGGCCAACAAGGCTCTTTCTATTAAGGTTGGTTTATCTACCAATTTGAATACGCCGGAAGGCTTCAATGATATTTTAAGGGTTGGTACATCTGCAGGGGGCGCTAGAGCAAAAGGTATTATCGCGTGGAATGAAAAAACAAATGAGATCCTGTCTGGTCAAGCAAATGCACCAAGAGGTTTTAAGCATTATATTTTGAAGTTCGATGGTGTTGACGCTTCTTTTGAAGGAGTCAGTGACCCGCAAGGGTATTGTCGAATTGAGTATGCTTATTATTTAATGGCAATTGAAGCTGGCATCAAAATGCAAAAGAGTAGCTTGTATGAAGAGCATAATCGGGCTCATTTCATAACGCAAAGATTTGATAGAAAAGGTTCAGGAGAGAAGGTTCATTATTCCTCATTCTTTGGCATGTCTCATAAATCCTATGCTTCTCCTAGTAGCCATTCTCATTCTTATGAAGATTTGTTTGAAACAATTGATCGATTGAAATTATCCCAATCAGATAAAATTCAAATGTTTAAAAGAATGGTTTTTAATATTCTAAGTGTGAACCATGATGATCATGTTAAGAATTTTGGATTTTTATTTAAGGGAGGCAATTGGACTTTATCTCCTGCTTTTGATGTAACTTATTCGTTCAATCCAAAACCAGGTAAATGGACTGCCAGGCACCAACTCTCAATCATGGGGAAACGTGAAGGGTTTAATATTTATGACTTTATAAAATTAGGTAGGAACTTTTCTGTGGCTACAGAACATAGGTTGAAAAAGATTATTAATAATGTGGTTGAGTCAGTTGGGAAGTGGGAACGTTTTGCACTTGAAAGTAAGGTTGATAAAGGCAATGTCATTAAGATCTCCAATGCTATGAAGCTGGTTGGAAATGAACTTCATCGTTGAATGCTTACTCTTCTCGATATTTGTCTCGGTTTGATCATGTAAAAGATAAAAAAACTATGCGGTCATAGTAACCTTTATCCTAGATACGGCAGTTGAGAAATAGTGAGATACAATAAGATAATTGCTTGTAGCCAAAGAGATTGCATTGGTTTATCGAGGCTGATTCATTTGTTTTCAGAGCAATTAAAAACAAGTATCACTGATTATCGCAATAAATGTCGAATGGAGTTATTTCTAGAAACGTTTCATTTCATTTAGGACGTTTCTTTTTACGAGCATCTTGCAGGCGATAGCTTTCTCCATTCGCCTTGAGGATTTGAACCCTGTGAGTTCGACTCTCAAAGAGTTTTTGAAGGGATGGTTGAAATGCACACGTAGCCATCTCTTGTACCCGCAACTCAAGTTGTGAGTTTAGGCATCTGAAATGAGAAATGATGGAATCGTGGTTTCGTTTCTGTTCTTAGTAAATTAATAACCAATTGACTTACAATTTAGACTAATGTTCTATGATGTTTTCAATAATATGGGTGCTGCACTTTCAACTCCGTTATGATTGCAGTTTTGTTCCACGATTTATATAAAGAAAGACAGCTTGCGTGGTAATTTGAATAACCCTAAAGGATCCAGAATTAATTGCAGTTTGAATAAATAAGGAGAGGAGTCCTCGTGACTCATCTTCACGACCTGCTGGAACTGAATACACAACGAATTTCGAACTCGATTAATCTATGACCAAGCAAAATCAAATACGGCCAAAAGAAAGCAATGGGCACTCAGGAGTCCACAGATGGTTGAGTCTGTTGGTATTAATCATGGCGGGTGAGACCATTTTCTTTTTGCCCTTTGTCCTAGCTCGGATATTTAGACCGACAATGCTGGAGGTCTTCGGCCTCACCAATTTCGAACTGGGCACAGCTTTCTCACTCTACGGAATCGTTGGAATGGTCGCCTACCTGCCAGGAGGGCCAGTGGCCGACGTGTTTAGTCCACGCAAATTGCTGGCCACCGCACTAATCACAACCGCAGCGGGTGGCCTTCTTTTGGCTGCCATCCCGTCGCTTTTCTCGCTGAAACTGCTCTATGCCTATTGGGGCTTCACCACCATTGCACTATTCTGGGCCGCGCTGATGCGGATGACTCGTGAATGGGGTGGGGAGATGAAACAGGGGGCAGCGTTTGGTTTGCTCGATGGTGGGAGAGGATTGCTTACGGCAGTGATTGGCTCGGTGTTGGTTGCAGTCTATGCCACCTTGATTCCCGAGGATGTGGCGTCCGCGACTTTAGAGCAACGAACGGTAGCCTTCCGTCAGATCATATTGATTCTCGCCGCCATGACATGCGGCACGGCCGTACTTGTATGGTTTTCGTTGCCAAGCAGTGCTCCGCAAGGCAAGTCGAAATCTTCGAACTTTAACCTTGAGGGAGTCTTGCACGTTTTTAAAATGCCCACTGTTTGGCTCCAAGCTTTTATCATTATCTGTGCTTATGTTGGATTCAAGGCAACCGATGACTTTTCCCTCTATGCCAGCGACGTTCTCAAGTTGGACGAGGTCGAAGCTGCGAAGATGGGGACTGTGTCGTTGTGGATGCGACCGATCGCCGCGATCGCTGCTGGTTATCTTGCCGATCGATTTAGTGCGGGATTGATGACCGTAGTGAGTTTCACACTGCTCGCTGTTGGGAGCCTAGTTCTGGGTTGTGATTTCATTCATGCCGGAATGGTAGGGGTGTTTCTGATGACCGTCATTTGTGCGAGTCTGGGTATCTTCGCATTGCGGGGGCTCTACTATGCGATTATGAAAGAGGGCAACGTCCCTGTGGTTTTTACTGGAAGCACAGTTGGTCTCGTATCTGTCGTCGGCTATACGCCCGATGTTTTTATGGGACCTGTTATGGGATACTTGTTGGATCGTTCTCCGGGCCCGATTGGTCACCAACATGTTTTTTTAGTAGTTTTTGGTTTCGCTATCGCCGGTTTGGCAGGGAGTATTGTCTTTCGTCATCTCACTTATCAGAAGCAAGCGTAGGAATTTCTCAGGGAGAGTAATGCCGTGTTCTTAAATACATGCCACCCCTAGAGACCCCCGCAGCCATTGTTCCGTATAGTGCGCTCTCTCACTAACTCCGTGCGTCATGCTTGATGCTTCTGGATAGTCGTTGACGCTTATATCTATTTTTGGATACTAAGGTTATGCTTAATAATTACAGACTAAAATTTCCACCCGAACAAGAGCATGATCTTGGTCAGGACGAAGCTTATTTTTACCTGACTGAAGGAGAGAATACGGAAAAGATGCTTTTTCATGATTATGATCAGATATTTTCGAAGCCTGGACTATATGAGCAGCTTTTCTACAGCAGACTTAAGTGCACCTCTCCAAGTAAAGTGGCCCAACTATTACAAGATAGTCTCGATTCTGATCAAAAAACATGCAGTGAATTGAGAGTTCTCGATCTAGGTGCTGGAAACGGGATGATGGCAGAGCGTTTACGTGCTTTGGGCGTGGCAAGGATTGTTGGGGCCGATATTATTCCCGAGGCACGGGATGCGGCTTATCGTGACCGACCTGACGTCTACGATGACTACGTAGTAGCAGATTTTACATCGTTATCAGAAACGAAATGGGATGAATTGAATGAATGGGAATTTGATTGCCTGACTTCTGTTGCCGCATTGGGCTTTGGTGACATCCCACCCGAGGCGTTTTTCTCAGCGTTACAATTTATTCGAGAGGATGGATGGGTTGCGTTTAATATCAAAGAAACTTTTTTGGATAATTCTGATCAGTCTGGTTTTTCGAGAGTTGTGAGAGAATTGATTTTTTCTAAGTATTTGGATGTGTACCAACTCGAACGCTACACCCACCGACTTTCTATGGAGGGTAAACCCTTGAAATATTTTGCGTTGGTTGGACGATTGACTGCAGCGGTTCCAAAAGATTTCCTTTCGTCTCTCGGAATTGCATGAAAATTTCGAACTGAATAGTTCTAGCAAAGGTATTAGACGCCAAATACGAGTACTCTTACGCACATTGAAACCGCAAAAGAAAAGAAGCCGCAGTTTACACTGCGACTTCTTTAATGAGATATAGGGCTGACGAAAAAGTCTAGTGCATCGTCTCATAAGTTCCAATCATTGTTCGGCTTGGTATTCTTTTGTTAATTTAATAATTTGTTTTAATTTTTTTGGCCCCTTTGTCCAGGTGAAGGGTCCATATTCTTTATTGTACTGCTTGATGTATTGCTTA
>CAWUTK010000241.1:0-8292 GCA_963924785.1 uncultured Opitutales bacterium
GTTAGCTCCGAAATTTTCCGCCGAGATAGCTTTTCCTGAGCGGTTATTTAACTATGCTGATACGTTTTTAATGGATACCTTTACAGAGAAGGGTTTTGGTGGAAGTGGGAAAACGGGTTCTTGGGACAAATTTTCAGATTATCAATCTCAATATCCGGATAAACATTGGATTCTTGCTGGTGGTTTGAATCCGGATAATATACAACAGGCAATAGGTGAGTCATCGGCTCAACATGTCGATGTGAATAGTGGAATTGAGTCGGCTCCAGGAATTAAGGACTTAGATCAAGTGAATAAGTTCTTTGAAAAATTCAAATCATAAATAAAGTTTAAGATATGCAATGCAATGATCCATTACCGATAGTTAAGAAGTGGTTGCCACATTTAATTTGGCTAACATTTTCCCTCTTTGTCTTTTGGATGTTATTTAAAGTATTTGCTCCAATCTTAAATGCATTACTCCTAGCGGCTTCAATGGCAGCATTAACTTATCCTATTTTATTTAAGCCGATAGAATCTGTTGTTCGGAAATTCGCAAAATTTGGAGAAGAAAAAACGCGTATCTGTAGTGGCTTTATAGCTACCGGAGCATTGATTTGTGTGATTTTAACACCTTTTACTTTATTGATTATTAGCACGGTTGGTCCGATTAAGAATGTGGGTGATATTCTTGCGGGTGTTATCTTGAAGGATGAACAAAAGAGCGAGTTGTTGTTAGATCATATCGAGTTTCAAGCTCAACAATTGAAAAAGCTTTATCCCAATTTCCCTATGGAGCCTGAGAAGGCAAGAGAGGTGGTTGCTAATATAGTTAAAGATGCTGGGAATTTTTCAAAATCCTATTTGTCATTTTTATTTAGAGGGACAGGGGGGTTGGCTGTTCATTTAGTTTTAGCCGTAATTTCTATTTGTTTCTTCTATACTTATGGAGCTAAGCTAGTATATGTCTTTATGTCTTTTACGCCTTTTTCAAAAGAAGAAGTCGCTGAACTTTTGAAATACCATGAAGATGTTGTGTTGAGATTGCTGACAGATACATTGGCCTCAGCGTTTTTGAGAGGGGTCGGTTGGGGATTTCTCGGATGGATTTTTACTGGATTAAATTTTTTCATCATCGCGTTAGTTGGTACCTTTTTGGGTTTAGTTCCTATGGTTGGAAATGCAATGGTTTGGTTTCCGTTGGCTTCGATCATGTGGAGTAAGGAGAGAATTATTGCCGCAATCGCCTTTACGGTGCTGTGTTTCGGGGTGAATTTTGCAGTGGGGCATTTTCGAAAGAAAGTAGTAAGTCACATGCATCAGCAAAACCCATGGATGGGATTCATGCTGCTAATTAGTATTATTGGCGGGATACTGACCTTCGGGGTTCAAGGGTTTATTGTTGGTCCAATGGTGATCGTTTTATTTAATGTAGTGAGTAAGTTCTTTATTAAACTGTACGCTCGGACATCTGATTAACGAAAATTAGTAACTCACGTTTGCGCTAATATGAGCGCGACTGCCGTGATTGTAACTTGCATAGCTTGGCTCTCTTAACTGAATTCCGTAGTCAACTCCAAGGCTGAAGTAGGGGCTGATTACATAACGAAAGCCGGGGCCTATACTATAAAGGTCAAAGTTGTTTTTTGCATTATCCGTATTCTTGTTATTTGAAACGACCCCAAAATCGAAGAACCCGTAAAGGTGGAGTGTATCATGTAGGCCTTTGTAACCAAGGTTGTGAGATAATTTAATGGGTGGTAGATGGATTTCTTGATTAAACATGAAACCGTGATCACCACTTGCAGTGCTTTCTTCGTATCCTCTTATTGAACGCTTTCCACCAATAGCTAGTTGCTCACTGGGTAGTAGATTGGCTGAGCTATATTGTGCTTGGAAGGCGGATGTCCACTTGAATTGATTTGGAAGGTAAGTCACTCTCGAAGCATTGACTCGTGCGTAAATGTAACTGTCTTTGACGTTTATATCATTGCTGAACTGCTGGTAATCATAAGTGGTATTCTTCGATGTAATCCCGCCGGGATTTAGGTACACATTCGCTCCAAAATCAGTAAACCCCCGTTTGTCATTGAGGTGACCTTTGTATTCCGCAACTAATTGATCAACATCGCTGACGGCGTCAGTTAGAGTTAATACGTTATAGCCAAGTGTTGAATCACTTCGCTTAAAGTCGAATCCGATGGCGAGTTGTTGTTTGATAAATCTCCATTCTGGAAGTTCAAAACTATAGCGAGAACTGATTTGCCAACTGGTTCCATCAATATCAGCAGTTGCCGCAGTTCCATTGCTTTGAGCCCAGCTACCAAAAACACTTAGAGTCCTTTTTGACTTAAAGGGTGCCGAGTAATTTAATGAGTGCGCTTGCATTCTGCTAAAGTCATTACTGCCGGTAAATTGGTAGCTTAATTGATGACCTAAGTTAAAAGCATTACCCCAGTTAATACCGCCAAGTATTCGATCTCGTCCAGTGATGACACTTCCGTTATCTTCATATCCAGTGTAGAAACGAACGGGGAATCGGTCTTTTGTCTTAAGAACAATATCAGTTTCGCCTTGGTTTTCCCCTTTACTGTAAATTAAGTCTACCCGTAGAAATGGATTTTGATTGAGCCAACCTATGTCTCTCAAGAGCTTATCGGAGTCAAGCGTCTCCCCGCGTTTGATTCGAAGATGGCCAACCAGAAGATCTTGAGAAAACCATTTGTTGCCTTCTACTGTTACTTTTCCAAGTTTTGATTCTAGCACTAGGATTTGGATTGTCCCTGTTTCAATGTTTTGCTCAGGAATGATGGCATCGACTACAGGACGGTTACTTTCTTTGTAAAAAAGTATGATTTCTCGCGTGATCTCATCAAGTAACGTTAATGTTACTGGTTGCCCCAGATATGGAACGATAAGTTCTTCAAATACTGGGCTTTCTAAGAGAGGGACACCAATGAAGTGCAGGTCTTTATCGTTTAACCCTTCCTGCTTTATCAGTTCTGGACTGTTTACAAAGACGAGGCCTTCGAGAGCTTTGATAATCGGTGGTTGGACTTCTTCGAGGGCAGAGGTGTAGTAGTCAGGATTGGTGTAAATCGTCGGTTCAGTATCGGTAACTTCTATTTCTTTGGGGGCTAAAAGATCGAAATGCTGTGCATTTAACATGCTTATCAGCGTAGAAAGGAGTACTGTTATTAAGAGACTGTTTTTTGAAAAAGGTCTCTTGATAATCGGAGAAATAGATTGATTTCCGTTGGCCGTTTTAATACTCATTGAACTAAAAGGGGTTACGCTATAAATATTTTACCATTTAGTCAAGTCCTGACTTGCTCGATTCCTCTGGCAGAAATCTGTTTTAATTTTATAGTAATCTTAAAGTGAAAATGATGATGTTACAGTCGATGATGGGAGTATTCGTTATGCTCGCGTTTGCTTATTTTTTGAGCGAACGAAAGCAGAGTGTTCAATTCAGGATAGTTGCAAAAGGAGTCGCGTTTCAGTTTCTTATAGCATTTGTATTTTTCAAATTTTCTGGGATTAGGCATTTCTTCTCTTACTTCAATGATGCGGTTTTTGTTCTACAAGAAGCTACAAATGAGGGCACTCGTTTTGTTTTTGGATATCTTGCTGGAGGTCCAATGCCTTTTGATTTAAATAATCCTTCTGCGAATTTTTTATTAGCGTTCCAAGCATTGCCTCTTATTTTAGTAATGAGTGCGTTAACGGCATTGTTGTATTATTTGAGAGTATTACCTTTCTTGGTTCACTGGTTTTCTTGGTGTTTACAAAAAATTATGGGCATTGGAGGGGCAATTGGGTTAGGCGCGTCTGCAAATGTTTTTATAGGAATGATCGAAGCGCCGTTATTAATTAAACCCTACTTGAAAGATCTGACTCGAAGTGAATTGTTCGCTTTGATGACTTGCGGCATGTCAACCATCGCAGGAACTGTAATGGCATTGTATGGAGCGATTTTAAGTTCAGTGATGCCCGATGCAATAGGGCATATTTTAATTGCATCGTTGATGAGTGCTCCTGCTGCATTGGTTATCTCTCACATCATGATACCTGAAAAGAGCACTGATTCGAAAATCATAATACCTGTAAAGTCTGAAGCGAACAGTATTATGGATGCCATAACAATTGGAACCAAGGAGGGTCTAGCCTTGATTTTAAATATTATTGCGATGTTGATTGTCTTCGTCGCTTTGGTCGCTTTGTTAAATAAAGTCTTGTTTCTTTTACCTAACTTAAGTGGAGAGCCTGTTAGTTTACAAAGAATTTTAGGCTTTGTGATGAGTCCCTTGGTTTGGTTAATGGGGATTCCTTGGTCGGAATGTTTAGAGGCAGGTTCCTTGATGGGGGTTAAAACTGTGCTGAATGAGTTTATCGCTTATATTCAACTGTCTCAGTTGGGTGAAGGCGTCTTATCTGATCGTAGTCGAATGATTTTGACCTATGCTATGTGTGGATTTGCAAATTTTGGTGGTTTAGGGATCATGCTAGGAGGTTTAAGCCAAATGGTCCCAGATCGCAGAAAAGAAATTGTTATACTGGGTATGCGTTCAATGTTTGCTGGAACATTAGCGACGAGTTTGACTGGAGCCGTTATCGGCATCGTTTATTAAACTGGCATTATCTCTTAATACACAATGTTGGATGAAATGATATTTTGACAATAAAGTTCGAATGCCTATGCTTCGAGAATAAAAATGAGTGAGGATATTCAAAAAAATGCAAAGTTATTGGTTAAGCTGATGGGCTTGTTCTTTATTATGCTAGGGCTTTGGCAAGGGCTGTGTAATATTTTGGAAACGTATTCTGAGTTTAATCCAACTTATTTTTCGTTTTATTTCACATCTCAGTTACTCCGGCCATTTCTTGCTTTAGCTTTAGGCTGTATATTGATCTTTGCGAGTCGTTTTCTTGCGAGATTATTGAGTAAAGAATAATCGTCATCGTTTGGAAAATTGCTGCGATTTCTCTTAGTTGTTTTTATCGGATTCACTTCTTTGATTTATGGAGATTCATTTTATGAATCGAATAGGGCTAGATTAGATAAATTGATGGATTCCCTTGATTGGGAGCATTCGTCTTTAAAAGACGATTTTGCGTCATACCAAAGTTTAAAAGAGAAGAGCGTCGCACTTGTTGAGTATTATCGAAACCGGGATGTCGAAGTAGGCTTATTACCGAAACCGCTTTTTTTTGACGCAGACGTTCAAATCCGAGCTACATTAGCATTAGAGAATAAATTTTCTGTTCAAGGTATTATTGCAAAACAAGCATTGATGCCGAATGGAAATGTAGACTGGGATTATAAGGGACCGAAGGATGATCAAGAATGGGCCTGGGTAATGAATCGACATGATTACTTCAGCGACTTGATGTCCATTTGGAGAAAAACAGAGCGAAGTGAATTCCTTGAGTTAATTGACCTTCATTTGAAAGATTGGGTTGTTGCTAACCCTGTCCCTAATCATATGAGTTTTTCATCTGCTTGGCGTGCTCTTGAAGTGGCTAGGCGTTTTCTCGGTCCGTGGACAGACGTTTTTTGGGGGTTGGAAAATGAGAAGGAATTATCGGATGAGGCGAGAATTCTATTTCTTAGTAGTATTCCAGAGCATGCGAATTACTTGATGAAACATCATTCTTTTTTTGGAAATCATCTTGTGACGGAGATGACTGCACTCGCAAATATTGCGTTGATTTGGCCGGAATTTAAAGCTTCTGAGGAATGGCTTGAATTCGCCACAGAGAAAATAATGACGGAACTGTACGCTCAGACTTATCCAGATGGCTCCTATAAAGAATTGTCGAACCATTATCAAAGAGTCGCGCTATTAAGTTTTCAAAAAGCTTATGATCTGTATCGCGTATCCGGTCATGATGAAGTCGCGTTGAAAATTCGAAATCGATTAGAGCCAATGTGGGATTATTTTGTTGGAGTGATGAAGCCTGATGGCTCTGGTCCTTTAAACAATGACGCGGATGTTGAGCATAATGAAACGTTTATTAAAGCGATTTTACATAAGTATGATAGGCCGGATTGGTTATATGCAGTGAATAAATCGAAGTCAGGGATTTCTCAAGTAGGAGTCCCAAGTCGGTATTACGAATGGGCTGGTCAAGCGATAATGAGGAACGGTTGGGATGAGAATGCTCATTGGGCATATTTTGAAATGGGACCACATGGCAGTGATCATCAGCATTGGGACCGTTTGCATTTATCACTTTCCATTGGAACTCGAAACTTCTTGGTCGATACTGGCCGTTATCACTACAAGCGTGATAAGTGGAGGGATTATTTTAGAGGAGGGCAGTCACATAACGTCTTGCTTCTTGACGGGCAATCAACAATGCCAATGCAGAATGAGATTGTTGAACCCTTGCCTGTTATTTCTGAAACAACGCCTCTGTTTGATTATTTTAGTGCAAAAAGTTACTTTGCCAGTGACGCATTAAAGGGTAAGGGGAGAAGTTCCCATCAGCGTTCAGTTTTTTATGTGAGGGGTAAGTATTGGTTAGTGATTGATCAGGTGAAGACTTTTGGCGAAAAGAAATTAAAAGCGTTATGGCATTTCATCTACGATTGTCCTGTTTATTTAGATGATGGGAAAACGTGGACGGCTTATAGTAAGGGGATGAATTTGCGTATAGTGCCTGTTGGGCATAAGGAAAAATGGAAAGCAAACATCATTAGTGGGCAAGAGAAACCTCATGTTCAAGGTTGGTATAGTAAGGATTATAATATTAAGTACCCTGCTCCTGTGTCTGTTTATGAAAAAACGATCAGTCAGCCTGAAACGTTTGTGTGGTTAATTTATGCAGAAGATGTGAAAGTGAAACGTCTTGCCATTCGGGCGAAGGTATTAGAGCAGAGTGAAAAATTAATAAAGGTTAGCGTGATGTTTGAAGGAACAGAAGAGTTGATCGTAATAGAGCCGAATAAGAGGGAGTTGATTTTAAAATGAAATCATTTGTTGTAGAAAAAAAAGACGATAAAACGTTGGCCCGTGCTGGAACCTTGGAGACAGTGCACGGGGAAATTAAAACACCTGTTTTTATGCCTGTTGGAACTCAGGCTACGGTAAAGGGCATGATGCCAAAGGATTTGGAGGAGATCGGGTCACAGGTTATTTTAGGAAACACCTATCATTTAAACCTAAGGCCGACTTCAGAACTAATTGCTGATTTAGGCGGCATTCATTCTTTCATGAATTGGGATAAACCGATATTAACTGATAGTGGCGGTTTTCAAGTTTTTAGTTTAGCTAAACTAAGAAAGTTAAAAGAGGATGGTGTTTCATTTAAGTCTCATTTAGATGGGCGAGAAATCTTTTTGGGTCCTCGTGAGTCATTAGATATTCAACGAAATCTTGGCTCTGATATTGCAATGGTGTTGGATGAATGTCCTCCTGGAGAATGCTCAAGAAAGGAATGCAGTGAAGCTGTTGAGCGAACTTTGCGTTGGGCAAAAGTATCACGTGACTACTGGACTGAAAAAGGTTTGGATGAAACGGGTTACCACCTTTTTGGAATTGTTCAAGGCGGTGCTTATGATGACATGAGGAAGTATTGTGCAGATTCGTTAAGGGAGATGGATTTCACGGGTTATGCCATTGGAGGTGTCAGTGTAGGCGAGCCTGAAACGGAGTTGTTGCGACAGGTTGAAATAACTGCACCTTTCTTACCTGAGGATAAGGCGAAGTATACGATGGGGGTCGGAACACCCACTCAGTTATTAAAGATGGTGGGTTATGGTGTTGATATGTTCGATTGCGTCATGCCATCCCGTGCAGCTCGACATGCCACAGCTTTTACGAAGAAGGGGAAAATTAATATTAAAAATGAGCGTTTTAAACGCGATGATTCACCCGTTGAAGAGGGTTTTGATAATTATACGTGTAATAACTTTTCAAAAGCTTACCTTCGTCATTTGTTCGCTTCAAAAGAAATGTTAGGGCCCATGTTGTTAACGCTTCATAATCTCCATTTTTTCCTTAATTTAATGAATGAAGCCCGTAGTCATATATTGGCCGGAGATTTTCAAGAGTGGAGTCAGGCTTGGTGTGAGGAATATGATGCAGGGAATTAATGCTTAATTTTCTTTTGCCCAATTTTTAAATACGTCAAGCGATTGGGCATCTGAGCCAATTCTCCAGTTGGGTTCGTTTTCTTTTCTTCGTTTCTCTGCAACAATTTTCAATTTCTTTACGCAATCCTCGTTCAAATCGCCCGCTGCAGGCGGTGTTTGGGTTGTTGTTGTTGAAAAAATACCCGCTCGCAGACCCCGGATCAACACACCCG
>CAWUTK010000242.1:0-7772 GCA_963924785.1 uncultured Opitutales bacterium
GCCTCAAGCAAATGGCGAAAACGATTCGTAAACGATTAGATGGATTGATTAGTTTTTGGAAACATTCAAGAATTACGAGTGCTAGCCAAGAAGGCTTTAATAATAAAATAGGCTGGTTAACTCGACAAGCTTATGGATATACGGACGAGGAGTACTTGTTTCTTAAAATTTATGATCTACCAAATTTATCGGTCAGAAAACGTCTATAAAACGCAAATCCGTGAAGAACCCGATAAAAGGAGGCTTTTAGGTAGAATCGCAAACTGTTGCCGTACAATAATTAATAAATTCAGCTATTTGGCTCAATAGCAATTATTGGCCCATTAATTGCTCTATATCAATAGGATATGAATAGGATAATGGATCCGTTGCAAAACTGGCTTTTTGACCCTTTCGAGGTAGACTTTCAGCACAAGCAATAAAACTTTTGCGAGAAGATTGGAGTGGTGTTTTTCGGCAGGTGATTTTTGCGGAAATGCCAGTAGAAAAGTTAGGGAAACATTTCAACGAAACAATAGGTCGTCCAACAAAAGAGCTTTATTCGATAAGTGGATTTCTTTTATTGAAAGAGATGTTCAATCGGACGGAGGATGGGGCTGTTAAAAATTACATTTTCAACACAGAAGTGCAATATGCGTTGAATCTGGGTCGCGACAATTTACAACTGGATATACGGACGTTACAAAGGTACGAAAAGATATTCCGTGATGATTTGTTTGAGGATTATTGTTTTAATGTAGATGTAGCTTTTACTCATGTTGATTTGGTTACTAAGTTCCTAGATAAGCAACCGCCTGTAGTGTTGATTGATATGCCTTTTTCAAATAGGGATCTGAAGCGAGAAGGCCTTCAGTCAATTAGGGATGTTCGAGAGTTTATCTCCTTAAAAGAGCAACCCATTGCTATCGCTATTGGGCATATAGGGGACGATGGGTTAAATGAAGCAATCTGCTTTGAGGCAGGAAGCGATTATTTCTTTGAGAAACCAATATCCTTACCTTGTTTGAGCGATGTTTTCTGTGAAAGAGGGCTTTTGGTAAAGACGCTGGCTTAATGGAGCTTTTCTGGCGAAGGGGTTCCATTTGTAAAACCATATGGCTTTACTTTCTCTCGGATGATCTTTGGACGACTCCTAGCTCGATATGTGGTGCTCCGATTGGGTTTTTCGGTTGGTCAAGTAGGGGAGAGTGACTCTGACTCAATCAATTTATTCATTAATTTTTTTGTTTCATCATCAAATCGTCCTGCAAGCCAATCACCATCAATCCTTACAATCACTGATTTTAAAGAAAAGAGAGAGAGAGAGTTTTCTTTTTTGAAAAGTTGAAGGTGTAACTGAACTTCATCTCCGAGTTGAATTTCAGTTTTTTTTGGTTTTTTAAATTTTAAACCAAACTTGTTAATATAGGATAATTCTACAGAAAAAGTCTTTCGAGTTGAAAGTGATATTAACTGGAGGGAATCTCGGTCATTAACTTTGAACCGAGGAGATTTCCTTTTTTCTTTAATGTAATTGTTCATTTGATTTGTTTTATTCACTTTAGGATGAGGAATACTTCGAAGCTTGCTTCGCCATTTGTAAACTTCGGTATTAAGTAATCTAGAATGCCTCGTGGGCTTGCCCCGAGGATGGTTACTATGTTGAGCTTAATGCGCTGTTCTTTTCAAATTGTTCAAGCATTTTTATGAACATGTTTTTGGGATATGAATTGAGGACAGTATGTTCGCTTGGAGTTATTTTAATGATTTCAAGATTTTGAATATGAGTGAGGACGAATTTGTTCTTTTTGATCACATTCCAATTGTAGGCATTTATGTTGAAAACATTACCTGAGACTATATTTCTAAGTTTCATAATCAATAAGAAGGGGGAAGAGGGTTAATTTAGTTGGTTGTTCTAACGTTACATTACTATTTTAGTCTTAAAATAGCAAATCACGTTAAGAGGAATCTCAAGGTTTTAATAGCAATAAATTACCGATAATCTTCATTTAAGAAAGATGCCTGTTGGTATTGAAGCGTATATATAGGTTGGGTTGTTTTTTGCTCTAAATTGAGTATTTCAAACCTTGAGTTCTTCCCTTAGTTCAGACATTAAGCCCGTCCCCTCAGTCAAATCCCTAGGTAAATACCCCGCCGATCAACCTTGTAAACGCCGGACAAAAACCGTAACACTTCACTAAAAAGGAGAAATGTATATGGAAATGAAGCAATGGAAACGTGTAAGAAAGAACATATTAACCTAAAAACGGCAGTTGAGCACAAAAATTCGTTTTTGAATCGAGTAAACTCAAATTTTAAAATTGCTGGTTAAACTTGGCAAGAAAGTTTCAATTGCAGACTTAATTGTCCTTGGGGCAGCTACCGCAATTGAAGGCGCTTCAGAGAAAGCAGGTCATAGAATTAGCGTGCCATTTAGCCCTGGTCGTACAGATGCTACTCAGAAAATGACGGATGCAAAGTCCTTTTCAGTACTAGAACCAGCTATTGATGGCTTCCGTAACTTTAGTTGATATAAGCCTGTTCGCCCTTTACCTGAGCTTTTATTGAATAAAGCACAGTTGTTGTCTCTAACAGCTCCAGAAATGACTGTTCTCATTGGAGGAATGAGAGTTCTTGGAACGAACTCTGGTTATGGAAGACTTGGAGCTTTCACTAAGACAAAATGAATTCTGTCAAATTATTTCTTTGTCAATCTCTTGGATATGAAAACAGAATGGAGAAAATCTCAAGATCATCCTGATTTTTACGAAGGCGTAGATCGCAAAACTGCTGAAGTAAAATGGGCTGCGACTTCTGTAGATTTGGTTTTTAGTTCTAATTCACAGCCACGTGCGATCGCTGAAGTTTATGCTATCGATGGTTCAGAGAAAAAATTCATTGAAGACTTTGTTGCAGCATGGACAAAAGTTATGAATCTAGGTCGTTAAAATTGATGGTGTTCCGGCAAAATCGTGCAAGCAGGTAAAGTTTATAAAGATGACTGAAAGCTCTGCGTTTTACGAAGCGGGATCAGGACGCTACAGTTTCAGCTCCTCGGTCAAATATTGAGATGTCCCTCATACGGCTTGATTGATTAACTATTTATGTGTAGTTTTTAGATGTGCTCATCATTTATAATTTAAAAAAAACTGACAATGAATAAAATATTACTACTACTAAGCTTAATTAGCTCGATGACTTTATTATCAGCTTTGAATCGTCCGAATGTGATTGTCATCATGAGCGATGATCAAGGTGCAGGAGATTACGGGTTTGCCGGCAATAAACTCATCAAAACGCCATCGTTAGATGCCATGCAAAAACGGGGGGGATTTATAAATAATTTCTATGTGAGTTCTGTTTGTGCACCGACTCGTGCGAGTCTTATTACAGGGCGTTATAATTACAGGACACGTTGTGTCGATACTTATATCGGTCGAGCCATGATGGACGCAAAAGAAATCACCATAGCTGAATTTTTAGAAAAAGCTGGATATCGTACAGGTATTTACGGCAAATGGCACATGGGAGATAATTATCCATTAAGAGCCATGGATCAAGGCTTTCAGGATAGCCTTGTTCACCGTGGTGGTGGAATTGGGCAACCTTCTGATCCGATAGGGGCCGAGGGGAAATATACGGATCCTACACTTATTAAAAATGGCGAAGAAGTTGCGTTAAAAGGTTACTGCACGGATATTTATTTTGATGCTGCGATGGAATTTATCGAAAAAAGTAAAAAGCAAAAGAAGAACTTTTTTACCTTTATCGCGACTAATGCACCCCATGGACCCTTTCACGATGTGCCACCTGAATTATACGAAGCGTACACTAAAGTTGATTTCAGTCCTATTATGATACATTCGTTAAAAGGGGATCGATTAGCTAAAGAAAATGATAAACTAGCTCGTATTTCTGCGATGATCACAAATATTGATGAAAATGTAGGACGTTTATTTAAGCGGTTAGATCAACTTGAGTTAACTGAAAACACCATCGTTATTTACTTAAATGATAATGGGCCTAACGGGGCACGTTTCGTTGGTAACATGAGAGGTGCTAAAGCATCTGTGGATGATGGTGGTATTCGGTCTCCCTTATTGATGCATTGGCCGTCAAAAATTAAAGCAGGAACCATTATCGATAAGCAATGTGCACATATTGATATTTTACCAAGTATTCTTGATGCTTGTAATGTAGAAGCACCCAAGAATCTTTTAGATGGACGTAGTTTTTTAAGGCTTTTAACAGAAGGCGAAACAAATTGGCCAACTCGTCAGCTAGTTTTTCAAACACACCGAGGTGATGAACCTCAGCTTTATCACCATTTTGCTATTCATGAAGAACCATGGAAACTGGTACATCCAAGTGGTTTTGGTAGAGAAAAACTTGTGGGTGATTTAGCATTACAGCTTTACAATTTGGAAGCTGATCCGATGCAGAAAAATGATTTAGCTTCTAGTAAGCCGGAAATTGTGCGGCATCTTAAAAAATCATATGAAGCTTGGTTTAAAGAGGTTAGTGAGACTAGACCTGATAATTATGCACCTCCTAGAATTGTCATTGGTACAGACCATGAAGTGCGGAGTGTTTTAACGCGTCAAGATTGGCGTCACAATAACGAAAGTGGTCGCCCTTGGGCACCTGACTCGAATGGATCTTGGCTACTAGAAGCTCCAAAAGCACAAAACTATTCTGTCGATTTGTATTTTTTAGGTAATCACCCTGCAGGAAAAGCTGTGGTGCATGCTGCTGGAAAATCGGAAATAGTGGATGTCCCAGAAAATGCATCACATGTTATGATTAACAATATGAAGCTACCCGCTGGCAAAATGAAGCTTGTCGCAGATGTCACGTTTGGTGATAAAGTTCAGGGTCCTCATCAACTTATCTTAACTCGTAAGTAGGCTAACATTAGATGAAGAGAAAATGACCTTTACTACGTTTTTACGCATCGATATTGACTGCAACAATTGGGGTGCCTAAACGACTTCTCTCT
This sequence comes from uncultured Opitutales bacterium, assembly GCA_963924785.1. Classification (GTDB taxonomy): domain Bacteria; phylum Verrucomicrobiota; class Verrucomicrobiia; order Opitutales; family CAJWYM01; genus CAWUTK01. The sequence continues at coordinate 4,982 of CAWUTK010000242.1, forward strand.
TGCCAAGAGTAGGAATTCAAATATTTTTCATTGTTATTATATGGTGTTAGGGAATACGTAACATAGAAAGCGATATCATAACCGAAGATAATGGAGCATTGATATGAAACAGTGGATTGCGATTGATAATGTTTGTGCCTGGCCGAATTTACAGGTGTTGAATGATGGAGTGGTTGCTGCAATTATTTACAATCAGCCCAATCATGGACTGAGTGAAGGCAGTTTGGAGTGTTGGACGAGTAAAGACAGCGGTGCCTCATGGTCGTTATCAGGTATTCCTGCTCCGGCTCCTAAAGGGCAGAATCGGATGCATATTTCTGCGGGTGTAGATGAGAAGGGCGATTTACTCGTTATTTCTTCTGGATTTGAAACGACTCCTGATGAAAAGACTTATGGGGCGATGCAGCGTATGTGGTTTTCTCGATCGAGTGACAATGGCAAAACGTGGACCATAGATCGTGATATTGAAATTATTGATAATCCAAAGTTTACCCCAAATTATTGCATTCCTCATGGGCGAATTTTAACACTTTCGGACGGTTCGTTGGGTGCAACGTTCTATCAAGGTTCAACGGTTTGGCTATCGAATTCAAGTGACGGTGGCCATACATGGACTCGGAAATCTACCCTGGACACAGAGGACGGAACCGAGGCGGTTATTTATAAAAAAGAAGAGGGTGGACTATATGCCGTTGTTCGAACTTTTGATGATCATCATGTTGATTTATATGAGAGTTCAAATGATTATAAAACGTGGACACGTTTGAAATCACTGACAGGGCCGATGCAGCATCCTGCGGATTTGACATTATTGAAAAATGGAAATTTGTTACTGACTTATGGAATTCGACACAAGGGGTCTATGGGTGTTGGTGCAAGGCGCAGTGAAGACGGAGGCAAAACATGGAAGTCGCCTTGGGTTTTGACGAATCTAGGTAAAGCGCGTGACTGTGGTTACCCTTCCACGGTTCAATTGAAGACTGGTGAAATTGTGACAGCCTACTACACTGACCATGTGCCGAATCACCACCGATATCACATGGGTGTTCTTCAATGGGAACTGGAGGACTTTATTTAAAGTGGAAACAAAAAATACAAATCATTTACATGGAATCAATAAACTCATTGTTATTGTTTTAGGTTGTATTGTGAAGGTGTGGGGCCGGACGTTAAGAATGTCTTTTGCACCTGATCATCGAAAAATGGCATCGAACAGCGAAAAACCAACGGTGTGTATATTGTGGCACAACCGATTGTTTGTTGCGGCAGAATTTCAAAGAAGATTTCGCCGGAAACGCAAGACTTATGGATTAGTGAGTGCTAGTAAAGACGGGGCATGGTTAGCTGATTTTTTAGAACAGTTAGGTCAGTCATCTGTTCGTGGTTCTCAGAATCATCGAGGGAAGGAGGCTTTAAGGGAAATGGTGAATGTCATCAAAGACGGGAATGATTTAGCCATCACACCAGATGGGTCAAAAGGGCCTTGTTACACATTTAAGCCGGGAGCTTTGTTAGTCGCTAAGATCACTAAAAGTCCAGTGCTGCTGGTTTCTTTTGAATACTCTAACGCTTGGCAATTGAAGAGTTGGGATAAATTTTATATCCCATATCCTTTTTCTAAAATCACGATTCATTGCGATCGGTTAGAGCAATTGCCTGATGGATCTGCTAAAGATCTTGTGCCCGAAATCAAAGAGAGACTTGACGACATAACAACGGAGTAGCTCGTCTTTGGTAAATAAAAAAATAACCACGGAGCAACTGTGTCTTATGCAAGCTGAAAATCTGGATTTTTCATAACTGCATTTGACAAAACGGCTAATTTTCTCATAACCGCAACCGTTGCGACTTTATGAGTTTTACCTTTGATTCGTAGTTCTTGATAAAATGAACTTAATACAGGGTTACATCGGGAGGCAGTAATAGCAGCCATATATAAACAGGATCTTACCTTTTTGCGACCTCCTTGGATAAACCTTTTTCCACTATGTTTACCGCTATCATGATTATAAGGAGCAAATCCGATTAGAGCGGCAATCTCTTTTCTATTAACTGACCCTAATTCGGGAACCAAAGCTAAGAGAGTGTGTGATGTCACTTTTCCAATACCAACTATTTGCTGTAACCTTTCTGCTTTGCTTTTAATTTCCGGGTCACTTGCAATTGTAGTAGCTATTTGCTTCTCAAAATCCACAATGTTTTGATCTAACATTTCGATTATCAGTTCAATATTGGATTTAATTATAGGTGAGATAATCGTGTCTAATTTATTTTTTTATTGAGTCCTCATTTCCATTAATTGCTGTCTTCTGACCGTCAAATCATTTAGGAACTGGATATTCTTCGCAGGTAGGATTATTGCCTCAGGATCGATTACTACTGCGAAGCGGGTGATAACTTTAGCATCAATTTTATCTGTCTTAGCATATAACCCACATCCTCTTGCGAAATTACGCATTCTTCTAGCGTTTACGATTGAGGCCTTAAAACCGTTGGCTATCATCAAATGTATAAAGTTTTTTTCATACCCTCCTGTTGATTCGCAAACGAAATGTATTCTTGTTCGATTTTGCTTAAAGTGTTCAACCACTTTTTCAAAACCTTCCAATTTGTTATCAAATGAGATACATCGACCACATTGGTCCATATCTAATTTCAGACATCCTGACTCCGGGGATTTGAGCTTGATACCATTTCGTATATTAGACGCAGATTTGTGTCGGGGAAAATAGTTTCTGTTTTGTTTAGTTCATCTAGTATTTTCTCGACAGCTAGTGAAATTTGTCTGCTT
>CAWUTK010000243.1:0-7909 GCA_963924785.1 uncultured Opitutales bacterium
CCCGTCAAAAAGGCCAATGGTGGCGTTAATGTTGGCCCAAGTGCCGAAGGCTTAAAGCTTCAGGAGCATGGCCAAGAAGTTCATTTCTGCAATGTCTGGATAAAGGAAAGAAATTAACAATAGACTGGAATATCTTGCTGACTCAAAAAACGTTTTCTCACTTTTAAAGTATAGCTAAAAAAAGGGGTGCAATTTTTTGTGCGGTGAGACAGGTTTTAGTGTACACAGACAATCTTGTCTGTGTACAATGGCGAGATCATTATTGGAGCGTTTCAATGTCATATAATGCCATCATCTAAAAAGGTGTAATGTAAGTTGAATTCCTCAAGCAGCCTTCACAGAAAGATTGTCTGTGCTACTTTCTAAATTTTAATTAAGACCAAACTCCCCACACTAATAATTCTCCCCTAAAAAAAGAGTATAAAGAATTCGACTTTGAGTTATGGGTGTCCTATGTTACAGGCAACATAAAAATCCTAGTCTCCTCATTCTTTTATGAAAAAAGCCTTCGTTCTTATATTATTTTGGTGTTTGTTTAATTACGGCTATCCGTCGGATGGTACACTAGACAAAGCTTACCTTAAGATAAGCATGGCAAGTGGCGTTCAGAGCTTTTGGCGTGTGAATGAAGGTAAAGCAGTGGAAGGAACGCCTATTAGTATTAGAGGCGAAAAATTTAAAAATGGGCTCGGGGTTCATGCTGATTCAAGAATCGTTTTCCCACTGGATGGTAGATTTAGTTTCTTTCATGTCGTGCCTGGACCTGATGATGCTCATCATGGCACTATCGAAATGAAAATTCTTATCGATGGAACGGAAGTTTATTCAAGTGGTAAAATAAGTCGTCGCGATAAAAAGGAGCTTGTTGTGCTTGATATACCCTTATTGGGTGCGAAGGAGTTAACGCTGATTGTCAATCAAGCTGATAATAATAAAGGAGGAGATCACGCTAGTTGGGGAGATGCGTATTTCTATAATCAGGTTAAAGGGAGTGACACTGTGCAAACCAAGAGTCCTACTCGTCAATATTTAGGTGACATTCCAACGCTTGCTCAATTGAAGGAGGTTCTCGTTGATAGTAATCCCGTTACTATAGAAAACCAAAGTTTTTCAATTACTTTCGATAATACTGGTAAGCTTGAATCAATCCAAAGGAAAAATGAGGGCACAAAATTAGAGACTAAGGGAAATGGTTTTGTTATTGTTTACAAAGACGCAAAAAATAAATTTAAGGAAGCTCGATTGGATCACCTTGCGCTGAGGGGTGATATGTTAGTCGCCTCTAATAAACTGGGGTTTATTGTCGCTTTTCGAGTCGCTAAGCATCAGCGCTATATTAGCCTGCGAATGCTTAAAGTACACGAACCTGTAGCGGGTTCTTTAAGACAGCTGAGATTTAAGTTAACTGCTTCAGGGAATCCGCCATACATTGTTAATCTCGACTATGTGACAAAGATTGAACATCGTGGCCGCGATCACAATGTGTTTTGGCCTTGGTTGTGGGGACGGAATGAGGTGAACCCATTGGGAGCTTTTGCTATATCGCTTGATACTGTACCTGAGGAGAAAGATGAGACGTTGTTGCATCTTTGGGTAAATGAAGGCTTACCTCGTCCTAAAGTAAAGGGGGAGTGGAATCTTGAAGCAGCGAGGCAATGGTTAAGTGGATGGCAGGAATGTTTCGTTGACCAAAGCACAATGATCGTTCAGCCCAATGATGAAGCAGAGTTATATAAGCTAACAGATAAGGCGATTGAGTTAGATATGAAGAAGATATATCTTCATACGGACACATGGCGTGGCGAATATTGGCCTGTAAATAATTCTTTCTTGCATGTTAGAAAAGATATTTTTCCAAAAGGAGAAGCTAGTTTAAAACGTTATGCAGATTACCTTGACGATCATGGACTAGCGATTGCATTGCATACCGTTAGTTGCAGTATTGCTCGTTATGACACTGATTATATTCTTAATAAATGGCATCCGGGTTTAGCGAGTTGGGTGTCTGGTGTGCTCACTAAAGATATTAATAATAAAGACAAAATAATACATTTTAAACCTGATCCAGGCTTTGAATATTTCATCGAAGAAAGACATAGTAATAGTCCGAAATCTAATGTGAAAGTTCCTTGGATGAATGCTCACGGATATTTGATCAATGGAGAATTTATTCATTCAGGGGGTATATCAGGAACGGAGACACATACTTGGACTTTGAGGAATTGTTATCGAGGGGATAATAAAACGCAGGCAAAACAACATAAAGCTGGAGATGAAATCATTGGCTTATTGAGACCATACAGTCAGGCTTTTATGGCAGATCCGGATTCAGATCTGATGACTGAAATAGTTAATCGGTATACTGACTTTTGCAATAGCAACCATGTGAATCATATAGAAAGTGATGCTCTGGAAAATTACGAATCAAAACCATGGGGGCCGCGCAAGTTTTCATGGTTAGTCTCTGAACGAATGAATCATTATGCGACCAGTAATACTTCTAGCGGTCGACCACTTGAATTCCATATGGAGTATTGGTTTAATAGTTCGCAAGAGGTTCGTGACAATAGTCCAACGGGTGGCGTTGCGGGTGGCGATGGGGTTCCTCTATTTTTAGATCATCAAGATAGGTTGGCGACTGGACCTTATGAAATACTGTTAAAGCCTACTCAGCGATTAGCTGTTGGAGGATCTTCAGTTAATTTCATGAGACCCATACCGATGTTTGGTATTAACTCTCATACTTTATCTTCACATGGTTTGACTGACTATATAAGTGAGAAAATTCTAGAGTGGAAAAAAATTGCAAAGAAAATTACTTCACAACAACGATCCATTATGAAGAAAGGATTCAGTCGTTATCGTTCTCCGCTTAATGAAGCTAGGAGTCAATCGGCAACAGACGTTTTGTATAGACCCCATGAAAGTGGGAATGACTTAGTATTAACTCCGCTGAGAATTATGTCACGAAAGGGAGGTGAGACCAATTGGGGTTGGGGGCAAGAATATGGACCTTTAATACCAAGGCATTATCTTGAGTTAGGAAACAGCTTGAATTTAAAGAATGATTATAAAGAGCAGGTGCCAGAATTTATTATACGTGTGTTGCCGCAATTAAATGAAAAGGACGATGGTCGCATTGAAGGAGTGACTGCGAGTAAGTCGGCTGATTTAGAGGGCTATCTCGCTGGAGCAGGAATGAAGGGAGAGGGTTACTCAATAGTGAATGCCGATTATTTTTGGGATTCAGGATTGTTTGAAAATGGAAAATTTAAACCGAGTCCAGTATGGGTTCGTAAAGGTTTTTCGGTCGATGATGTCCATTCGATTTCATCTGCTAAATTATACGTTGAAGCAGATGAATTCGTAAAGTTGTATTTAAATGATGTTAAGGTCCATGAGGGAAAGGATGGTAATAATATCGTTGTCATAGATATAAAAGATTGGTTGATCAAGGGGGGGAATAAATTGGCAGTGTATGCTGATAACCGAAAAGATGCGGCGAGGTTTAGGGTATCTATTAATCTGGTAGACGATGAAAATGAAGACTTAGAAATAAGTAGTAGTGATTGGATGAGTCAGTCAGAAAACCCCGGACGTAATTGGTATAAATCAACTTTTAATGATGATGATTGGAATGAAGCAAGCGTTGTGAGCGAAACGTTTAAGGCGCTTAAGCGATTACCCTTGAAACCTACAGTCGTTAGTAGAAAACTTATGCCTAAGTCACAGAAAGATATTAAATCGAAGTTGCAAAAGGTTGATCTTAAGAGCGACGGAATAAATTTCAGTTTTCATAATAAAAACAAAAAAGCGGTGTATGCTGTGGATGATAGACCTTATTGGAATGTGAGTGCCAATATGTTTAAGCATCGAGGGCTCGAAGTTGAACTAGAAGGGGATGGTTCTAATTCGCTTTTTGTCTTAACGTTGTCAAAGCACCGTATGGAAAAAGATTATGTGATCCCCATCGATTTCAAAGGACTAAAGAAGACTGTGATTCCAAATGGAGAAATTGCTGCTTCGAATCCTTTATGGGCTTGGCGGAGACCCAATAGCCACTTTGACTATTCTGGTGTATCAAAGATTTCGGTAGGATTTGGGAAGGTGCCTGCTAATGTGCATGCGAAGGTGAAAGTTAAAAGCATTAAAGTTTTATCCGAAAATTATATTGTTTTAAATAACCCAACGGTGACCCTTAATCAAGGTTCGCTTAATATCGAGGGAGAAGTTCCGTCAGATCATTATTTGTGGTATCTTGGCGGATCACATGTAGGGCTCTATGATATGAACTGGAAAAAAGTCGCAAACTTGCCCGTTACGGTTAATGACTTCAAAGCAGTGACAGGGATGAATGAAGTTTCCGTGAAATCTGATTCTCCTCAAGGCGAAAATATCTGGTTTGAAATGCAATTTTTTACAAAAGACAAATCTTTAATTATTAAGAATTAATTCAAATAAATATTATATGAAGAAAAATATATTCCTAACACTTCTTGTATTTCTTTCATACGGAATGCAGCTCTTTAGTGCAAACGATTCTGGACGACCTGCAAAACCGAATATCCTACTTTTGCTAACCGATGATCTGGGCTGGCAGGATGTGAAGTGCTATGATATTGGTAAGCCTTCTCCAATGGAGACGCCGAACCTTGATGCGTTGGCAAAAAAAGGAGTGATGTTCTGGCAGGCTTATTCACCGGCTCCTGTATGTGCTCCATCACGTGCTGCAATATTGAGTGGACATCACCCCGTTTATGGGGAAATGACAAGTGTTGCGGGTGGTAACCCGCCAAATCTCGGTCATCGTGGATCTAAGAAAATTTCACCATGGTATAGCACACGTATGCCGATAAAGACTTTTACAATTGCAGAGGCACTCAAGGCAGAGGGCTATACCACGGGCCATAGTGGAAAATGGCACATTTCTAAAAATCACTATGCTTACCCCAACCCCTTTGATCACGGATTCGATTCTTCTGTTCATGATCGTGGGGTTCAATCGAGGATGAAACCAAGTCGTATAGAGGGATTTGCAACAGAAGCTAAAGAGGACCCTTATCGATTAGATAAGAATGGGTATCCTTTTGATGTACCGCAGGATGCAGCGATGACTTTTATTAAAGAAAATAAGGATAAGCCATTTTTCCTTTATTATGCAACATGGCTGGTTCACACCCCGATAGTGATGCGCAGTGAAGCGGTCTTAAGAAAGTATGAAAAGAAGTTAGGCGTAAAAATTACTGAGGAGCATAAAGAGAACTGGGATATGCCTGGGCAAACAAATCCATTTTATTGTGCAATGGTTGAGCAACTCGATTATTATGTAGGGCAGGTTTTTAATTATCTTGAAGAAACAGATGACCCAAGGTGGCCAGGGCATAAGTTGATGGAGAATACTTATATCATTTTCACCTCTGATAATGGGGGAATGGAGGGCGGTCCTCATACGATCATCACGGATAATTATCCGCTGGATCGTGGCAAGATTTCTGTAAAGGAAGGGGGCGTAAGAGTTCCATTAATGATCACTGGGCCGAATATTCCGGTCGGTGTTCAAACGGATGTGATGGTTAATGGATTAGATTTTTATCCCACAATTCTCTCACTTATTGGTGCAAAGAAACCCGCTGGTAAACGATTCGATGGTTGTGACCTTGTGCCTTTACTCACTAAGGATATTAATGATCCTTCGTTGGTTCGTGATTCGAAAGGGAATGTTCGTGATACGATGTTTTGGCATTTCCCGCAGATGGAAAATAGTAGTAGTATTCGTGTGGGTGACTATAAGCTTGTGCGACGTTATCGCCAAGACACCTTGGAACTTTATCATTTATATGAAACTGAGAAAGGGAAGGCTCCAGTCAGAGTTGATATTGAAGAGAAGAAGGATTTGGCTAGCTCAATGCCCGAAAAAACCGCTGACCTCAATGCACAGCTGAGTGAAATGATTGAATCGATGGGTGGACGGATTCCCTATTATAATCCAAAATATTCTAAGGATATTCCGGGTAAAGATAAGGTTCCTAAGGTGCTAACATGTGAACAAAAAGGAGATGTGGTAAATGTTAGTTATCAAAATAATGGGGCAAAGGTCCTTTATGCTGATTTGATTTATACGACAACGGGTGGAACTCGTGACGAGGAATGGTTACGTCTCTCTGCTGAATTGGTCGATGGGGATAAGGTAACTGTGACATTGCCTAAAGAAACCACTCATTATTTTATTAATCTAATTGATGAGAATAATTTTTGGCTTAGTTACCCTGACGTGAAGAATGATCCGCGGGAAAAAACAAAAATACCTTTTTCGAAACAAGCCCTTTCAGTCAATAAAAAGTGATCAAAATAGGGCGCTGGTTACGAACCGTGCCAACGCGTACAGGGGTGTTGTTGTTTCGGTGTTTGTTGTCCCCGAAGAAGCTTGTTTATCAATACTTAGGTTTGGATAAACTAGCGTAGTTACCTTTTTACTGGCTTGGACTCATTGTAGTCCAGGCGCCGATTTGGCATTGTCGAAGACTATTTTTTTTCAATGCTTTTAGCCGCAAGCATTTTTTTACCGCCTTTCTCTTCAACCGTTCCTGTAATACTTAAGCCTTTTGTTTTACCCTCACAGAAAAACTCTTTATGTTTCATCTTTGATGTGAGGTAGTATTTTACATCGTTGCCACCTTCATTTACAATGAGGACGTTAGAGCATTTACCGCCTTCTTTGAGGGCGCACTTCGGGCATAATCCTGTTCCGACTAGAGTTACTTCAGCGTTTGCTTCAGCAACTGCAATACTTTTGGGTTTGATTGTTTTTTTACCGTCTTTTTCACCGACAGTTCCAGTCACATTTAAATTCGCCGTTTTGCCCTCACAGAAAAACTCTTTATGTTTCATTTTTGATGTGAGGTAATATGTAACGTCTTTGCCGTTTTCATTTACGATTAAAGCGTTAGAGCATTTACTCCCTTCTTTGAGGGAACATTTAGGGCAAAGGCCAGTGCCATTTAAAGTTCTATCTTCTGCAACTAATGCAGAAATTGATAAAAAGGATAATCCGAGTATGAGGAGTGCAGTTTTTTTAATATTCATATGCTAATATAATGTATTAAAATATCTGATTGTCAAACGGAAGTATGAAATTCAACAGGTAGTTGCTGCCGATATTACAGTAGGAGTGCTTGATCAATGTGATAGGTATGTTGGCTTTTGTGTTACAAGATGTTGATTGCCATGATTTATAGTGACCTTGAGCTTGAGAAGTTATCCGAAGGCTGACATCCGTTTTAAAGGTGGGTTATTAATGGTTTCTTGGGCACTAGTATTGACAACGTGAGTCCCGAAGTGGTTGAATAATTCCTCAATTACAGTTGAGTCGCAAAGAGCGAAAACGGTTATGAAAAGAATTTTTTCAATTAAACTAAAAAAAAAGTATTATGATTGAGTATCGAAAGTGTTTGTTGTTCGTATTAATAATCACGCTTGTTTCTTCTTTGACACAAGCGGCGACGGTTAAGGTGATAAATGTTCATAGCGATAAAATGAACAGAGATATTCCTGCAACGATCATCTTGCCTGATTCATACGAACAGAATCAAAAACAGAAGTTTCCAGTATTATATCTTTTGCATGGTGCGGGTGGAGATCATTCGGGTTGGGTCGCGAGAACAGAGGTGGCTAAATTGTCAGATAAATATAATATGATTGTGTTTTGTCCTGATGGAGGAAGAACCAGTTGGTATTTTGATAGTCCAATTGATCCCAGTTACCAGTATGAAACTCATGTTGCCCGAGAATGCGTATCGTTTGTTGACAAAAATTACCGTAGTCAATCAAATCGAGAGTCACGTGCTATTTGTGGGCTAAGTATGGGCGGTCATGGCGCAATATTTTTAGCGATTCGCCATAAGGAAACGTT
>CAWUTK010000244.1:0-16704 GCA_963924785.1 uncultured Opitutales bacterium
TACGCAACGAACAATATGCCATCGCTCTTGGTTTAATTAAAGACGGGGAAGTTATCCTAGGTGTGCTAGGTTGCCCAAATCTCCCTCTCGACTTAAATAATTCAGAAGGCGAAAAAGGTTCGCTTTTTTATGCGATTAAAGGCGAAGGTGCATTCAGCGTATCGTTGAGTAACAATGAGGTGAAACCTATCAGCGTAAATGATATCAATGATCCATCCATCGCGAAATTCTGCGAATCGGTAGAATCAGGTCACACCTCACATAACGAATCTTCGAAAATAGCAGCCGAACTCAAAATCGAAAATCCATCCATCCGTATGGACAGCCAATGCAAATACGCCGCTGTCGCACGAGGCGATGCCGAAATCTACTTACGGCTTCCCGCTCAAGCAGGCTATGTAGAGAAAATATGGGATCACGCCGCCGGCGCCATCATCCTTGAAGAAGCTGGAGCAACCATTAGCGACATCAACGGCAAACCACTCGACTTCTCACAAGGCAAAACATTGAAGAACAACATAGGCGTTGTCGCCTCAAGTCGCGCTATTCACAAGCCGATTATAGAAGCTATTGAGACAGTAAAAGGTTAGTCAATTGGACAATCAGTGCAGTAAGCTTTGCGTCCGCATTTTACACAAAATTGTCCGATCCAAACGGCGTCGAACTGAGTCATTATGGGCTTAACCATTGCGGGATCACTGGTAATAATGCCAGATTCCAAATTTCGCCGAGTTGGGCTTTTCGCTCCCATGCCGGCCCCTGTTAAATTAGCACTTCCGGCAAATGCATGTTTCCCGTCAACAATCACATGTTTAAAGTGTAGTCTGGGGCAAAGCATTCTTTCTAATCCCTCGAATAATGCAGGGTAACGGTCAAAATCCTTCCTGAAATTAGGGCCTGGTTCCTTCGCATGAATCAATCTGACGGATATTCCATCATTAATCAAATCAGAGAGAATCTCTAAAAATGGCACCATACGGCGCCCCTTCTTCACATGGAGATCTTTAATATCTGCTGTGGCTATCCAAACAAACTTTCTAGCCTCCAGAACGATCCCCTGCAAAACCCGCTCATAGATTTGCTCATTCGTGATAAATTCTGTTAAACCCGCAGCCACAAAGAGTCTACTTCTTTTTCATTATTTCAGCTGGTGGTCTTCCCGCCTTATAAAGTTGAGCCATTCCCCTCATAGCAGGGTCAATATGCTTAAAGAATTGCTTATACCCCGCACACAAATAGTTCAATCCAGGTTCACCATCTGGGGTCAATTCAGTCCGATGCTTTGGACAACCGCCATTACAGGCAAAAAGCACTTCACAATTTTTACAATATTCAGGGAGTAGGTCCTTCTTATCATTCCCAAACTTCGTCATTGCGTCCGAATCAACAATCTGGCTCAGCGGTTCTTCGGCAAGGTCTCCCACCTCAAACTCTGGATAAACAAAATGATCACAGGCATAAACCTTGCCATCATGCTCAACAGCCATAGCCCTTCCACACGTTTCGCTAAAGACACAAATCCCGCCTTCTTTCATCCCTAGCCACTTTCCAAAAGCAACATCATGCAATTGAACATAGACCTTTCCGACATCCTTCCGCAACCAACGGTCAAAAATCTGAACTAAGAAATCTCCATAATCCTTCGCCTTGACACTCCAAGGCATAAAACGCGGATCATCTTCTTCATCATGACTGTCTAAAACAGGAGGTGAGGCCAAATCCAACCCCAATTTCTCCGACTTTGAATCCGGTCGCCTTTCAACAATCGGAATAAACTGCATAAATTCAGAACCGATACTCTTAAGAAAGCGATATACCTTCAGCGGATGCTTTGAGTTCACTCGATTAACACAGGTAAGCGTATTAAAAGGAACTTCATGTTTCTTCAGGAAATCTAAGCCCTTCATCACTTTATCAAAAGTCCCCTCCTGGTTCTTCGTCACACGATATGTATCATGCAATTCTTTCGGACCATCTATACTCAAACCGATAAGAAACTCATTTTCCTTAAAAAACTCACACCACTCATCGTTAAGTAATGTTCCATTCGTCTGAAAAGCATTCGTAATCTTCCGTCCTTCCCCATATTTTTTTTCAAGAGCTACGGCTTTCCTAAAAAAAGCAACCCCCAGCAATGTGGGTTCACCCCCCTGCCAAGCAAAATTAATTTCGGCTCCACGAGGATGAGATTCGATATAGTTGCGAACGTAAGTCTCCAAAAGCTCATCTGACATCCTGAACTTTTCAGTCGCTTCAAAAAGATTCTCTTTCTCTAAATAAAAACAATACTCACATCCGATATTACAGATAGGCCCAATTGGCTTTGTCATTGCATGAAATGGAGCAGAACTGGGTTTAATATCAGATAGTGTAGAATTCGCCATAGTGAGATGATTTAAGTGAAAGATTACAATTAACTCTAAATCACAGAAAATCAATTCTTTCTCTATTATTTTAATCCGTTCTAAGGGAAATTTATTTTGCCTAAACCCGAAAGTTCTTATTGATTAGAAACCAATGATTAATAATCACCATTACAAATGAGTTTTGAGTACAAAATACTAGGATCAAGCAGTTCTGGCAACTGCTCCTTCTTAAAAACTGAAAAATCAAAAATTCTAATTGATGCAGGATTTTCAGCAAAAAAAATCACTCAACTCTTAGAAGACGTAGGCGAATCGGCAAATGAACTCGATGCCGTGTTTCTCACGCATGAACACGCCGACCATGCTGATGGAATTAGAGGTTTAACAAGAAACCACAATATCCGAGTTTTCGCCAACAAAGACACCGCGTTTGCCGTTCAACAAAAATTAAAAAAACAAGCCAATTGGCAAATTTTTGAAACGGGCCAATCTTTCACATTTCAAGATCTCGCTATTAGCCCCTTCTCGATTCCTCATGATGCCTACGACCCAGTAGCTTTTGTTTTCAAATGGGGAAAAGAAGGTGATATCATTTCCCCAAAACACAGTTTAGCATGGGTCACAGATCTTGGCTACGCCTCAAATCTGGTAAAAGACAAAATCAAGAATGTCGACACTCTCATCATTGAAGCGAATTATGACGAGAACTTACTCGAAAATGACTCAAAGCGGCCATGGTCAGTGAAACAACGCATTCGCGGCAGACACGGACACCTCTCAAATGAAACCTCACTGGAAACGCTCCTCAGCATAGACAATCCTAATTGGAAAAGAATCTACCTCGCCCACCTGAGCAAAGATTGCAATCATATCAATAAGGTAGAAAAAGTATTCAGCCCCTTCATTGAACGATACAAGCATATCGATTTAGATATCATCAATCCACTTGGCGGAATTCATCCTCTCAATTCAACTTGCGTTGCCGTATGAAATTAGAAAGTGTCCATTTTATTAGCGGAGACGATGAATTCCTCGTTTCCAAAGCCGCAAAAGATAAATTCCTAGAATTATCAAAAGATCTAACCGACGACTTTGCGAAAGAAACAATTAATGCATTAGCGGGAAATGCCGATGATGTGGCTAGAGCGATTGACGCCGCTCGATCATCCATCGAAACATTATCACTCTTCGGAGATGCCAAGGTGATATGGCTTAAAGACGTAAATTTTCTTGCCGATAACCAAGTCAGTAAATCTGAAGCCTGCCTAGAAAAGGTTGCTCAGTTACAAGAATCGCTTGCCCGCATTGATGCAAATAGCGTAACGGTAATAATCGGAGCCTATCCAGTTGATCGTAGAAAAAAACTCGTAAAATGGTTTCCTGAGCATTGCCAAAGCACGCACATTTCTGCAGGAAAAGAAAAATCGAGTGTCCTTCAACATGAAATCAGAAAAATTTGCAGCGAAGCAAAAATCGAAATCACACAAGGTGCTCTAGAGCTAATTGACGGCAAAGTTAACGGTAGCATCCGCATGGCCTGTAAAGAAGCCGAAAAGCTTGCCCTTTACCTCGATGAAGAAGGTTCTACTCGAGAAATAACCGAGCAGCTAGTTGCCGATCTCGTCCCCGTCTTTGGCGAAGGTGATTTTTTCGAAGCCGCAGAAGCATTTTTCAATTTCAACCTAAAGCAAGCTCTCAATGCACTCGATCGACACTTCTATACAATCAATGAAGCACGACCGTTAATCAGTAGCATGCAAAAAAGGAACCGATTACTGATCCAACTCCGCGTATTAATAGACTCTGGCGAACTTAGTGTAAACAGTTACGGTATAGCGAAAGGTTCATTAGAAAACGCAGGGAAAATTTACGCCGAAATCTATAAAGGCTTAGACAACAAAACCGATTACAATGTATTTTCACAAAACCCATGGTATCTGGGTCGCCTAATAAAGGCCGCTCAAAAATGCACTATCCCAAAGCTAATTGGCTTTCAAAACAAATTCCTTTCCGCCTTTGAAAAAATCTTAGCTAACCAACAAAGCCAACACTCTATCATGCGAGAAGTCGTTGTTTCTTGTCTCGGTTAATAGCAGATAGAACATTTGCATCCTCACTTGATTAATGCCGTTTTAAAGAAGGTCGCCGATCAAGCCACATCGGCAACAAACAATACATAAATGGCTCGCCTTGCATTGTGATGAAGCTTTGCGGGAATCGCGGTAACATTGAATCCAGCTCCACGTAAGCGTTTCTCGAATTTCGGATCAGGCCCGGCGGACCAAAAAACAGCGCGCCCTTTTGCTTTCAATGCACGTCGTATCATTGCAATACCCTTAACGGAATAAAGCGAATGATTACCCTCAGCAACCATCGCAACAGGTCCATTATCAACGTCCAGCAGTATTGAATCATAAAGCCCTGCTTCCGAGCTACGAATTAATGCAACAACATCTTCTGTCCTAACCGTGACACGGTCATCGTCCAACAGGCCCCCATTCAATGATTGCAGGTGCGTTTTATTCCATTCGACAACTTCTGGTATTAATTCAACCACATCAACTAGTGTACTCGCGTTAACATGACTCAACACACTTCGTAATGTAAAACCTAAACCCAACCCGCCAATCAAAACTCGAGCAAACCCTTCATCAGGCAAGGTTTCCGCTCCGAGTTCACCCAGTAATTCCTCCGATGCACTCGCTTTTTGGTGCATCAGTTCTTGGCCATTAAAATTCATTGAGAAAATACCATCGCTTTCATAGAGTGCCAAAACACCTCCATCCGAAGTTTTTACTTCGGCTAACCGATTACGTGATTTCATATAGCGTTATAGAAACAGCCTCTTAGTTTTTAGAGATATCCTTTTCCTCATTTTCTTGATCAGGTTCATTTTCGATCTGACTCATTATCGATTCGATCCCGCCTTCAATTTCATAAGGATTGGTTTCCCAACCATCAAACACTCCATCAAATTCTTTTGCCAATGTTAGAAATCGATCACCCACAATTTCTAAATTCCCCGAAACCAGTTCAATCGTTAGATTGCACCAGCAGCACCATCTAGGTTCAGTATCCAAAGGTTCTTCAACATCAACTTCGTAGCCTTCATCTTCTAAAATGCCTGCAATATACTTCGCACTACTTTCACTTGGCACATACAAATAAAGCGATAACGCAACCGCTTCCTTTGCATTATAACCGCCTCCTAACAACGCCTCTAAGACTTCATCTGCAAACGCTTTACTATCCTTGTAACCTTCAACTTCTTCAAGTGACATAATTCCTTTCCTAACCCCTTAGTTAATTAAACTCAATTCAACCCATCCTTCATCACGATGATTCTCTGGTTCGTATTCCAATCCACCTTCGGTAACAACCTTCTTGTATATGTTACCCCACCGCATCAAATAGTACGGTTTTGTTTTGTCAACAGGTTCTGCATAAATAGCAGGTGTTGATTGAAGTTGCTTTCCCACGATATCGCCCTTCAGTGACTTCCAAGTGCGCTCTCTATTCCCTCTAACATACGGGACTGGCTCCCCCCCTTTCGTCGTTCCCTTGAAAAATTTGAAAGAATAACCCTTATAAGGTTTAGCTTTGTAACCAAAGGCTTCTTGACCGACAGGATCTGACAACGCAATCATTTCATCAATTATACGAAATCCCTGCCCTTTCTTATCTTGCAAGAAATATAACCCAGATAAACTATCACCATACCCCACTTTATACCAAGACTTTTGAAGTGCCTTTGCGGTCCGCTTCAGTGAATCACCAATCAATGCTTCTAATTCCAGTCCTTGCTTAAACGTCTTGAATGCAGACTGATCAACTTCACGTTTCACAATATCAATCGGCATTAACTTTTCGACAGTGTTAAGTGAAAAGTCCATCCACACTTCAGAAGGATTACCCCAAAAGTATTTCATACGCCACTTGTTGCTACTACTCGACCAATTCACCTTCTTCAATTGCTTTCCTGTATCGGAGAATCCAATTAATTGTAGATTGCTCAGTCCATCCGTATTGAACTTGAGTTCATTCCGGTCAAACATCACGCGAACAACTTTTCCATTTTGCAAGGTCTGTTCCTGCTCTTTACCATTGCCGGTATTCGAAAACTTTAGTCGTTGAAATTGATCTTTAATTTCGAGCTTCACCTTACCCGTTATAGCATGCACATTTGCCAATGCTCCTTTATCGACAGCATACTGAAACGATCCGTCACTAAGGTAAGAACTCCCCTTTAACTCAATCGCTTTATCTTTTCCAAAGAAATGAACACTCCAATTACAACGTCCTTCAATTTGACTAAACGATGGCTTTATCTGTAGTGAATCACGCCAAACATTTCCAGACGCATCTATCCAGTCGATTTTCAACCCGTCCATGCCACCAGAAGGAATATTTTTATATTCCTTAATTTCTGAATAATCATAGCGCGTAATAACATTATCTGCCGCTTCCTTCGGAGGTTCGAGTTCTGTGCCATTATTCAAATCGACAACTAGCTCGATATCTTTTTCATAAAACTCAGTCACGGCAACTACCTTAATATGATCAATAAGCCCTTTATATCGATAGCTTGCAGAAGTTGATCCCTTGTGCCCGTTACCAGAATCCAGCGCTCTTCCAGACTGATCATAAGCGATCACATTCAATGCTTTTGCTCCACGAACATTCACTGAGGCAACATCTCCCTCAAGCTTCTTAAGCGTCGCTTTCACCTTACCTGACTTTACTGTCTTCCCCGGCTTGTCGTTTTTACTAAATTCAAGTATTGAAAGCTGAGTGGGGATTTTAGTTTTAAACAAGATCTTACTCTTGGATAATTGTTCCGCCAGTGTTCCCTCTTTCACAGGAAGCCTAATATTTCCCATGTAGCTTGAATTCAACTGTAACGAGTTCCCATAAAATGCCTCTGGCTTACGATAGCGATTTTCACCCGATGCCGTATCGATACTTAATATCTCGTACGTAATTTCTGCTAAAAAAGCATTGGGTAGACTCGGACGATCAACCTCCAATGTCATATGAGGCTCTTTCCCCTCCTTCCAATAATGACCCGGAAATAGTACTTTCTTAATCGATGAACGAACGACTTCATCTAAACCGGCTTTATCCAAAGAATTCACCAATTCAGGATCATTGCGATAAGTCGTAGTAACCGAATCCTTACTTGGCTCCATATTGCCACCCATTGCTTGTGAAATCAAATAACCAATCGTCGCCTTGCCTAATCCCCCGCCAAACGCCTCGTCATGTTCCTTCTTCCAATCAAGATGTAACACTAACTTATTATTTACAGAAGCGACTTTCTGTTGCACAAAATCTTCTTCAAAAAGCTCGATCAAATTTAGAACAATATTATCCAAGTCCATATTGTCATAACTTCCACTTTCTAAATCATTCGCAACAGCCGAGGCTCTGCTTTCATCACGAAAATTCTGCGTATAAGAAAGTGTCCGACTACCCGAATCCCCTGATTTAAAAGCGACTGCAAATGAATCAATCGCTTGAAAGGGTTCTACAAACTGCTTTGCAAACGCACCTATTGCGCCTCCAATCATTCGCCCTATTCCCTTCTGGTCCTTAAGCAATTCTTTCATTTCCTCATCTATAGGCCGAGTCATTTTTTCAGGAAAACCTATCGCCATTGAAAATAAATTCCGTGAATCGTCTAAGTACTTAACACGCCCACACAAAGGCGAATCAAGCGGATGCGTGCTACCCTGTTCCCAAACATCAAATAACACCTTAGGCGCCATTGTTAGATATCCACCCAACAGCTTAATCTCATAAGGCTCATCAGGTAAGACCAACTCGCTCTTAGACAAATGCTGTAATGTAAATGTGCCTTCGCCCTCGTCTTTTAAGAACTCTGATAATCCTTCTTCGGAAACAATCTTCGCCAAAGTTACCAGAGATAACTTCGACATAATCACCGGCATCATCATATGTTCCTTATTCGGATACATCAACATCCACGTATCCTCTGGTTTGTATTTATCAAATAACGCTAGCACCTTATCGGCCTTCGCCTTCTTCTTTTCATCTATAGAAAATTCCTCTAACAGTATTTCCTTCGCCTGATACAGGTTTGAATGCATCACAACAAACGGCAAATTATCCCCAAGAACGACAGGTTCTTCTTTCGCAGGTCCCCTGGAACAAGAGACACTCATTAACAATAAGATAAAAGGTGATATTAAACTGAATGTTTTCATAATGGATTTTCGTTAAATACTAATAATGAATTACGGTTAAATTATATTCGTTGGTTTCCCATCGATACTGAATTGATTCTTGTCTTTCCAATATTTAGCCACGCCTTCTTTTCCAATTTTACTCGCCCAATCACTCAGCGTTTCTCTCTCTGATTGAAATTCATAAAATGGAACAGACATACCACAGGAAGCTTGAACTAAATCCACTGATACATCAAAAATCTGCCTAGCTCCAGGAATTTCTGGGAAATGCTTTCCCAACTCATCCCATTCCGAGTCAGTCGGTTTAATTTCCCTCGCTTGACCATACAACCGCAAGATAAGGGGCTTTTTAGTAAATGAAGTGAACATTACCGTCATTCGAGCATTTTCTTGGATATGAGCAGATGTCTCATTACCACTCCCAGTTACACTAAGCCAAATAACTCTGTTCGCATCTAGCACCCGCAATGAATCTATTCCCTTAGGAGAAAGGTTCACCCTACTATCCGCAGTCGCAGTCGCCACAAAGAAGATTTTCTGTTCTTCAATGAAGGCCTTATGCCGATCCGATATCTCATTAAATCTTTCACCCATAACATATTACAACGTAGCAGTTTAAATCAAACAACCATATCCACATAAGATTCATCCTCATTCTCATCAACAGTATAATGTAACAGCAGCACAGCAGATGGAGCAGACTCCCTTTGACTGAAGCATGAAATCAAGCAACCGATAAAAGTCCCTCAAGTACTCGCGAAGATCACAGCGCGAATTTTAACCATTTACGCTTTGATCCATGTGAAACTATAAATTCCGGCAAACTACCGTAACCTCAAAGGAAAATAGTGCTGATAGCCATTGAAGTATAGATAGATTTTATTAATCCCTCTTCTTAACAACTTCTGCGCATCCTTTTGATCAGCGACGGTTTCTCCATTAATTTCGAGGAAAACCATGCCGATTCTTAGCTTTGAACCATATGGAGAACCCTGCTTGACTTCAGTGATAACTAGACCTGATACATTTTCGGGTAAGTCATAAGTTTCACGCAACTCATCATTAACCGGTTCAACAAGGACACCATCAAGAATCTCAATAAATGAACCAATGCCTGTGCCATAAGGATCGCCGAGGTTTCCTAATACGGCGACAACGGTCAGTTCCTTCTCCTCACGAATTAAACGTATATCAACTTTAGTTCCGGGGTTTATGGCAGACACTATCAATCTTAAATCTGAAGCAGACTTAATCTTTTTACCGTCAACTTCGATAAGAATATCTCCACGTTTTATACCTGCATTATCAGCAGCAAGCCCCTCTTCTACTTTTTGAATCAATGCACCCTCAATCGATTCCAATCCAAACGCCTCGGCCATATCTTTATCTAAATCAGCAATACCCACTCCGAGAAAACCTCTCTGAACTTCACCTGTATTTACCAGAGACATCATGACGCCTCTGGCGATATTGACAGGGATGGCAAATCCGATACCATTACTGCCCCCACTTCTTGACATAATAGCGGTGTTAATGCCGATCAAACGTCCCTCCGCATCAACCAATCCTCCACCAGAATTACCAGGATTTATGGCAGCATCGGTTTGAATGAAGTTTTCATAAGAGTGTTCTCCTAAAATACCTAATTGCGAACGACTCGTCGCAGAAATAATCCCTTTTGTAACAGTCATGCCAACCGCCATAGGATTCCCTATGGCAAAAACGACATCCCCCACTAGTAAATTTCCGCTGTCCGCCATTGGAACACTCGGCAAATCGGCTGCATCTACTTTAATAACGGCAACATCTGTCTTTTCGTCACTTCCAACAATCGTTGCTTCAAATTCACGACCATCAAACAATTTCACCATGATCCGATCTACTTTTTCGCCATCTCGATTCGAAATCACATGATTATTGGTCAAAATATAGCCATCAGACGAAACAATCACTCCTGAGCCAATTCCACCTGGAGTCAGCTGTTCTTCTTCCTGAGAACCACGATTCCGTGGGGCACGCGACGGAGGCATGCCATAAAATCGCCTTAATAATTCCTGCATAGGATCGCCTCGTGACACTTTAATCAGATTTTCCGTGGTAACAGCTACAACAGCATCCATTGGCTTCTTCAAAATAGGCGCATAACTGGTGACTCTCGTCGAATTCGTTCGATCAATCGCTTTCGAGTCTACAGGGAAGTCAACAGCTTGCTTTGCTTCTTTAGCCGAACAAACTTGAACGCTAACCAAAGTTACGGTTATTAGGAATAGTGTAGAAATAATAGATTTTTTCATACTTATAATTTTCAAGAGATTAATAATCAAAGAATTATACTTTTACTTGTGCTGTTCATTAAAATATTAAAAGGCATATTTCACCTTGTCAAAAATCAACAATATATATTGAATAGCGACTTCAGCAAACGGAATATTTTAAATTTTTATTATGGGAATCGAAATCACACCTGAACTATTGGATAAATATAATGTCGCGGGCCCTCGATACACAAGTTATCCAACCGCACCAATCTTTCATGATGGAGTCTCTCAGCAAGATGTTGCAGATGTGTATGCTTCGATAAAGGACGATAATCCCCCTCTTTCGCTATATATTCATATTCCTTTTTGTAAAACAATGTGCACCTATTGTGGTTGCAATGTATCTATCCGGAAAGACCTACCTGAATATGGCGACAAATACTTGGACTACCTTTTTAAAGAAATTGACCACGTCACACAAAAGCTCGGCGGAAATCCAGAAGTTTGCCAATATCATTGGGGCGGTGGAACACCCACTTTTTTAAACGAATCTCAAATTGAACGATTGTTCTTAAAAACGAAAGAAGCCTTCAACATAAACTTCGACGGAGAAGTCGCAATAGAAGTGGATCCAAGAACCACATCAAAATCAAAGATCAAACTCCTACGTCAACTAGGCTTCAATCGTATTTCAATGGGAGTTCAAGACTTCGATCCTAAAGTAGGGAAAGCCGTAAATAGAATTCATACTTATGAAGAAATTCAAGAATTGGTGGATTGGTGTAGAGAAGAAAAATTCAATTCAGTCAACATGGATTTTATTTATGGTCTCCCCTATCAAACACTCGAAAGTTTTTCAAAAACACTGGATCATGTCGTCACTTTAAAACCTGACAGAATTGCACTCTATAGTTTCGCCTATGTTCCATGGTTAAAAAGCCATCAGAAAAAAATTGATGTAAAAACGTTACCTGTTCCAGAATCAAAAATTGAAATTTTTCTAGAATCAAGGAAAAGACTCGTAGATGCGGGCTATACCGCAATAGCAATGGATCATTTTTCTCTCGCTGATGACGAAATGACGATCGCCTACAGTGAAGGTCGTTTAAACCGAAACTTCATGGGCTACACCGTCCTTCCTTCATCAGAATTCATCAGCCTGGGCGTGACTTCAATTGGATTCGTGGGGAATGGATATTTTCAACATCACAAAGGATTACCGGAATACTACGCTGATGTAGAGGCCGGAAAATTTCCGATTGAAAAAGGTTACCTGCTCACAGAAGATGATATTATTCGCAAGTGGCTCATTCATTCACTCATGTGTCGATTCAAAGTCGAGTTTGATGAGTTTCAAAATAAATTTGGACATAATTTCCATGACTATTTTTCAAAAGAAAAAGATCATTTAGAATATTGCGTTAGTGATGATTTATTAACGATCGACGACAAAGGCATTTACCCGACTGAACTTGGTAAACTTTTTGTTCGTAATATATGCATGGGATTTGACGCACACCTTAAACAAGACAAGAAAAATAAATTCTCTCAAACCGTTTAAATAATAATGTTTAAAACCGTTCTCATCCTTCATTTGCTCGGTGCTACCATTTGGACAGGCGGGCATATGATATTATGTTTCAGCGTTCTACCAAATGTTCTCAAAACAAGAGACATCAAACCACTTCAAATGTTTGAAACACATTTTGAACGAATAGGAATGCCGGCCCTATTTGTGCAAGTATTAACAGGGTTTCATCTAGCCTCGACAATGCTCCCCTTAACCGAATGGTTCAAATTTGACTCTTATGTGAACACTCACATCTCCGTCAAAGTAATCCTACTTTTGCTAACTTTAATTTTAGCAATACATGCGAAAGTAAAATTACTGCCGAATCTATCCGATAAGAACTTAAACTCGCTCGCATGCCACATAGTTGCAGTCACCATCATTTCCATCCTATTTGCGGTATTAGGAGTAGGAATAAAGATCGGTGGCATTTTTTAGCATGGACACAACACCCGAGCGATTAACAACCACCTTTCATCCGAGAAAACTTTACGAGTACAAATACATTTACGCCGTTTTATCTCGTCGAGCTGGCGGTGTCTCTATTGGGATAAATCTGAACCTAGACAAACGTTGTAACTACGACTGCGTTTACTGTTCAGTTGATCGATCCTCTACCCCAGAAGACACCACGGTTTCTCCCGCAGAAATCAAGACAGAACTATTTGAACTACTAGAGGCCTATACTTGCGGTGAACTATTCACTGCAGCTCCGTTCGACAAATTGACCGAATCACAGAAGTCTATTAAAGATATTTCATTTTCAGGAAACGGAGAACCCACGTCGCTGACATGTTTCCCAGACTGCGTCAAGGTTGCCCTTGAAGCCCTCAATCATTTCAAAGGCCTCAATGAAACGAAACTAGGCCTCATTACAAACGCAACCTACTTCCATAAGCCCTGGGCAATTGATGGCATCGAACTTATGGCTCAATGGAAAAGCTATGAAATTTGGGCAAAACTAGATGCCGGCACTCAAGCCTATTTAGAAGAAATAGATGTCAGCAAATTTCCCATCGAAAAATTGCTTAATAACATCAGTAGTGTTGCTCGCCGGTTTCCGGTATTAATTCAAAGCATGTTTACACGATTAAACGGGAAAACCATGAGCGAGCAAGAACTAGACGCTTACGTACAAAACATCAAAACGCTTCTTGATAACCAAGCTCAAATTAAAAACATTCAGGCCTATACCGTTTCAAGGAATCCTGCCCAACCACACGTTACTCCTTGTTCAGAAAGTGAAATGACGCATATAAAAAATCGCATAACGGAAAGCATCAATTTACCTGTAAACATTTACATCTAAGACAATGAGAATAACAGGAGGGAAAGCCCGAGGAATACAATTGTCTTTTCCAAAGACCATTAGGCCCGCTCTTGATCAAATGAGAGAACGCTTATTCTCTTCTATCGGAGAGCGTGTCATCGAAACAAATGTTCTAGATCTATTTTCAGGCACTGGATCCTATGGCCTAGAAGCGATTAGCCGTGGTGCAAGTACAGCCACACTGGTTGAATTTGATCGCAACTCTATTGCGTGCATTCAATCCAACATCAAAGCCGTTTGCAAAAGCAATGGAACAAGCCCTTCAAATATTACAGTTCAACAATCAGATGTATTACGTTGGACACCCGTAACCCACCATCATTATGATATAATTTTCATTGATCCGCCCTACGACATGATCGAAGAAAATATTGATAAACTATTTAGCCTTTTAGATAAATCCCTCACTCTAGCTCCAAATGGTCTAATTGCCTTTGAAATGCCAGGAAAGCTAGAATTTGAACCACAGGGTTGGAGCCTTAAAAAACGCTTAGGTAAAGGTAAAGCTTCCCCCACTATCGTAATTTATCAACGTAATATTTAGTGCCAAAGCTTAGCTACGGCTCATACTCCGAATCAATATTTTGAACGATCGCCCTCTCTTCAGGAGTGTCACTCCTCAATAAAAAGGCGAGATCTTTTGTTTCAAGAAAAAGAGGCAACAAAAAGGTGATTATAAATAATAGCAATAATTGCAGGACATTCGATGTCAGCATATTTGATTGAGACAGAATAGAAGCACCAGATTCCATCATGATCTTCAAACGAGATAACCGCAACATCTTGGCTGCAACATCAGTATCAACAATTGCTGAATGCGCTCGCCCCAAATTTGATTCTGCATTTTTCAGCTGATCCCTAGTGTAATTCAAACGCGATAGTTCAGCCCCGGAGCCTGCCATCATTGTCGATATATGATCGAGGATTCCAGTAATATCATACGGATCAGAAACCACAATTGTTGCCTGAGTAATCGCATCTGCCTTTGAATTTAATCCCAAATCAATACTAAACCCTCGGCCGGCAACATTCGCCTCAATATCAACCTCTCCGACTCCAGCACCATTCGAAGCAGTAAGTAAAGGGCTCAGAGTTGCATTTGCATTGATCGCTGCAACCAGTGCAGATTGTATCGTCGATTCATCCGCAGCCGTCCCTGTGCTAACAGTAGTTGAAATAGTAGCGCCTGCCAACTCAACCAACGTTTCCTGTAAGAGGGTTCCGGCACTTCCAGTTGTTTGTAAATTATTTGTCGTGAATGCACCAGCAGTTCCTGCAGTATTCGCCGTAATAATAAATCCATCAGTTCCACTAGTTGCGGCAGTATAGCCAATTCCTGCTGCAGTAATAGCTGTCACAATAGCAGTGCTGACATCTGCAGCACTTGCATTAGCGGACAATCCCCCAGTTGTTACAGTCGTCCCACCTATATCTATTGAAAATGTCCCGCCGCTAGGAATGGTTCCTGCCGTTACAGTAACGGTATCTTGTTGCGCTACAGCTCGTGCCAACTGCACATTCGCAGTCGAGATACTTCCAACAGTTGATGTAAGATTCGATAATGTATAGGCAACACCAGCAGTATCGGACTCCAGTTTAATTTCACCAGAACCATTCACTGTCGCATTCACCGTTCCATTAACCGCTCCGTTTGCGTTAATTAATCCGATCAAAGTATCACGTATATCATCTGCCGTTTCACCACCGACTAACGCGCCAGTCGTAATCGTTGTGCCATCAATATCGATACTATAAGAATCGCCCGCCACTACAGTGCCACCGCCATCTCCAATGGTAACCGTATCAATTTGCTTTACAGCATCAGAAGCAGCCTGAGTGGTGGAAACAACGACTGCTGCATCCGTAATATTCTTAGTGAAATCTGTGACAGTAAAAGCGGTATTTGCAGAATTAACCGATCGCCTAATATAGGCCATTGTATCAGATGAGGTCGTATTCTTAGTTGATACGACTTCTCCAGTTGAAGCTCCGTTTAAAATAGTACCGCCTGTAATCTGTGCCTGAATCGCAGTTAATATCGCATCTCTTGCTGCTTCTTTTTTCTGACTTTCAGTTTCAGTCCCCGTCAACGTAACCGTAGCCGATATTTGAACGCCATCGACTTTTACATTAATCACATCTCCATTACCGGCTCCATAATCAAACGCAAGCGACGTCACCTGATTCGCATCCAGCTCAATACCATTAGCCGTTTGTCCTGCAACATTTGAAAAATTATCTGCAGCAAATGAACTCCCAGTAGTATTATGCGCAATAGTAAAACTCGTATAACCAGATGGCTCATTTGCATGCTTCTTCGCTAAGTAAGACGCAAATGTCCGATCAACTCCTAATCCCTCAACATTCGTTTGCTCACCTGATACCGCAGTAACTGGCTGACCAGAACCAGCAATGGATGTTATCCATGCGTCTCTCAGGTCAAATACGGTTCCATCATCTACTGTGTTTGTCGTTACAGTTCGACCTTCAAGGTTCTGCGTAAAGTTGTCTGTCGACAATAAAGAACTAAAACGAAGACTATAAACATTTCCATTACCGATAAGGCCAGTCGGGTTTAAGTCATCAGATATAGTTAGTGTCGATTTTTGTTTTACGCCAGCTGCATTTGCGGTAACTACCGCATCGGTAAATGTCCCTGCATCGGGTGCAATTTTTTGTGCGGGGAGAATTAAGCCGCTTTTTTCTCCCAGTAAATGTTCCATTGTCCATTTGCTCTGCTAGATCGAGTGCAAACAAAAGCTTCAGCTTTTGCTCTATTCCAAGATGCTCCTGGTATTTTCATTCTGGCTTGAAGGACATGCTTGTGTCGACTTTCTATTAATCCTGATCCAATGGGGAGATTTGTTTTAATGGCTTCTGCATAGTTAAATTGTGAAAGCCGATTGGTCATGTAGCGATATGCTTTTCTTACAGGAGCGTCTTCTTCAACAATACCAGAATTTTCAAGATT
>CAWUTK010000245.1:0-39805 GCA_963924785.1 uncultured Opitutales bacterium
GCTTTATGATGTCGGGGGGGGCTTTAATGTCGTTGGTTCACCCTGGAGAAATCGCAATTATCGTAGGGATCGGCTTAGGTCTCTTGGTCATTTCTAGCCCTAAATCTGTTTTATTAGGTATTGTAGCAGACATAGCAACAGCCTTCAAAGGGGCTGGCGGCCGAAAGCAAAGATTTATGGAGCTACTCCAACTACTTTATGAAGTATTTCTTGTCGGTAGGAGAAAAGGTCTCATCGCAATGGATGAACATGTCAATGATCCAGAAAACAGTGCTATCTTTTCAAAATACACCACATTTCTTGCAGATAAACGTCAAGTTGATTTCCTCTGTAATGCATTAAGACCTTTAATCGACGGTAAAATAAAACCAGATCAATTAGAAAGTGTTCTATCGACAGAACTAAATGCAAAGAAAAATGAAGCCCACCGTAATATTAGCGCCTTATTATTGATGGCAGATTCATTTCCTGGAATTGGTATTGTTGCCGCGGTATTAGGAATTATTAACACGATGTCATCACTGGAAGACCCTGAATCAGTTGGTAAAAAAGTTGCGGCAGCACTTAGTGGAACATTCCTCGGTATTTTTATTGCATATGGATTTTTAAATCCTCTTGCAACTTTAGTTTCATTAAATCAAGAAGCGGAATTTTTGTATTACCATATCATTGAAAAATCAGTTGCAAGTTTTGCAAAAGGACTCGCTCCGATAATGGCAGTAGAAATAGGTAGAAGAGCATTGGATGAAACCATTCAACCAACTGCTGATGAGCTAGAAGAACTCTTGAAGAACACAAAACCCGCTTAATCGCCACCTTTTCACTGAGCAAATATAGCCATGCCTGAAAAAGCTAGTCAACTTGACGATAACCAGTGGATAACCAACTATGGTGGTGGTGCATGGAAAGTAGCTTATGCTGACTTCGTAACCAGTATGATGGCACTATTCCTCGTTCTGTGGATTTTGTCTCAAGACGAAGAAGTCATTATTGCAACAACCATGTTTTTCCAAGACCCCTACAAGGCAGGTATTCCGAAATCATCCGCAATACCAAATCCAGATGGGCGTAAGGGAAGTATGGTTGACCAAATCATGGGAAGAAGTGATACCACGATGAAAAACACCAATGAAACGAGCTCCATTGACATAAGTATCCTCTATCAAATGGCTCAAGAATTTTATCGTTTACTCCAAATCGACGAAACAGACATAAATGAATCTGTTGAAATTGATGTTACATCTGATGGATTACGACTCACATTGTTTGACAAAAACGATATGCCTATTTTCGAGAACGACAGTTCAACTTTTACAGAATGGGGTGAAGTGGTCATGCAAAATATGGCGTGGCTGTTAGAGCGTCATAACATGAAAGTAAGAATTGATGCATTTACCGCTTCAAAAAAACCTGATGACAAAACAACAGACATCTGGAAAATTACCGCTGATCAAGGTAATGCAGCGAGAAGCATGCTAACTTACTACGCGTTAGATCCAAATAAAATCGAACGTGTTACAAGTTTTGGAGACACCCTTCCGAAAGACAAACAAGACTTACAATCAGATCGTAACAAACGCTTAGAAATGAGCTTGGTACTCGAAAAAGATTAACTTAGCACATTATGGAAAATTTTTTAGCAGGCAGAGCAGTCGCAGGGGATACATCAGTTTCCCCACAGGTGACCACTGAAGGGTTTCAATCTCTAGACGAAGTTCATAATAAAACTCCTGAACCGATTAAAAACGCAGAAGCTCCAAACCAAGAAGAAGGTGTAATCCCTGAATCTCAAGAAATTGAAAACGCTGCTCCTGCTTCAGAAGAAATTGCTCAAGAAGAAACGCAAGTCATCTCAAATGAAGCTGACGATCACCAAGTTGAAATAGTTAGTTCAAATGGACAAATAACAAAGATCCTCGTTCATTGCCCTAACAATAAAGAAATCGTAATTAATTGCGAATATTAAAGCTTTCATCAGTATTTCTATACTTAAATTTACCCAAATATTTAGATTTAATTTAATCGGCTAGAAAGCTATTATGACTCCATTTAACAATGGAGTCATTTAACACTAATTCGAATAGTCGAATTGAATCCTTCCCATTAAAAAGGAGCGAAGGATTCGCACTTGTACTGGCCATTTATGCTACAAGCTTTCTGCTGCTTATAGTTCTCAGCCTAAGCACCATTGTTAAAATTGAAATAAATGCAGCTCACACGGGTCAATTCATAGAGAAAGCTCAAATGAACACACTCACTGGCTTAAATATTGCAATAGGAAGCCTACAGCAGCTCGCAGGACCGGATAAACGAGCTACCTTTAAATCTGACTCTATAGTAGAGGGGGAACCCTACCTTGAGCAAGAATGGACAGGGATTTGGAACACACACACACGAGAAACCAATTGGCTTGTATCTGGAAATGGGAAACCAGCTAAACCACTCGTTTCACCTCAAAAGCTTAAATCTAATGTTACTGTAAATAAAGTCCCAATCATCAAAAATGACATTACACATGGAGGTTATGCCTATTGGGTTTCGGATGAAGCAATAAAAACAACCGTTTCACTTGTGAATGAGATACAATTCGCAATAGATGAGGATTTACACCTATTCGATTCTCATACTAATACTGATCTCCATCAGTTACAAGCACTCACACCCTCTCCGCCTAACCTTAGTCATTACTTCCCCTCTCTCGAAAACGATGCATCCAAGAGTCATTTAATAAGAAAAATTCAATCGTTAGAGCAACTCCAATTCATAATACCAGATAATGATCCAGAAATATTCAATCAACTATCTGACTCATTAACACATTGCGCTTACTCCTTATTAACAAATCAAAGTGAAGGTGGATTTAAGCAAGATTTAAGCAATGGAGAAATCGAAAATCAACTCATCCTTAGCGATAACCCTCAAGTTAATTTTCTAAATCTTTATCGATCTGATTTCAGTAAAATTCGATCTGATTTAAATCATAAAGATTTCACTGATGAAGACTTCCTTGCACTAACGAAAGTTTCCAAAAGTCATAACATCATCCCTCCCCCTCAAGCCTTTTTTAAATTAGCTGATATTAATCATCTGAAACTTAACAACAGCCCGCTTTTTTCAGCAGCTCCCGTTTTAACAGATTTCTATATTTTATTCACAGCAGAACATAGAAACGATGAACTCTTAATTCGATATGGCTTATTTACCCAACTCTGGAATCCTTACACCACGACCATGATCTATCCAGCTGAAGAATATATCGATAATAATAACAATTCAATATTCGATGAGGGCGATTTATTCGAGTTGAAAAATGATAAAAACAACAATTCCTTCCACAACAGTGGCTTAGAACTAGCAATATTGGGACTCCCAAAAATAAACATAATATACTCTGACTTAGGGAATATGTCAGAAAAAACGGTTGATCTTCAAAAACTGTTCCAAACAAAATCTGCCAAAGAAAATCCACTCGCACTCAAGCTAAACTGGGAGAAAAACAAAAGCAAAGAAAAAATTTGGCTCCCTGGCCGATTCTATTCTTGGGTTGCACCAGATAATCATCAGAGAAAATATCGCCACAGCCGGAAACATATAGCGGAATTCAACCTAAAAAGCCTAACAAAATATCAATGGGAAGAAAAAACAGGAATTAACGCTCCAATTAAACCCAAACATTTATGGGGTATTTCTTGCAACCATCCAACAGTACTAAAGATAAAGCTGAGACTATCGGATTCAATTGATCCTGTTACGTTCAAGGTAGTCGACAGAGGGAAAACCCTAGTTGAATTTAGGAATTACACTTACAGCGCTTTTGACCTTTCGCCTAGAAAAAAAATAAATGAATCAATTAAATTTGGTTTTAGGTTTAAACTACAAGAATCAGGGGATGTGGCGATTAATGATCCTTCCAAAAAATCAACTTGGATCAAACAAAGCGACCCAAGAAACCCGTTGCCAAAATGCGGCAACACTCAAGCATATTTCAACCCATATGGACCGTCCCCTAGCGCATACACTCAAACAAGCCCAGGAACAGACACTAGTTATTTGTTCCACCCAAATACAGCATCCGCAAAAAGTATTTCTGAGGACATACCCCTATTTGAAATACCTCAGTTTGAATCGTTTTCATTAGCCCCTCTTCAGCATCTCCAAGTTTTCAACGCTGCCCCTTTTTCCATTGGGAATAGTCATCAACAATACAATGCAACATCAAACCCTTACGACGACCTATCACTTAGCAAAATGCCGAATGGAAGATCCCTCAACAGTATAATCGATAAATACTACTCTTCAGGAATCAACAGAGAAAAACCTTTTCAGCAAACTATTGCCTCCACAACTATTTTCACTAATCCACGATTTAAATACATACACCCATATAATAAAACAAAATCTTTTTTGGAATTCAGTAATCCGAAAACAAACATTGCTGAAAATATTTTAGTTAAAGGCGCATTCAACATAAACTCGACGAACAAAGAAACATGGAAAGCAATATTATCGTCAGCAAACCATCCCAGTTGGTCATATATCAACCACTATAAAAGCAATGGCTTAATTCAACCGAATCAACCTTTTAAGATGACATTAAACACTAGTAAAAACAGAGACAATGATAACAACCTCATCTACCGCTTCGCACATACCTCTAATGCTACGTATCAACTAGATAGCCATAATATCCCGAATTTATCGACGAACCCAATAACTCATTATTTTCAACGTGGCAGAAAAGCATTAACCGACCTAGAGGTCGATCAACTATCCTCAAACATAGTTTCTTTAATAAGAGAACGATTTAACCATCCTACTTATAATCGTCCCTTTTCCACACTGAAAGAATTCCTTGAGCCACTCGAACTTAAGGGTTCAACAAATAAAAGCTTACTAGATCTTGCTATTGAACAAACTCCTTCAATTAACGAATACAGCGATGATTTCGACACATACCCTATTTGGGAAAACACATCCGACTTTACCACTCAAGCTGATTTATTAAATAACCTCTCACCGATTATCACAACACGTGCAGATACATTTAAAATCAGAGCTTACGGCGAAGCACTCAACCCGATTTCTGGGGAAATCGAAGCAAGTTCATATTGTGAAGCAATCGTTCAACGACTACCCCAAAAGGTTTCGAATAATATTCCCATAGAATTAGGAGACCCGGAAAAAAATACCATTAGCGGACAATTCAATGAACCCTACGTAGACCTAAACAACAATAACTCGTGGGATCCGGAGGAACGCTATACCGATCAAGACAAGAGTAATACATATACCATAGGAGAACCTTTTTCAGACAAAAACAATGACGGGATTCATAACGCTGAAGAACCCTACCAGGATTTAGATCTAAATAATGCATTCACACATGACACTAATCTTAATATTCATGGTCGAAGGTTCAAAATAATTTCATTCAAATGGCTATCACCACAAAATCTATAAATTATAAATACATCTATCTCGGGATGATTGTATCAACCTGCATTCTTTCTGCAAAAATCGAACAACTTAGTCTGCCTCTTAATTTTACAGTTTTAAGTCAAAACAGAATGGAGGGTATTTATTACAGAAATGCCAATCAATCGATAAGTTTATGTTTCTATGATGACGACATCTCCCCGACCTACCAAAAATTAGACGAACATCCTCTCATTTTTTATCAAAACAATCCAAAACCTAGTGTTATTGGTAAGATTGTTCTACCAAGAAAACAATCAAACAACTGGATTCTCCTATTTATAAAAAACGAGGAACCAACAAACTCCAATTTGCCTTACAGGATTATCCCCATTCAAAGAAGTTCACTAAATTTATTAACATCTCACTTAACGTTTATAAACACTACCACCGTGCCTTTAGCTTGCAAAATAAACAACAATAAACCTGCCATCATACAACCAGGCTTAAATAAGCCCATACGGATTCCTACTGGAAAATTAACCTTATCAACAATAGGGGATTTCGAAAATATCCTTCGGCAAGCTTTTGTTCGCCAGTTCTCATCAAAAGCAAAATCTAAAACACTAGTGATAATCTACCCACCTATTCTCAAAGGCTCACCGCAGTTAATACCAAAGTTCATTCAATTATAAGCATAAAAAAAGGCAGGCTATAAAAGCCTGCCTTTAGATTTTCTGAAATTTATATTTTCTACTCTGCCGTTAAGCCAGTTACAGCTTCACGAGCGCTTTCTGCAAGAGGGGTGCTTATATAGCGCTCACCGAAACTACAAGCAATTGTGATAATCTTTTTGCCTGCCATTTCAGGACGCTTAGCAACTTGTATCGCTGCATAAACATTTGCTCCCGTTGAAATTCCGCCAAGAATACCCTCTTGTATTGCTAATTGATTCGCCGTCTCAAACGCATTTTCGTTAGAAACCTTTTCCACTGAATCAATAATATCAACATTACAATTCTTAGGAATAAATCCAGCGCCAATACCTTGAATTTTATGTGGCCCAGGATCACCACCTGATAAAACTGGACTCGCTTCTGGCTCAACGGCAACTGTATGAAAGCTCGCCTTACGGCTTTTGAGCACTTCTGAAATACCAGTAATTGTTCCACCCGTTCCAACACCTGCAACTAAGACATCTGCACCGCCTTCTGTGTCATTCCAAATTTCTTCTGCAGTCGTTTTCCTGTGAATTTCAGGGTTCGCTGGATTCTCAAACTGCTGTGGCATAAACCCACCCTCTTTAATCGATTCCAGAACTTCTTTTGCTTTTGCAATAGCACCATTCATTCCCTTGGCACCTGGACTCAATACTAATTCAGCACCTAACATTTTCAAAAGAACACGGCGCTCTTGAGACATAGTTTCGGGCATTGTTAAAATACACCTATATCCTCTAGCAGCACAAACAAACGCGAGTGCGATACCAGTATTCCCTGAAGTTGGCTCAACGATAACACTCTTACCTGGAGTAATAAGCCCTCTCTCTTCAGCGTCCATAATCATCGCTTTACCGATCCTATCCTTAACGCTAGCTAAAGGATTAAAAAATTCACATTTCACATAAATTTCCGCTTCTAATCCTTCAGATAATTTATTCAGCTTAACTAGGGGTGTGTTACCGATTGTTTCGATAATATTTGATGCAATTTTCATACTATTCTATTTAATTGAGTTTAATGTAAAAATCATTGGCCCTATCTACGCCTTGGACCATAACTACGAATTGGTGCTTTTTTCTGAGCATCAACGTTTTTAAGACGGTATACTATACGAGCCTTATCCAAATCATATGTATTCATCTCCATGCGAACCATATCACCCGTAGTGATCTTAATGAAATTTTTCCTTAATCGACCAGAAATATGAGCTAACACTTGATGCCCGTTTTTCAATTCTACGCGGAACATTGTTCCAGGTAAAACGGCAACCACTTTGCCATCAATTTCTACTATATCTGTCTCTCCTGCCATATTCTATTATTTGTTTACTATGAAGCAATTGCATTAACTTCAGATCATCCTTTGAGTCAAGGATAATTTACCAAAGCAACATCCCCATTTACTTTTTTGATTGCTTCAAATTCCGCGTTCTCAAACGCAAACCGCTTAATTTAATAAAGCCGGAAGCATCATCTTGGTTATAATCACTTTCGACGCCTTCCATCGATGCCACATCTTCATCATACAACGACATTGAATCGGATTTACGACCAACCGTCATTATACTTCCCTTATACAATTTCAAGCGAACCGTTCCAGTAACAGTTTCCTGACTTTTATCTATAAGTGCCTGCAACGCTTCTCTTTCTGGTGCAAACCAAAATCCATTATAAATCAGTTCAGCATATTTCGGGATTAAACTATCTCGTAAATGCATCAATTCACGATCCATTGTCAATGACTCCATCTGACGGTGTCCATGAATCAAAAGTGTTCCACCAGGCGTCTCATACACTCCACGACTCTTCATACCCACATAACGGTTCTCAACAATGTCTACACGACCAATTCCATGCTTCCCTGCCTTTGAATTTAATCGTTTGATAATCTGAGCAGGCGTCATTTTATCACCATTAATAGCGACGCAATCACCCTGTTCAAAATCAAGCTCTACATACTCTGGAGTATGTGGAGCATCAACAGGATCAATTGTCATTTTATACATATTTTTGTTATCATGGATCGTTGGATCAAACCAAGGATCTTCTAACATTCCACCTTCATAAGAAATATGTAACAAATTAGAGTCCATTGAGTACGGTTTCTCTGCACTCGCTTCAACATCAATATTCTGCTCCTTACAATAGGCTATCATCTCCTTACGACCAGGAAACGTATCTCTAAATTCCTGCATACGCCAAGGGGCAATTATTTCAAGCGCTGGATCCAAAGCAGCATAAGCTAACTCAAACCGCACTTGATCATTCCCTTTACCAGTTGATCCATGAGCAACAGCCTCTGCTTTCTCCTTATGAGCAATATCCACATGAGCCTTACCAATTAATGGCCTGGCAATAGAAGTCCCGAGGAAATACTGCCCTTCATAGATCGCATTAGCACGAACCATTGGATATATATAATCAGACGCAAATTCATCAACAAGATCTACAGTATAATGCTTTGACGCGCCCGTAGCCTTTGCTTTTGCCTCAAGCCCGCCAAGCTCTTCTTCTTGCCCAACGTCAGCCGCAAAAGTGATAATTTCTGCTGAATATTTATCTTTCAACCATTTGACGAGAACTGAAGTATCCAGACCACCGGAGTATGCGAGAACTATTTTCATAATTTCTTAAATGTTAGTATTATATAAAAGCGAGCAATTGTGAAAAATTTGCATTTCGACTCAAATACAAAATAAAAATTGTGAATAACTTTTAATAAGTCTCTTGAAAAAATGAGGCTCCTCACAATAAATGAGGAGCCTCAATAATAACTGGCAGTTATTTTCGGAATTCTACAAATCTCTAACTTTAGCCAATGTATCTTTAAGAGAACGAGCAGAAGCAATCAATCCCTGCTTCTCTTTAGGCCACAGATCAAACTCAACGTGGTCAAGCACGCCATTACGACCTAATACCGTAGGAACACTCAAACAAATATCTTTGATACCATAAGCACCCGTTTGCATTGAAGAAACTGGCATTAATTGCTGCTTATCTAATGCAATCGCATGAATTGTTTCAGCAATGGTTGCTCCAACAGCCCATCCAGCGCCTCCTTTACGTCGGATTACCTCTGCTCCACTACCCTTGGCTCTTTCAAAAAGCTTCTTCTGCATCGCTGAATCACAACCTTTCAATCCAGACAAAGGAAGACCGCCAACAGTCGCAGCAGACCAAATGGGTAACATTGAGTCACCATGTTCACCCAAAATCAATGCTTTGACTTGAGTTGGAGCCAAATTAAAGGTTTCGGCAATCAAGGATCTAAAACGAGCGGTATCCAGCATTGTCCCAAGGCCAATAACACGCTTCGGACATATATTTAAACGTTCAGCAGCAAGATGTGTTAAAATATCAACGGGATTAGAAACGACAAAAACAATCGCATCTTGCTTCAAACCTGCACCAGCAATGCTGTCAAGAATACCATTAAACAGTCCGACATTACGGTTTATCAGATCTAAACGAGTTTCATCAGGTTTTCTTCTTAATCCAGCCGTAATAACAACAATATCACTATCCGCCGCACGGGAATAGTCACCCGCATAAATTCTTTGGTCTGCAATTGAAGAAGCTCCATGCAAAAGGTCTAATGCTTCACCTTCAGCAAGATCTTGATTATAATCTAAAATTTGTATTTCAGAGACGATTCCAGCACACTGTAATGCAAATGCTGCATTTGAACCGACTCTTCCACCACCACCTATAATTGTTACTTTCATAAAATTTTCCTTTTATATTTCTATTATTTCAATCGATCCATAATAATTCCAGTGATTTGCTGGACCAATTCTTCATGGCTTGTTTCACCCGCAGAATCAGTTGCACTAGATTGATTATTACGCGTAACCACACCTGACTGGAATTCAGAATTATCGCACAATTGGCATTCTTCCCAATTCTCACGTTTGTCATTCATGCCCAAACTCTTTCTAATACCAATCAATTCTTTCGCTTGTCCGCCTGTAATCGTCATTGGATCTTTCGACAAATGCATCGTTATCCAAATCGTCTTACAATAAGACTCGGTATTTTCCATTTTCCAATAAGCGTCCTCGATATCACTACCCCAGCAAATAACGCCGTGGTTCAGCATCAAAATGGAATTATGCTCTTTCGCAGCATCACCAACGACTCTAGCATTTTCTGGGCTACCCGGAGTTTGATACTCAGCTAAACCAATTTGTCCAAGAAAAACTTCTGCTTCTGGAATCATACAAGTTGGAGGTTGAAGACCTGACACGGCAAATGCGGTCGCATGAACAGGATGTGCGTGACAACAAGACTTCGCAGCAGGGTTTGCTTTCATCACCGCGATATGAGTCATCACCTCACTAGTGCGCTTACGTTTCCCAGCCAACTGATTTCCAT
This sequence comes from uncultured Opitutales bacterium, assembly GCA_963924785.1. Taxonomy (GTDB): domain Bacteria; phylum Verrucomicrobiota; class Verrucomicrobiia; order Opitutales; family CAJWYM01; genus CAWUTK01. Next base: position 10,511 of record CAWUTK010000245.1, read on the forward strand.
CAAGGTCAACAAGGCACATATCCTCTGCTTTCATATACCCTTTACAGATCAAAGTTGGTGTACAAAGCACTAGATTATCCCCAACACGTATAGTTAAATTCCCTCCGTTTCCATCAGTATATTCGCGCTCCCACATCCTGCGACCCATGTCAGACATACGTTGCCTTAAAACAGAAATTTCTTCTGAATAATAAAAGTTATGACATTCTTCTGGTGTTTTCGCATCCTTACCAGGAACCCAACGATATTCGTAATCGGGATTAGCTGGAACGTCTGCAACAAAACCACCATTCGAACGTGACACAGTCGCCGACGCCGATTGAGTTCCGCCTTTCGATTGACGAATCAAATCTTTCGCTGAAGGCGTTAAAAGAGCTCCCTCAGGTATACGACTTAAGTCTTCGCCATTTTTTATCATTTTTTCGATTTCTCGAACTGAATAAAGTTTTTTCATAATATTTAACGTAGTTTAAAGTTTTATAGATGATCCTTTATAATTAATTGTATCAATAATCGCTGCATTGTATGAATCAATAGGTGTTGGTTTCTTAAAAGGGGCTGTTGCTTCAGCACCCTCAATATAACCAATTACATCATTCACACCTGCCCCTAAGTCATCATAAACAACAACTGAAGGTGAATCTGATAGTGGCAACATTTCCCCTGTATGCATTTGACCTTTACTCAGAGGACTGACAACCAACCAACGATCGCCAACAAATGCTGGATCCTTTTGGTTCAATACCACTCTTCCTATTACTTGACCTAAACGCACAATTTATTTCTGTTTCAAATTATTCATCAACGATTCCAACGATGAGATTTCTCAACGGGGTGTGATTATCACCCAGTAGCTCCATTGTATAAGAACCATCTGTGGTAATTAACACCTTATCCCCAATTCCAGCACTATGATTAGCCACTGAAACGAACGGTTCTCCTTGAGGTTCCTCTAATTCATTTATCTGCTGACACAATAATGCAGAACGCCCTTTCATACTTGGATGACAAGCTGTCGATACGACATTTCCAACTATACGTGCCATTAACATAAATCTTAGAATAAATTCAAATCATCAACTAAAACACAACGACGCGTTCTAGTAAAAGTTTTTGGAGTACTAATACCCTCACCTGTTGTTGTCGCAATTGAAAAGCTCGGATAACCTTCACCACCGATGCCCAAACCTGCCAAACAAGGACCATTTTTTACAAAGATTGTAGTATCTAATTCACGAGCCATGATCGACATATGACGAACATTCATCGTATGAATCATCGCAGAATGCTTATAACCATGCTCTGACTCTTTAGCTTGAGCAATCCCTTCAAAAATATCCTTAACCCGAACAACAGGAATCATCGGCATCATTTGTTCTTCAATTACAAACAAATCATCAGCTCTTGTTTCTGCAAAAATAATATCAACATTACTTGCAACATTCGCACCAGCAACTCTAGCTAAGTCTGATGGATTCGCCCCAACTAAGGCACGATTTATAACAGGATGAGAACAGCCACCGCCGTCACCAGAAAATGTGAAGGCTTCTTTTGTTAAAGCAGTCAACTGCTGATTATTAATTAAACCGGCACCTGCTTTTTTGAATGCATTGATAAATTGCGAGTAGACTGAATCCACTACGAACACCTGCTTTTCACCGATACAAAGTAAATTATTATCAAAGCCAGCCCCAATAATTATATCTCTAGCCGCTCTATCTAAATCAGCTGAGTCATCAACTACAACTGGTGGATTACCTGGCCCCGCACAAATAGAACGTTTACCAGACTTCATCGCGGCATCAACAACACCAGGACCACCCGTTACACATAATATGTTAACTAATTCATGGGCACAAATAGCATCAAATGTTTCTAAAGTCGGACTTTCAATTATATTTAATAATGAAGCTATTCCGATTTCACGCTCTATCGCTTTATTGAAATAATCAACTGCGATCGCCGCACATTTAGCACCACCTGGATGTGGATTTATTAATAATGAATTACCAGCAGCAATCATATTAATCGCATTACAAGCAACTGTTGGGATCGAATGCGTAACGGGAGTAATCACACCAACAACTCCCCATGGTGCATTCTCTTCCATCGCAATCCCATGATCACCGCTCATTCCCGTAGGCGACATCCACTCTACACCAGGAATATTCTTAATGCCAACTAACTTAGCAATTTTATGATCAAGGCGCCCGATCTTTGTTTCTTCAAATTCTACTTTACCCCACTCATCTGCCTTTTCAGTACAAATAGCTTTAATGACTTCGATTGCCTTTGCACGACCTTCATAACCCTTCCCTTTTAATTCAAGGAACGCATTACTTGCAGATTGAGCGGCTTGATCCACATCATTAAATACACCACTACGACTTCCTAAACGGACATTAATCGATGGCGAACTTAAACGAGGGGTAGACTGCGAGCCATTAGTTCCTATTTTACCAAGAACTTCCTCAACAATACTTCTAATTTGTGATTCACTAACACTCATTATATTTAAATAAATTTAATAATTCGTTTTTACTTCTTAAAGATATTTTTGCCCAACACATCAACAGAATCTACGATTCCGATAATCGATGCATCACATGGCAAACCTTTCAAACCCGAAGTCTGTCGAGCAGAACTCCCTTGGCAAAAGAGAACCATCTCCCCTTCACCAGCACCCATTCCATCAATGGCGACAATAGTATTTTTTCCCGGCGCAAACTTAGAGGGGTCTTTATCATCAACTAGCATTGGTCTTACCAACACTAACTTCTGACCGACCATATTGCCCTCTTTTTTAGTAGCGACAACATTGCCTATAACCTTAGCGAGAAACATTACAAATGACTATTTTCTAGCTTTAGCTACTTTAGGAAGAATTGCATCTACATCTTGATGTGGACGTGCAATAACAAGAGAGCTTAGGACATTTCCAACACTTTCTGCTGCTTGAACGCCTGCATCAATTGCTGCTTGAACCGCTGCAACATCACCAGTGACAGTTGCACTTGCATATGCACTACCAACCATCTTAACTTCACCAGTCAACTCAACATTTGCTGCTTTAAGCATTGCATCTGTTCCGTGAACTAATGTTACCACTCCTTTTGTTTCTAATATACCAATTGCTTGTGACATAATTTTCCTTTTTTGTTTTTAATTAATTTTTATTTTTTAAATTTATATAAGCTTATACTTAGCCTCTATTTTTCATGAACCGATAAACTTCTTTCGCAATTACCAATTCCTCGTTTGCTGGAATTACATAAATTGCGACTTTAGAATCCTCTGCACTTATTTTTACTTCTTTCCCTCTTGTCTTGTCATTCACGCCTTTATCCAAAACTAAACCAAACTCCTCTAGTCCTTCACAAACTTGCGCTCGCAACATTTGACCATTTTCGCCGATTCCAGCAGTGAAAACAAGTGCATCAACGCCACCTAACTCGAAAGCATAAGCGCCAATCCAATGCCTGATATCATGAACCAGTAAATCAAATGCAAACTTTGCATCGGTGTTACCTTCTTCCATCGCTTCTTCCAAATCACGAACATCATTACTAATACCTGACACGCCAAGTAAACCGCTCTCTTTAGTCAATTGCCTTTCAGCTTCAACCAATGAGATATCAAGCGTTTTCGCAATATATGGAATCGCCATAGAATCCAAATCACCGACTCTATTATTTTGAGGCAATCCACTTTGAGGACTGAAACCCATACTACAACCAATCGCCACTCCGTTTCTTATAGCAGTTACAGAACTACTACCACCAAGGTGACAACTAATAACACGTAATGGTTTGCCTTCAATCTTAGATGGGCCCTTAACGTAAAGCTGACGTGCATTTTCTGCGACATCGTCTCTACCCAAAAGCTCAGCCGATCTCTCGGCAATAAACTTATGGCTTGCTCCATGAAATCCCCAACGCTGAACACCTGCATCATGCCATTTTTTGGGAATAGCATAACGTTGAGCAACTTCAGGCTTCCATTGATAAAAAGCAGTTTCAAAAAGAGCCACACTCGTCACCGATGGAATTTTCTCACGAAACTTTCGAATCCCATTTGCATAAACTGGATTGTGGGCAGGCGCGACAGCTTCAAAACCTTCTAGGGCTTCAATCACTTTCTCATCTGCTTCAACACAACCCGTTAGGTCTTTACCTAAAACAGTCTTGAATCCAATCGCATCTAAAGATTCAACTGAATCAAGATGGCCCACATCCATTAACTCTTTTAAGCATTGATCAATAACTAGATCGTAATCAGTTACCCGTTCAAATCCTCCTTGCGTCAACAATTCATCGTTTCCGTCCTCCATAGAGAACAGACGATACTTAAATGAAGTCGATCCGAGATTAGCAATTAGAATTTTCACAAGAGAGCCTAACAAGAAGCTTATTTTACAAATGAACCAAGCTTACCTAGATCATCATGAGGTCTTGGAATTACCTGAACCGCACTCACTTCACCTATTTTAGAAGCGGCTTCAGATCCAGCTTCAACCGCTGCTTTCACAGCTGCCACGTCACCAGTATAAAAACCAGCAACAAGTCCGCCACCAATTTTATTTACCCACCCGGTCATTGATACGTCCGCTGCTTTTAATGCTGCGTCGCTTGCTTCGATTAATGCTGCAAGACCTTTAGTCTCGATCATCCCTATAGCTTGTTTTGCCATTATATTATCCTCTATTTAAAATTAAAGTTCAAATTGTTTATTCAAGTCATTGTGCGGACGCGCAATCACATGAGAACTAACTAGCTCACCTACTCGGCTTGCTGCTTCAGATCCAGCCTCAACTGCGGCCTTCACACTCCCGACATCACCTTTAACAATCACGGTAATAAAACCACCGCCTGTTTGGATTTGTTTTAACAAGGTTACGTTCGCTGCTTTCACCATAGCGTCTGCGGCTTCAACGTTGCCGACATACCCTTTTGTTTCTACCATTCCTATTGATTCACTCATAGTCTTTTATTTTAGGTTTATTTTGTTTTCTTTAGATTTACTACAATTTGTAAAAATTTACTTTATTAACTCACACGGCGTATTTTCTGATAAGCCACATGCATTTCCTTCATCTGTGTCTAAATGAACCTCCAATCTAACGGCAGGATCAACTCGAACTAACAATTGGTTAAAAGTCACACCAGATGGACCGCCAACTTTTAATTTCATGTTATCCTTATGCTTCACTCCATAAAATTCAGCATCTGCAGGACTCATGTGAACATGAGGGGCTGCACGAATAACGCCCGATTCCATTTCAAAAAATCCTTTTGGCCCCATCAACATACAACCAGGTGTTCCTTCAACATCTCCTGATAAACGAACTGGAATATCAAAACCCAAAGATCTTGAATCGGTATAAGCCAGTTCGATTTGATTCATATCACGGCAAGGGCCTAATATTCTCAAATTAGAAATAATCTTACTCCTTGGTCCGATTAATGTGACGGTTTCTTTAGCAGCAAAATAACCCTCTTGATACAACCACTTCATCGGCGTCAACTCATGGCCAGTACCAAAAAGTGCTTCAACCGCCTCTTGTGTTAAGTGACAATGCCTTGCACTGATACTAACCAATAACGGATTAGGTTGCTGTGAATTATTATTAGAAGTCGGACTTAAACGACTATCCATGCACTCGCGAACAATTTGTTCTACTAAATTTCGAGATGGGATTGAATTCAACATAATTTTAAATTAAATAGGGCGTTCTTCTGTTACTTTCTTTAAATATGCATGATTTTTCTTGATTTACAACAAAAAAATGAAGAAAATCAAAAATAACTACAGATTTATCAACATTCAACCAATGCCGCCATGTTAGCAATCGAAAGACATCAAAAGATCATCGCCCACTTGAACGCCCATGGGAGTGCACGCACGATGGATTTGGCAGATGCATTATCCGTCACAGATGAAACTATCAGAAGAGACTTGGATTCTTTATCAAAAGATAAACTTTTAGCTAAAACACATGGTGGCGCCATAAAAATAGGAAAACAAACCCAAGATTTATCACTCCTAGAACGCCAAATTCAAAATATAGATGAAAAAAAGCAAATAGCCAGAAGCGCCCTTTATCTAATTAAAGCCAATGAAACACTTTTCTTTGATGCGAGCTCTACAGTCATTGAACTCGCAAAAATATTACCCGACATGCCTCTAACGATAATAACCCATTCCTTAACGGTGATATCGCTACTAGCAGACAAGCCTTCTATTAAACTCATTTCTACCGGGGGATCGCTGAACAAAAGCTCTAGATCATTTACTGGCAGTCACGCATGGAAAACTCTAGAAAAATATCATATCAATAAAATGTTTGTTTCCGGTAATGGTATCGACCTAGAACGTGGCGTGAGTGAGATTAGTGATCAAGAAGCTGACATTAAAGGAGCTGCTCTAAAATTTGCTGATGAAATGATCTTTCTCGCTGATGAATCAAAATTAGGCGTAAAGCTCAACTTCTTCTTTGCTAATATAGATGAAATAAACACCTTGGTCACAAATCAAAGGCCCAACTCCAAGTGGATCACCGCATGTAAGAAAATTGGGATTAATATTATTAGCTAGGGATTATTTAAAAACTCAATAGGCGTTTTCTCATCACTCTCTCCAACCTTTTCACTAAGGCGCTCGTACGAAAGAAATGGGTCACCAAATTTTTCGCACCAACCATAGGTAAGGTCAGTCAACTGCATGGCTAGCGGAATACTCTCAGTAGAATTAATCAAATTATCCAACTGAAGCGGGTCAGACAACCGGTCATAAAGAACATTATGACTACGCGTATAACTCCTTCCCAGATCTGAAACCATCCGTGATGAGGTTTCAGACGAGCGCTCTATCTGCTCTAGAGCAAAGGTATAACGCCGAGTATATACACCACGCCAAGAGGGAAGAAACATAAAGAGGGGAACACTTTCGACAGCATCGTCGTCCTGCTCTCGAATAGCCAATGATAAATCCTTACCTTGCCAATTCACAGGAATATCCAAGCCTAATAACCCTAGCAAAGTCGGCGCCATATCCAGCATCCCAAAAAGAAGTTCACTCACACGACCTCTAGATAAAACCGTAGGCATTCTCATTACGAGAGGGATTCGGACAGCTACATCTTCCGGGTTCCCCTTATGACACTGAGCGGCATGAGCACCGAACGTTTCTCCATGGTCGGATGTAAAAACGACTAATGTATTATCATCAACCCCCAGTTCCTCTAACTTTTTAAGTAGTAAGCCAAAATGATAATCGACTTCACTGCACATTGCATAATAACCTAAGGTCATGCGGCGATTTTCCAGTGTATTAGGCAAATGTGCACGTGGAATAATTTCATCCTCGTCGTATAATGCCTTGAACTCATCTGGTGCATCAAACTGCTGATACTTTTCATGGTCACCTCCCCCATGATTATGTGGAGCATGCCAAGAAACAAACAAGGAGAAAGGGTCATCGTTCTTAGTTGATTCATCAAGGAAATCTAAGGCCTGCTCTGTCTGCCCTGAAACCTCCCATTGATTAAAATATTTTTTTTCTCCTTCCTCGTTCCAATAATAACAATGGTCGGAGTGATAATTAACATGGCAATTATTCGAAAGGAATTGATCATCAAACCCATGTCGATTCTGACCCGCAGGAATTGTCCGATTTCGCTCACCACCATAAAGATGCCATTTGCCAACGTAACCCATTTGATAACCAGCATCTCTTATCACATGCCCAAGTCCCGGACCAATTTCTTCCTCCGTAAACAATCGGCGATCATTATAAATGCAATTATTAAAAAGGGGATGCCTTCCAGAAAACAGCATGGACCGGCTAGGTGTACAAACCGGGCAATTAGCAACTGCGTGTTCGAAACGAACTCCCTGCTTTGCAAAAGCATCAATATTTGGGGTTTTTATCTGCGAATTTCCTGCACACCCCAACATATCAAATGACTGCTGGTCAGAGAAAATAAAAAGCAGATTAGGCTGTGCTGAATTCAAACTATTTCCTTTTTGGCTACTACCAAATAACGATGAATCCCCCAAACGCATTGGCTTTAGGAAGCTTGAAATCTGTCCTACAAACCTTTTGATAGACGAGCATTTCACCTTTATTATAATTAATATTTAGTTCTGTTTCCTTAAACCCCAAGTCTTTTAAAATCGATATATCAAGTGTATTATTTTCGACATCCCGAATTGCCACATATACCATGCCTGGAGAATCTACATCAAATGAGATTTTTTGACTGACCCCTCCTGCATTAAAAGTATATTTTTTGCCTAACAATTGATCATCCACTTCAATCCATTCATAAGACCTATTACTCAAGCTCAGCTCACCTCTCTGTAAATCATCTTTCACTCCTACACCTTCTACTGTCATTTCTGGTGACCGAGCGGAATTTGCAGCTAAAAAATCAGGCTGATTCATTTTAAGTTTTTCGATTTCGGCCTTAATGGCTAATGCCCCTTCAAGATTTCTTCTTTTAGTCTCTCTAATTTTTTCTGTCTCTAATAAAGGAATAAGTCTCTTCTCTAAGCTTTGGACTTTGATTTGATATTCTTTTGTGTACTTCTCAGTCGTTTTATTTTTATAATCAATCAGTTTTCTTGCACTTTGGGGCAGTACAGAATCTTCTCCATAAATTGATGCGGAGAAGAAAATACTAGTTATTAGAATTAAATATTTCATTGTCATATCTGTTTGAGCATTTTGATTCCAATCCTTTCCCATTCCTATTTGACATCATAATTAATCCATCCCAGTCCTTCACACAACTCAAAAGTAAAGCCACTCATTTTGATTCCACGTTAATCTAAAATTGAATAAAGGAAAGAATGGATCGCACGTAACTGAAGAATCAAAAAACCTTAAATCAGTAAAATCCAAGGGCAAGCCGTGCTTATAATCGTGTTACAATTCAATAATAAAATGAAGTTCTCCGAATCTAACCCTAAAAAAGTTTAAAGATGCTCGCAGTCTAGACAATTACTCATAACCTTCACAGTTAAATTTTATGAATAAGAAAAACATATACAAACTCGACCAAAACAAGCTTAAAGAAGCAATCAGTGAATTGGGGCAAAAGCCATTTCGAGCAAAACAGCTCTGGGGCTGGCTATATGATAAAGGTGTCAGTTCATTTCAAGAAATGACGAACCTCCCTGCTTCACTTCTAGAAGCATTAAATAAAGAGTTCAGCTTAGGCTCACTAGAAATAGAAACGGAACAAGTTAGCACTGATGGAACGATCAAGAGACTATACAAACTTCCAGATGGTCAACTCATTGAATCAGTGCTTATGCAATATGAAGATGGCAGACGAACGGCGTGTATCTCTTCACAGGCAGGCTGTGCGCTAGGTTGCGTCTTTTGCGCTACGGGACAAATGGGCTTTGCTAGACATTTAACAAGCGATGAAATTTTTGAACAAGCACTCCTGTATTCTAATCTTCTAAAGCAAAAAGGCGAAAGGCTTAGCAACATTGTCTACATGGGCATGGGTGAACCTTTCCACAATTTTGACCCTGTCATGGAATCAGTTAACAGCCTTCGCGATCTTCTCGGGATCGGCTCAAGGCATATTACTATCAGCACAGCGGGGATGGTTCCTCAAATTAGAAAATTCGCGAATTTAAATTCTCAAGTAAACTTAGCAATCAGCCTTCATGAAATCAACGACAGTACGAGAAGCGAATTAATGCCGATTAACAAAACTCATTCATTAACCGACTTACTAGATGCCTGCCATTATTACGTAAAGACAACCAATCGGCGAATTTCATTTGAATGGGCTCTAATAAAAGGAAAGAATGACTCATCGGAACAAGCAAGGGATCTAGCTACATTCCTCAAAGGACTCCATTGTCACGTAAACCTAATTCCTTTAAATGAAACAACCGGTTACAATGAGAATTCTGCTCAAAGTGATAATTGCGAACGTTTTGCAGGGGTTTTAAATAAACGCGGAATCCCCGCCACATTGAGAAGAAAACGTGGAATTGATATCAGCGCAGGTTGCGGACAATTAAAATCCGAGATTCGAAATAAAATTAAAAAAACCAGCCAAAAGGAAAACACTCCTTCCTAGTCTTGGATATCCCACCATTTATGGCGATCTTTCCAAAGCAACTGTTCCGATGCTAATGGACCCCAAGATCCAGCAGTGTAACTCTCCATACCAGATTGACCACATTCTTTCCAGTAATCTAATACTGGACTAAATATGCCCCAAGAGGCCTCAGTTTCATCGCTACGGATAAAAAGTGTGCTATCACCAACCATTGCATCTAAAATCAACCTTTCATAGGCCTCAGGCGTATTAGAACCAAAGGCTGTCGCATATTGAAAGTTCATTTTAACAGGCTCCATTTTAGTCTCTAACCCAGGCTTCTTGGCATTTAACAGTAACGTCATCCCTTCATCAGGTTGGATCCTTAAGAAGATAGTGTTTGGAGCAATTTTGAATTTAGATTCCTCACCAAATAAAATCCCAGGCGGCCTTTTAAATTGAATCGCAATTTCACTCACACGCTTTTCCATCCGCTTCCCAGACCTTAAGTAAAATGGTACACCTTTCCAGCGCCAATTGTTAATCATCAATTTCGCGGCAGCAAATGTCTCCGTTGATGAATCAGGCGCTATATCTTTCTCCTCTAAATACCCATTAGCTTTTTCATCATTAATCAAGCCTGCTTCATACTGCGCTCGAATAACATCACCCTTATCACCATCTAAATTCAACGGCTGAATCGCTTTTAAGACTTTTACCTTTTCATCACGAATTGACTCTGGATCTAGAGATACAGGTGGTTCCATCGCAACCAATGCCAATAACTGCATGGTATGATTCTGGATCATATCTCTCAATGCACCGCTTTGTTCATAATAACCTCCTCTTGTGCCAACACCGAGATCCTCAGCAACCGTTATTTGTACATTATTGATATATTGCCTATTCCAAATTGGCTCAAAGATAGAGTTAGCAAATCGTTGAACCAATAAATCCTGGACAGTTTCTTTCCCTAAATAATGGTCTATTCTAAATACCTGGCTCTCTGCAAAATATCGACTAATCGTCGCATTCAAATCTTTCGCAGAAGTCAAATCGTGACCAAAAGGCTTTTCGACAATCACTTTCGTTGCAATAGCACTATCGGCATGACGCTTAGCAATACCAGATTCCCCTAAATTCTCCAAAATCGGCTTAAACGCATTCTGAGGCGTCGAAATATAACAAATCAACTGCAATGGTTTACCAAGTGAATTTTCTATTGAAGAAATTCTCTCCGCTAAAGACTTATATGACGCCAAATCATCATACCCACCCTGGTGATATTGGATTTTACTGGCACGATTATCCCATTTATCCGCATCAAGCTCTCTTCTAGAGAAAGCCTCAACCGCCTTTGTTGACATATCACAAAAAGCATCATCTGCGATTTCCTTTCTCCCATAACCAATCAGATAAAAATCCTCAGGTAATAAATCATCAAATGACAAATTATAAATTGCAGGAATAAGCTTTCGTTTCGTCAAATCACCAGAAGCACCAAATATAACAATTATTGTTGCGGGAGCTTGCTTTACCCTACCATAAACCTTACTTGAATCATCTTTATCTTTCATAATTTATCCTAAATTTTAACCAAACAGAGGTATATTCTCATAATGGTAAACTTCATCCTCCTTTTCATCAGACAAAACGACATCGACAATGTCAAACCGATAGGAACAGGGCCGTTTCGCTAATCCATCCAAATAAGCCAAACATGTTTTCTTCAGTATCTTTTTTTTCTTTAAGCCAACAGAATGATAACCAGTTACCGACGCCGTCTCGCTTCTTGATCGAATTTCAACAAATACCAAAACTTCACTATCAAGACATATTACATCAACTTCTCCACGCCCTGCTCGCCAGTTCTTCGCAACAATCCTTAAACCTTTCTTCTTTAAAAACTTGCGAGCCTTAGACTCACCACGCATTCCACGTAACCAAGCATTAGATTTATTTTTTCCAAACAATAGACGCTTTATCCAAAACCTTAAATCCAGGTTTTCAAGCATCAGAAAACAGTGAGACTAGAATGAAGCTGATTTTATCTTAGCTTTCGCACAAGCATTTAGCACATCCATAGATCTTTGATGTGCAGAAAAATCATCTGGTTGCACTGTAACGAGCATTTTAATTCCAGATCTCTTAGCAGAATCCCTCAACCGAACCAATGTTGAATACAGGTCAGGCATACTACGACTGTCAGGATCGTCCTTAGGCGCTCCATTTAAAAGCACGGTTCCATTCGGCAAAATTTCAATAATATGCTCACACGGTAATTCTTTAGAAGGTTTTGAAGGAGTGTTTGACGGCAATTCAATTCCTAAATCAGACTCCTGCTGCATTGGAAGGAACATAAAATATACAAGAAGCAAGAATACCACATCAATCATCGAAGTCATGTCGAACGTATCTTCGCTCTCCAACATTTCATTTTTTTTCTTCGCCATATCGCCTCCTATTGTTCCACCGCAAAAATAATATCTGCCACGCCACCTGCTGCTACAGCCGTCATAACCGCACGAACATCTTTATGGGGAGCATTCCTATCAGCTCGTAAATAAACCTTATAACCTTTAATCGTATTATTCCCTTCCGTAATATATGGAATTAAATCTGCAGCCTCAGTCATAGGGGTTGCACCCAAATAAGCCACACCATCGGCATCAACAGCAACAAACTCGCGGCCTTTCGTATTATCAGGTACAGTTCCTTTGCCCGCTTTAGACAAATCCAACTCGATGGTATCATTCTGAATCAAAGTTGTTACAATCATGAAGAATGCGATCAACAAGAAGACCACATCAATCATGGGAGTCATGTCGAAGTTCTCATCTCCATTGGTTTCTGGGGGATCCATTTTCATAATTGAAAATCTCTAAATTGTTATCAATAAACTAATGACTACTCTTCAGCGTATTCTTCTTCAGCATACTCTTCGTAAACCTCTTCACCACCTGCACCATAACCGGCATTAGCTGACGTGATAAACGCAAACAAAGTATCTCCTGAAAGCTGGGAAACGCGAGAAGCAATTGCACCATACTTATTCTTAAAGAAGAAATATCCTACCATAGCAGGAATACCCACGATCATACCTGACGCAGTCGTAATAAGGGCCTCGGAAATGTTAAGTGCCAATACTTTTGGATCACCCGTTCCTTGAGTCGCAATAACGTTAAACGCCTTAATCATACCACTAACCGTACCAAGTAGTCCGATCATAGGAGAAATTACCGCGATGACGTTAATATAATTAATTAAAACAAATGGTGCTGCCAGTTCCTGTGCTGCGACTTCTTCCATCGCTTCTTTCATCGTGTCTGGATCCAACTGCTCACTAACAACACGCTTAATACCTGCTCCAACAATATTGGTAATAGCAGAAGGATTTTGAGCGGCGAAAGTAATCCCATCCTCAATCTGACCCGCGACTAATAATTCCTTAAGCTGGTCATTCAACTCTTCTTTAAGAAATTCCTTACCTCGAATCTTAATGCCGTTGTAAATAAGCAATGCAAACGCACAAACAGAAAGGAAAGTCAGCGGATACATCGCCCAACCACCCAATATCCACATATCGACTAAATTTTGCCCATCGTCTGGAGGAGGAGCAGCAGTTTCAGCATCTTGCGCGTATACGCTCAATTCAGGGATTAGCCCAAATGCAATTAGAGTTAATAAAAATAGTATTCTTTTTGGTTTTAACATAGCGAGTTGAGTTTTATTTTAATTTAATAGCCATTTTATCTTTAAGTTCCTTACCCTTTGTCGCCCAAACACTATCGGGATAAAAGAGTGAAATTTCATCAGCTATTTGAATAGCAACAGGTGGTTTTGTTGTCATTCCATAGCAAAGTGCTGTTGTATAAAGGAGTTCCGGCATCCAGTTATTTCCACGGTCACAGTAAACCACAGCCTTTGCGGAGTGTTTTATTGCATCCATATAATTCTTATCATTGAGCAATAACAATGCCTCAATCAACTGTAACAAAGAATACTCCCTATCCCCAATTTTCAAATTTCCTACCTTTTCAGTATAATATTTTGATCCTTGGGCATCATTTAACTTAATCTTACAGTAAGCGATCCAAAGAAACACTTCTTTTTCATAATCAGTACCACGGAGATAAAGTTGCAGTTTTTCGTAAATTCCAATCGCATCATCATAACGCTCTTTTTCATGAAGCATATTCGTGGCTCCAACGATTTCCCCGATATACATTTTTTTATCACTTCCAACCGGAATATTTCCAATCATCTCTACCGCTTCAGAAACCTTGTCCGACAAGACTAAACCCCTAATGGTCTCTATCGAGTGATCTACAAATTCAGCACTTACATCTTCCATCGGAATATGAGTGAAAATTTGGTATGCCTCCTCATATTGATTCAATTGTAATATCGTATCAAGTAACATTGCTACCACAGCATGAATTCTTACATTTTTCTCAGGTAAACTTACGAAATCCACATACGGGTATGCAATTGGTCGCAATAATTTGATCGCAGACTTAAAATCCTTTTTAGCAAGATATCTCCTAGCATTTACCAAATCCTTTGTGTTTTCTATTTCATAATCAACAGATGAAGCATCCATCTCCATTTTTTGATCCGTGGCATTCGCTGGAATAATCTCTACTTTATCTTTGTTAATAGCATTAAGGAAAAAGTAATTTTTCGAGTTTCCTCGTTTTTCAACAACTCTAGCCTTGTTCTCAGCAAAGGTGTTAAAGTAATCCTCAGCCGATAGAACACTCAGCGAACTGATCAAGGTAATTGAAGTGAGTAAAATGATAAAATGCTTAGACATAGTTAGTTTATTTAATTTCATCGTATTTATCCCTTAAAGCTGAATAAGCTTCGGCCTCTTTAAACGATCCATTATCAATACATTCTTTAAGTGTATTTCTTGCATCTTCTCGTTGATTCATTTTCAACAACGTTTCTGCATCCATAAGATACGCCTTTGTTGCAATCTCAATGAAAAAGCCGTAACCAATAAAGACTCTCTCAAAAAAACCATGAGCCTCTGGGTATTTCTCTTCGTCGTAATACGACATTCCTATCTTATACAAAGCTTCAGTTTGTGGAGCACCTTTATATTCTGGTGCTTGCATGATTTCCATATATTTTCCCCTAGCCCCTTCATTGTTCCCGTTTTTCCTCATCAAGTCTCCTTGTTTTGAAATAAACTCATGAGAATTCGGTTCGCTCCAAAAATCTTCTGCTAATCTAGCATAATATTCAATTGCCTGATCATAGTCTTTATTCAACTCAGCCAATTCAGCCATAGTAATAAAAGCATCCAAAACAGCCGGAGAGTCAGGATATTCCTCCAACACCTTATTCACCGCCCCTTTAGCCATTTCTGGAGCTGAACGCATCGTTTTCTTCGCCATCCAAATTAAAAGTTTTGGCGTCGCATAATCAAAATCCGACTGAGTGAATACCATACCTGGATTGACATTTTCACCTCTTCCTTCGAGTGCCATTTGCAAACGAAATTCTAGAGTTTTACGACCATCACTTTTGGCTTCTTGGTATAATGGTGTAAATAATTCAACCGGAGTTTTTTTAGGAAATTTGGATTTTTGAGTTCTATAATGCGCCAATTGCGCATCAATAACACTCATATCATTCCGCAAACCCTTTCCATAAGCCTTATCCTTACGAAACTTCTTATAATAACTCTGTTCAATTGTTTTATTCCTTTGAAAAAAGTCATAGAGAAAGCTTTTATCATCTAATATTTGATCACGGAAGGCAGAATCACTTTTAAATTTCTCAAAGAAATCAATAGTCGCATTCATACGTTCTAAGCCAGAATAATACTTACTAACAAAAGACTCTATCATCAAGTCAACGCCTTCACTATCCTGATTATCTCCATATTCGCGAATAGCATTAATATAAACCTCTTGAAGCTCACCGGGTTTCCCTTGGAGTTCTTTCGCCATACCAATTTCAAATATTGCAGCAGCTAAATCACCCTCTTCCTGGAAATTTTGCGTGTACTTCTCGTAATTTGCAATCATCTCGTCGTAACGTTTCGCTTCTTTCAAAAGCTTACCGATTGAAAAATATGCATTCTTGATATAACTGTGCGCCGCGCCTTTCTCCTCTACTAAAGAGTAATGTTTAATGGCGTCTTCAATATTCTTCTTGGATGAATAAATTTCTCCCAAGAAAAATTGGATTTCACCGCTTAATTTACTTTGAGAATATTTTTCATTAAAACCAGTAAATGCAACCATTGCCTCATCTGGTTTACCTGATCCATAAATACAAATAGCACGACGGTATTCAGCATCTTCTGCATACGTACTCTTAGGATACTTCTCATACATTGGGTTAAAAAACTTCAACGCCATCGGGTAGTCTTGATTATACATCCCACTTAACCCAGACCAATAGTAGCAACCATCTAGCCAAGGAGCCTTCGAGTATTTTTCAATATACTTTTCAAATTTCTGAATCAACTGAGATGTCTGACCGATTCCTAGCATCGCATTACCCATCATATAAATAACCGTAGCCGTTTCTTCTTTATCGCTAAATTGCTCGATGTACTCTTCAGCCAAGCCAAAAAACCCTTCATAATTCTCATCTTCTAAAAAGTTCTGCATCGTCACGAGCCCAACATCTTTCCGATACTTTTTAAAACTAGGATTAGCTAAATAACCATCAGCAATCTCTCTCGCCTTTTCCGGCAATCCCATCGTATGAGCGCTTTGAAAAGTTGAGAAAACAAAGTCTTCAATATTCGGGTGAGTTGGATATTTTTCAATAATACCACGGAATGCATAATAAGCTTCCCAACCGCGATCGGCATCAAGATAAACTTGAGCAATCAATAATTCTAACTCTTTACCATAATCTTTCATTCCACGAAGGGCTTTTGCCATATGCTCATCGTTAGATTTCATGATCTTATACTTATCGACAAGATCATCGCGCCTTTTCACCTTATAAAACTTAATACGGTTTTCAGAGTCAATTGCCTGATTTTTGTAGTACTCTGCCATTTGAGGTGGAGTTAGCGTCATCGTGTAAAGCAACATTGCTTGCTGATACATCCCTCTCCCAGACAACATGTGACCAGCCTTTAACAACGCCATATTAAGTTGCGGTGAATTTCTTGCAGACTTCGCTTTTAATATAAAAGGAATTAAACTCAGTGCCCCTTGTTCGTTCTTACTACTTACATAAGATTCAATCAAGGACGCTGCACCACGAGCTCTTCGATCTG
Organism: uncultured Opitutales bacterium; assembly: GCA_963924785.1. Lineage (GTDB taxonomy): Bacteria > Verrucomicrobiota > Verrucomicrobiia > Opitutales > CAJWYM01 > CAWUTK01. The sequence continues at coordinate 27,832 of CAWUTK010000245.1, forward strand.
ACTTAGGAGAAGTTTCCATCAACTTTTTAAACCAAGGTTTCCCTTTATTCCAATCCTGAGCACTGTAATACAGCGTTACCAATTTATCCAAAGTATCATCCCTCAATTTATCATCAAGCATATGAACATAAGGTTCATTCAAAGCCTTCTCAAACAAAGGGAGCGCTTTTTTATCTTCCTTCATTCCTAAATAACACTCAGCTTGACTCAAAATAACCATGTGCATTCTCTTTGACTTAGGGAATTCTTTTTCAACTTTATTTAAATATTCAAGAGCAGTATTCAAACTCATCGCACTTGACCCACCAGAAGCGACCATATGCGCTTGACCTAAAAAGAACCAAATAGTCTCTAACGGCTGACGTTCCTTTCCTTTATTATCAATCGTCCTGTTCTCAACCTCTTCTAAATAAGGTATTGCTTTAACCAAATGACCAGATTTGATCATATTATCAGCCGTACCCTTAAGTTGAGTAAAGCCCATTTCCGATGGTTTTAATTGAGCAAATACTACAGCTGGTAACACAACTGATAGAAACAAAGATGCCTTAAAGATTAATTTAATAATTGGGGACGGGTTTCCCATAATTTCTATATATAAAGGGTTAACTAATGAAAGTAGTATTAGTGATAAGCCATCAGTAGAAATAAATAAGAAACAAAGGTCAAAATTAAATTGTCGAAATCTTCATTTTTTCCTAGATTTACCCATAACGATCATCACCAAACAACACGAAACCATCGCAACACTCTCAAATAGAGCCTGTTGTGAAAAATAACCATTTAAATAATGAAAACCGCAATCATTGTCCCTTGCCGCTTAGAATCCCAACGTTTCCCTCGGAAACTACTATATCCAATTAAAGAAAAAGCTTTAGTGCTCTGGACGGCTGAAAGAATTAAAGCAGAAGCACCGGATCTTCCCCTATTCTTTGCTGTAGACGATGCCTCACTCTTCAATTTGTTAAAAGACAGTGGCTACGAACCAATTCTTACATCCCCTACCCACCAAAGCGGGACAGATCGAATTACTGAAGCAAATAGTAAAGTTGGCGCTAAGTTCGTGATAAACGTTCAAGCAGACGAACCGCTTATCCACGGTGAACAAATACATCAATTGGAAACACTGATCGAGACTGATTTCGATATGGCGACACTCGCAACACCTTTTCAAAAAACAACTGACTTTTTAGACCCAAATCAAGTCAAAGTCGTTTTAAACAAACAAAACAAAGCACTTTATTTCTCAAGGTCGCCGATTCCTTACAATAGGGATGCTTCAGGGAAACCCGATACAGAATGGCTAACAAAGAACCATACTTACCGTCACCTTGGCGTATACGCTTACAAAGATACATTTCTTAAAGATTTCGGTAATCTAATTCCTACCTTTCTCGAGCAGACAGAAAAACTAGAACAACTACGAGCATTGGAGAACAATTACTCTATAGCAGTTGGTGTTACACATAAACCAACAATAGGCGTCGATTGCCAAGAAGACATCGAAAAAATATTAGCTCATCTCGGCTAACTCAGTTGCTATTTGCGAACCTTCAAGTCAGCAATGGCAACGGCTCGACTAAAACTCTCGCAGGAGGAGATGTTTTTACCAGCAATGTCATAACCAGTCCCATGATCAGGACTCGTCCGAATATACTTCAAGCCAAGTGTAATATTCACGGCCTTATCAAATTCCAAGGTTTTCAAGGGAGCGAGGCCTTGATCATGATACATCGCAATTACAGAGTCAAAATCGCCCCTTAAGTGCCTCCAAAAAACAGTGTCACCTGGAAGCGCTTTAGATAAACCGGGAAATTCATCTCTAAATTCATTTAACACTGGATCGATCAAGTCCAACTCTTCGGATCCCAAAATCCCAGATTCGCCTGCATGTGGATTAAGGCCACATACCGCTATTTTGGGGTTTTCGATACCAATGAGGGACAACATCTCATACGAACGCCTAATAGCCCTCTCTATAACGTCTCTATTTAAGCAACTTGAAACACTAGCTAAAGGAATATGCCATGTTGCCAACACCACTCTCATTTTTTCGCCAATAAACCCCATGGAAGGAACCCCATTCCAACGGTCCGCAAAAAATTCAGTATGACCTTCAAAATCAAACCCAACCTTTTTCATCCAAAACTTGCTAATGGGGCAAGTGACAACCGATTTATAAATCCCATCAAGACATCCTTTCGCAGACACCTCTAACGCTTCAAAAGCTAAAGCGGATCCTCTTTCATTCGGCTGACCCAATACCACTTCATCCATCGAATCCCCAAGAGGAATACACTCCCACTCTCCTAACGATTGTAATTTCTGGCATAACTGAACTGGCCCAATAACGCAAATATGGTTCTCCTTATCTTGATTTCGAGTTGCCCAATTATAAATAACTTCTGGCCCAACTCCAGCTGGATCACCTGACGTAACAGCTATCTTTCTCATTAAATAAAAACCTACTTATCTCTTGGTTCGACAAACCCACGGTCACCCTTTTCAAAAAAAGTCTTAAATCGCAACCCTTCAGATGTGTTTGGCACATCCGAATTAGAATCCAAACTCCATCTTTTAGGACTTTGATAAACTTGATAAGCTTGATTATAACAATTCTTTAAATCCTTTATCGTTTCAGTCTTAAATCCCCGTCTCTTCAAGCCCACTAGATTAAGTCCAAAAACGAGATTCCGCTCCGTAGCCATTACAAAAGGTGGAACATCTTTTGAAATAGAAGCATTCCCTCCAATCATTGCTCCCTCACCAATACGAATGAATTGATGAAAAACTGCACTACCACCCACAAAACAGTCATCCCCCACACTCGCGTGTCCAGCAAACATAGCTCCATTTGCCAAAATTACCCGATTCCCAAAGTGGCAATCGTGAGCAATATGAGAACAGCCCATCAATAAACAATTATCACCAATGATCGTGTAGCCACCAACACGTGTACTTCGATGAATCGTTACGCCTTCACGAATAACCGTTTCTTTTCCAACTCTCACTCCACTACAAATTTTCTCGTCAAAACTCAAATCTTGTGGAGGGCCTCCAATAACAGCAAAAGAGTCTACCTTTACCAAATCTTCCAAAACACTCCCACTTCGAATAATAGCATGAGCATCAATCTTTACCCCTTTCTTTAATTCTACATTTTTCTCAATAATGCTATAGGGCCCGATAAACACATCATCGCCAACCTTCGCATCATCCGAGACAATCGCTGTAGGATGGATCATTCAGATAAAGCCGCGTTCTGAGCATCTAAGACGACATTATTTCGACCTCTAGCCAAAGCGACTTGCTGAGACCATACAGTCCCTCTGCCACCAATAGTTGTCGCACCAATAAAGAAATAATCTCCACTAGGAATTTCACCGATGCTGAATCGCCCAGCACCGTCTGTCCGTGCTCGAGTTACACTTGAATCACGAAGCACTCTACGAATTTTTGCCGCAACTCCTGGATAACTAAAACCGTTTCGGAGAGACTCTATCCATAACTGAGAATAACTTCCGATTCTACGATTTGCAGGAATAACAATCCCCGCATTTTCCAAAATTGTTTCAATAGAATTATCTAAGACGAAAAACTCTGAATAGTGAACAGGAGTGTTGTTACTTGTTTTAGCTTGAAAACTAACGATGCTAACACCACCAGATCTACGATTCGATGTAGGCGGTTGAGAACGATTAACAGTTGAAGCCGTTACCCCTGTCCTCTTTTGATCACGAACACTTGAATTAGAACTAGGCAGTTCAAAATTAGTTGAGGAAGCCAATGCCTTTTGCCTTGGCACCTCTTGACGAACTGGACGACTACTAACAATAGTCCTTTGCAGCGCTTGATTAACTTCTTTCAGTTGGGCAATATCTTTTTGCAACTGATCATTTTCAAGTTCTCTTTGTTGATAGGACTGCTGCAATGAAGCCGAAGAAGCTTGATTCGCAGTCTTCTTCGCAGAAGAGGACGCTTGGTTGGCTAACTGCTCTGAATAATAAGCGACTTGCTGATTTGCAGCACCAAGATTTTTTTGCAATTGTAACACTTGAGCTAAATTTTTCTGATACAAATTTTTAATATTTTCAAAATCACTAACCAACAAGCCATTCTCCTTCTCTAGTCGTTTAATTGAATTCTCTAGATCCACTTGAGAAGGGGCATTTTTAAAAGCCAACAACTGATTTTCAAGAGATATAGCGCGATCATTCACTTTTTTGAAATTCATTTGAGAAACCACTAACACACTACTAGTAGCCTGCAATTGTTTTTCAGAAGATGCCAGTGCTAGTTCATTATTTCGATTCAGACCTCTTATATTCACTAATTGAGCTTCTAAATTAGACATATCCTTACTTGAACCGGAATCTATATTTGAAATTGCTTGAGATAGCTCGACCTCCAAACTCACCACTTTCTTATTTTCGGCTTCAAAGGCTCTTTGTAAATTAGCAATAGTTGATCGTGATTTTTCCAGATCGCCTCGGAGTGCATCCAATTGAGATTCATCACTCCGGTTTCCTTCCGAACCAGACAACCTCTTGTTTACCCTTAGGTCAGCAACCTGATTCCTTAGAGAAGTTACTTCCCTCAAGGCAATAGCTTGATCTGCTATTTTAAGTTGAGCCAATTCATTCTCTTCATATTTCGTGACTAATACTTTTTTCGCTTTAGACAACTCATTGATTGTCGTTACAAGTTGGCCATTAACTTCAACCAATTTACTATCCAAATCTGCAATAATAGATCTCACCTCTGCCTCATCCGGCTCGGAGCCCGACTTATTCAAATTAGGTGCAACCGACATTGAATTAATTCGAGCCGAAGCATCACTTAGTTGACGCTTCAACGCATCTATCGTTTTATCAGCAGCAACAAGTTGCGATTGTAGTTGCTTTACATTCCCTGAACTAGCAGTTGAGCGAGGTGTATCACTATCAGTTAAGTCCTTAATTAAAATATTTGATTTCTCCAAGCCCATTTGCAAAGACATAATTTCTTTGAATGACCGCTGGAGCTCTGTTCGCATAGTTTGCAATTCGTTATCTTTTGAACGAATCCCTCTTTTAGCAGATACTAAACCATCTTCTGCTACCTTAACCCTATTCCTAAGATCTTTAAACAGTTTAGTCTTATTTTGGGATCCAAATCCTCCTTCTTTCGAAAGAGCACCTTCCAACGTAGTTTCGAGACCAGCAATCATTTGATCTCTACGCCTCACCGTCTCATTCAGGTCAACAATTGCGCCCTGCGCGTCATGCAATGCTTTCTCCAACATGTTTACATCTTTAGCTCTTTGACCACCAGAACCATCCTTTGATGCAGCTAAACGGCGCGGATCACCAAGTTCCGCATTCTCTATTTCCAGAACATTTAACTTATCATTTGATTGCTGAAGGGCGATTTGCATCTTCATAACGGCAGTCGTTGCATCCTCTAATTCAGCCCGTAAATCCTGTGACTCCGATGAAGACAGTTTTGACACTGAACTGACACCGGCACCAGCCGAACTATTAAGCCGTTCCTCTAAGCGTTTTTTGCCTTTCTTAATAATACTCAACTCCATGCGAAGCGTTTCATTTTCTTTCCCTAGATTTTCAATAGCAACTTGAGACAAACTAACGTCCTTGTTGTTTTCAGAGTTCAAAATTGCAATTTCATCACGAGCTGCTTTTTTCACCAAGGCCAACTCCTCCCGAACATCATCAAGCTCATTGCTTATTCGAGCAATATCATCCTCAGAGCGCCCTCCCTCCTGAGCTGAGTTCATTTTTGCTTCCGCTAAAGCTTTGGTTAATTGCTTAACCTTCGCTTCACTAGCCTCCAAAGCAACATCGTTTTTATTTTTTCGAGAAAGTTCTTTTTGTAGCCGAGAAAGATCTTTTTTCAAAAATGACACCTGCTTTTTCGAAGCGGCTTCTTGCTCATCTAATGTATCCATTACACTCGATAATTTACTTTGAGCCAAATCCAACTGCTGAGCTAAAGCAATAGAATCACCATTACTAGATCCTTCACTATCCGAACCATTTGACTTCATGCCCTTTGCCGACTTCAACCGTTTATTCAAAACAGCAATCTCTCCATCGAGTTCACCTCTACGCCGATCAAACCTCTTCTTATTCTCTATATTTTGCTCTTCAGCCAATGCTAACGCTTCAAGAGCAGAATCTAAACGTCTAGCCGACTTATCACGACTAGAACCAGAATCTTCCTTCAATATTGCCCGTTTTGCCAAAACCTCTTTTTCTAAACTTTTAATGATGGCATTCGCTTTTCGATTTTCCATCTCTAAGCGTGAAATTTTATTCTCTAACTCAGAAACATCATTTTTTGAAGTTTGACTATTCTCTCCACGAGATCCCCCTTTATCTTTCAAACGCTTAAGATCTTTCTCCAATCCAATTATAATATTATTTTTTGAAGACTCCGTCTTACTCAAAATTTGCTGAACCTTCTTTAGTTCCTTACTCGATTTAATTAAATCAGATTCCAATTCAGACAATCTTGCTTTCAATTTCTTAGTTTGAATAACAGTTCGCGCCCCACCACCGGCTTTTATTTCTAATTGAGCTAGCTCTTTCTCTAATTCTGAGATTTTATTAACATCCTTAGACCTCACTTTGCTAATAGTTGCCTTACTACCAGAAAGTTCTTTATTCAAACCTTCAACGAGAAGCTCTAATTCTGAAATCTTCTGAGTTAAGATTGATTCAACCTTAGACGCACTTGTTGAATTTCGCACAAGAACTTTATTCAAATCACCCAATTCTTTCGTCAAGGATTCTAACTTTTTTTCTGAAACAACCTCATTTTTCTTCGCTTGATTGATTGTTAAATTTTTATCGGACAAATCCGCTAATGTAGACTGTAGTTCTCCCTCAATTTCAGCCAAAGATTTTTTGTGAACAACTTTCTCATTCTTTTGAGCGGATAGCGTTTTCTTCAAACGGTCGTTTTTATCAACCAACTCTTTTTCTAATTCAGTCAGTTTCTGGGCATCAACCTTCGCCACTTTATTCCGCGCAATTAACTCTAGTTGTTTTTTAGACAACGCAGATTCCAACTTAGAAACAACCAATTTTTTCTTTTGCTGCTCATCGGAGAGTCTTACCTGAAGTTCACTTTCGTTTTTCTTCGCACCAAGTAATTCTTTTTCCAAATCAGAAATCAATTTTGAAGTTTTCACGTCCTGACTACTTGAAACTTTTGTGACTTTATCAAGGTCCAATTTCGACTGGGAAAATTCCTTTTTCAAAAGAAAAATCTCCTCACGCAATCCATCCTCTTTCTTTAAATATAATTTCTCTCTTACATCAACCTCTACCCGAAGCTCCGATAGATTTTTCTCCAGATCGGTTACTGAATTAAGTCTTTTTTCTCGTTGAGAACTAATTTCACCTTCCAGCTGTTTCTTTTCATTTATAGCTTGCGCTAAAGATTCCTCTAAATTCTTAACAGAGCCACCAAGCGAACGATCTTTAAGAACCAACGCTGCCTCTAATTTCCCAATTTCACCATCAGCTAAACTTAAGCCTTTCTTTAACTCAAGGATTTCAGCAGCCAAACGTTTACTCGACTTCGCAAGCGTGGATCGTGCTTCATCAGCATCTTTCCGAGCACTAGCTAATTCTTTCTTCAAAGCCCTGACCTTTCCACTAGCCTCTACATCAACCAAACGCCGACTGGTCTTCTCTAAAGCCTCTTTCAGCAATTCAACTTCTCTTGCTTTCTTCGCCAAATCTTCCAAATGAGTTTTGTTACTTGAATCTAGCTTACTGATAGTCTCAGCAAGGGCTTTCTCTAGCTGCTCAGTCTCTGAGGTCAATTTTCGTGTAATTAGTAACTGCTTTTTCTCGCCATCATCCTTCTCGATAATTAAATGAGTTAATTCTTTCTTCAATTCCTCGATTTCAGCATTTGTTACTTTTTCCGCCTTAACCAATAGCTTCTTAAAACGATCCCTCTCTGAAATCTCTTTTCCCAAACGATCCTCTAATTTCTCAATTATACCTTTATACTCATTCCCCTTAACATCAAAAGCATGCTCCTTCGAGCTAAGAGCCTTCTTCATTGCCGAAATATCATTACGAAGCTTCAAATTCTCCTTTTCCAATGGCTGACTCGAGTTCTTTTTTGATTTTGCAAACTCAGATTCAAGCGTTTTCACGACTTTAGATGCTTTTTCCATTTCACTTTTATGCCGAAGTTTTGACTTATTGGAAGCAAGCAGCGCTTTTTCTAAATCCGACTCTAACGATGCTACTTTCCGCTTATACTCGCTCTCTCCATTACCGCTTCTAGCTTTTAGCTTATTACCCTCTTTAACCAAACTCGCAATATGCTTCTCTAAAGAAGCGACCAACGCATTAGTTTCACGATCTTTTTCATTAATAGCTACAAGCTGTTCTCCTAATGATTGATTTGAAGCCTTCAATTTCCTCCTTAATCCAGCAAGCTCCTTAACCAATGGGGCTTTACCTTTCTTCGATAAATCCTTTAGATCTTCATCACTTTCCAACAACTCCTTCTTCAAAGAATTCACTAATTCTGAAAGCTTCCCTTTTTCCAAACCTTGGGTTTTCAATTCACGCTCAAGCTCATTTCTAACCTTGTTCACTTCTGCTATTTCAAGTTCAAGCTTTTTAGATTTCAAATCTGACTCTTTTTTCTTCTTTATATAGTCGCGTTCCTTGGCCTTGAAGCGCTTCAAATTATCGGCGAATTCTTTCTCGAGCGTTTTCACTAAGTTTAGCATTTTACTCTTGCCCATGCCCCCTCCCCTTTTTACAGGCGAATCAAGCGATCCTGAGAGATTCAACCGCTCTTTCAATCCATTTATTGCCTCAAGTTGCTTTGTTGAACTCATTGTGAGCTGCTTAACCTTATCCTCTAAATTAACTTTTTTCTTAGAGTAATCCAAAGACTCTCGTTCTAACTGAGATAATTTTTTCTCAATTGATTTTTTTTCTTCGACTTGAGCACTGAGCTTTGAAATAGATCGCCTAAGCGCCTCAACAGGCTGTCCACTCTCAGTAGCCTTAAAGCTTTCATTTTCAATTTCTAATTGCTTGATCGTTTTTTCCAATGATTGAATATTGCCTTTAGCAATCTCAATAACATCTTTCTTCTCTTTATTAACGAGAAGAATCTCTTTCCTTGCGGTCGATTCAATTAACTTAATTTCCTCTTTGGTCTCAACTAATTCTGTTTCCAAATCACGAATCAAATTAAGCGATTCATTCGATTCCTTAATTTTCCCTTTATTTATTTTATTAAACGCTTTTTTCGTTTTAGATAATTCAGACTGCAACGATTTAACCCGTGAAGAATAAGCCCCTTCATCTTCATCCAAAACTTCTAACGCATCCTCTAGTTTATTATGAGCAACCTCCAAGTTCGCTTCTAATTTACGGACTTCCTCTGTTAAACTTTTCTCTTTTGCGATGGAGGTTTCTCGAAGTTGCTGAAATGCCAAACGAGTTTTGGTTAAATCCATCCCCATTTCCATAATATGAGAACCTGCCTTATTTAACATTTCCTTATTTTCATCTCTAGTAAGACTCGATATTTTTGAATCATTCAGAGCCTTTTTCAATGAAGCAATCTTATCTTTGCTTTCTTCGGCTTGAGATGAGTGGGTCTTCATTAATTCCGCCTTTTCTGCCTGAAGAACAGTCACTTGCTTCTTCAGCTTTGCTAACTCTACTGCATCTTTCTTCTTCGTGAACAAATTCTTTTTCTCACTCAACGCTTTAATTGCTTTTTGAAGTTCAGTAATTTCTGCTTCTCGAGCATTCAAATCTTTCGTTTTATCTTCGACCAGCTTCACTAACTTGCTTTCACCGCGTATGCTCTTTTCATGAGCGTCACTTAATTTAGATCCCAATGAAGCAATCTGATTTCGACTTGCTTCAGCTTGAGACGAGTGGGTCTTCATTAATTCCGCCTTTTCTGCCTGAAGAACAGTCACTTGCTTCTTCAGCTTTGCTAACTCTACTGCATCTTTCTTCTTTGTGAACAAATTCTTTTTCTCACTCAACGCTTTGATTGCTTTTTGAAGTTCAGTAATTTCTGCTTCTCGAGCATTCAAATCTTTCGTTTTATCTTCGACCAGCTTCACTAACTTTTTCTCACCGCTTATGTTCTTTGCATGAGCTTCACTTAATTTAGCTTCCAGAGATGCAATTTCAGCAAGAGATGATTTACGCTGACCAAGTCCCTCATTTGTCAACCTCTCTTTCTCCGCCATTAAATCAGATACTTTCCCCTTCAAACCCTCTATTTCCGCAGCATCTTTCTTTCGTGTAAACAGGTTCCTCTTTTTACTTAACGAAACAATTTTTTCTTGTAACTCAGTAATTTTACTCTCCCGAGCCTTTAAACGTTCGGATTTTTCTTCAATCAAAACAGTGAGACCGGACTTAGCATTTTTCAATTCAACTTCAAGCCCATGAATTTGAGCCGATGTGATTTTATTATTCTTTTTTGTCTCCTTGTCATGAAGTGACATTATTTTCCTCAAATCCGTCTGAGCAACTTCCAACTCTGACTCCAATTCATCAATTCGTCTTTCTTTAGACTTTAAGCTTTTCTTATCCTCAGTTTTAGTGGCAAGCTTCTTTGCTTTTTCAAGCTCGGCATTCAGTTGAGCAATCTGCCTCCGATAAGTATGAACTTCAGCCTCTTTTTTCTCTGCAGCTTGCTTCAATTGTTGGGTCACTAAAGAAACCTCAGTCTCCATAAGCCCGACCTTTCTACTATATTCAAATCCCTTATCCTTCAGACGCTTCTCATATAATGCAGACAACTCCTGAATGTCCTCACGAGCTTTAACTAACGGTTTCTTCAATCCGGTAACTTCTTTTTGCTTTTTTTCAACCAACTTCCCTTTGCTTGCCAACTTGCCTAATTTAGCAATTTCTGCCTGAAGTTTACTAATAGATAATTCACTTGCTTTAATTTGATTCAATTTGCCCGAACTTTCCTCCTCAAATGTTTTTTGCAAATCGGAAAAATCCTTCTTTAACAATCGCTCATTTGCCAATAACCCCTTCTGCACTTGCATTTCGGCCTCGAGTGCTTTCTTCGATACAAATAACTCTCTCTCTAATGTTTCAACTAATAACGTTGTTTGCTCTTGAACTAAAAGCTTCTCAACGCCTAATGCACCAATCCTTTTCTTTGAATCAAGCAATGACATTTCTAACGATTTCACTTTTTCTCCTAACACCTTAGACTCACTCTTTAAAAGGGCATTCACCTTATTAAGGTCTTTCTTAGAAGCTATCAATTGAGATTGTAAAGCTTTTATTACGGTTTTCGCCGCATCTAACTGTCCACTATTCCCAGAAGTCAATTTCCCCACTGCATCTTTAGCAATCGATAACTCCTTACGGACTTTATCAATTTGATTTTTTGACGCACTTTTTTCTGCCTGCAACTCTTTAGACAGAGAAGCAAACCTCTTGTTGGAAGAAATCAGCTCAGTCTCAAGCTCCTTCATGGTCTTCTTCAATTCCTCATTCTTCGCAAGACCTCCGCCCTTTAAGATTTTCAATTCTTTGCGTGCTTTTATCAAGTCGCTATTTAACTTGTCGCGTGTCGCGAAATATTTCTTCTCCTTCGTAAAAACAGCTTTCTCTTTTTGCTTCAACAACTCATTCGCACTAATCAAGCCCTGTTCTAATGACTGAATAGCCCTACTAGCAGTTGAGGCATCTGATTTGCGAAGTTCTCTCTCAACTGACATTTGTTTTTGAGCTTCCTCTAACGCATTTTCCAGATCTGTGACTTGTTTTAAATAAATCGCTTTTTCTTCTCCAAAACCGGTAGTTGAATTTTCCAATTTGGACTGAGAGCGACGAAGCTCCACTTCAAGTTTCTTTATCAACTTCATCACATCAACCTCTCTATCGGAGTTTGATGCAGCGGACAGTTCAATTTCTTTTCTAAGAACACCCAACTC
>CAWUTK010000246.1:0-10780 GCA_963924785.1 uncultured Opitutales bacterium
GTTTAGCGGCAATCATGGAGGGAATTATTTGGTCAAATGGTGGAACGGGGCTTCCGGGGATTTTTACCGCTGGATTCGGTGGTCAACTCGGAAGTATGGTTTTTGGGGCGCTGTTGAGAGATACTATCGGCGCGTTTGGCAGTTCAGTTTTACTGTTTGCGGTTCAAATTGCGGCGTTAACTGTTTTGATTTCAGATGATGTGAGTAAATCGTTTGATGAGTTTAAGGAAACATTGGCAAATTTACTGAACGGATTTAAGCAGAGATGGTCGGAAGCAAAGGTAAATAAAGCTCAGGATAAAGCAGAAGTTGCGACATCAGTAGTAGTAGAGAAGACCCCCCAAGCCGCCATTGAAAAGGAAGCAGTTAAAGAGGTTGTTGAAGTCGATGATGATGAACCGGGGTTGTTGAAGAACCCATTACTTGATAAGAATAAGTCCGTCCCAGTTAAAGTTGCGAAGGCAGTTGCTGAACCAGAAGTTGTTGACAAGCCTAAGCGTACAGCAAAAAAGAAGGTTGCTGTGGTGGAGGAAGCTGTTGAACCAGAACCGGTTTTGGAGTCAGCCCCAGAACCAGCTGTTGAGAAAGTTGCACCTGTTGCCGAACGAGTGGCTGAAGTTGAGCAAAAAGAGCCTAAGGAAGATAAATTGAAGGGGCTCAAGATCGTTGAAGGAGAAAGAGTTGAAAAAGCGGATGCAATTTTTAAGGAGCGAGAAGGTGATTACATATTCCCCCCTCTTGATCTATTGCCAGAAGCTCCTGCATCCGAACAAGCTGTGGAGGATTTTGAAGCGACAGCCATGGCTTTACAGAAGACATTAGCCGATTTTAAAATTAAAGTTGAACTTGGGGAAGTTCATCGAGGGCCGGTTATTACGCGTTATGATATTTATCCATCAGCGGGTGTTAAGGTGGAGAAGATTTCCGGTTTGGATAAGAATATTGCGATGGCATTAAAAGCGGAAGCGGTCCGAATTTTGGCACCTGTGCCTGGGAAAGGGTGTGTTGGGGTTGAGGTGCCGAATGCTAAAGCATCAGCTGTTTGTATTCGAGAGATTGTTGAGTCGAAGGCTTGGGCGGATGCAGATGCACATATTCCATTGGTTCTGGGTAAAGAGGTTAGTGGCAAACCACTAGTTGTTGATTTGGCTAAAATGCCACACTTGTTGATTGCTGGATCTACGGGTGCAGGTAAAACAGTTTGTATTAATTCGATTATTGCTTCGCTTTGTTATTTTGGAAGTCCTGATGATATTCGTTTTATCATGGTTGATCCAAAAATCGTGGAAATGCAGATTTACAATACACTTCCGCACATGTTGATTCCTGTCGTGACGGATGCGAAAAAAGTTCCAGGTGCATTGAAATGGTTAATTTCAGAGATGGATAGGCGATATCATATTTTTGCTAAATTGGGTGTGCGGAATATTGCTGGCTTCAATGCAAAGGTTCTGAAAACGAAGGAAGAAAAGGCAAAAGCCGCAGCACTGGATGAATTATTGACTCCTGAAGAACGTGCCAATTTAAGTAATATTGATACGGAATCTGTGGATGAGGAAGATTTGGATATTCCAAAAACAAAGCTGCCATACATTGTTTGTATTGTAGATGAATTTGCCGATTTGATGATGGTTGCTCCGGCAGATATCGAAACGTGTATTGCGCGTTTAGCACAGTTAGCTCGTGCTGCTGGTATTCACTTGATTCTCGCGACCCAGCGTCCAGCGGTAAATGTGATCACTGGAACAATTAAGGCAAACCTTCCCTGTCGTATTGCCTTTAAGGTGGCATCCTATCGAGACAGTATGACTATCTTGGATACAAAAGGGGCTGAAGCTTTGATTGGTAAAGGTGATATGCTTTGCACGCTCCCAGGCTCTGCGGTTATCACACGTGCTCAAGGGGCGTTCATGGGCGATGATGAAATTGAGGCAGTTGTTGAGTTTCTAAAGGTGAATGGACCGCCCGACTATGTTCAGGCAGTTCAAGAGTCTATTGATGCTGAAGAAGAAGAGGATGAAGATGATATGTTTGGAGGTGGAGGCGATGATAACGGGGCTACTGGTGACCAGAAACTTCTCCGTAAAGCACTTCAAGTTCTCAAGGTTCAGAAGAAGGCTTCAACTTCGTTATTACAGAGGAAGCTTTCGATTGGTTACAATCGAGCGGCGAGGATGATGGATTTATTAGAAGATAAGGGAATTGTTGGCCCAGATAATGGATCAAAGCCTCGAGAATTGTTAATCGACCCCGAGGATCTGTAAGGTGCGATCCCGGAGAATAAACTTGTTTAAATGCTAGAATCTTTATATTCGTAACTATTAATTAAACACATTTTTGAGATGCAAACTATTGGAGAAAAACTTGAAGAGGCTAGAAAGCGTAAAGGTATATCATTGCGTGAGGCTGCAGAGAGCATTAAGATCAGAATCGATTATCTTCAGTTTTTTGAAAATAACGAATTTGATTTTGATTTACCTGAAATTTATAAAACAGGGTTTTTTAAAAATTATGCTCGTTATCTCGAAATGGATGTTAACGCGATTGCTAAGGAATATTTAATTGCCCGCCGTAGTGCAAAAAGCTCTATTTCGAGAAAAGATAATCGTGAGTTTTATGGCCAAATCAATTTAGGAGCGCTTAATAAAACATCGGATAGTGTTGTTGCATCAAAGTCTGATATTGCGAAAGAAGAAGGTGGATATAATGGTGGATCTTCAGTTGGGTCTGTGATTTCCGGTTTAAGCGATCAACAGTTTCTCTATATCAAAATTGGTGCAGCGGCAGTTGGAGCACTGATATTTTTAAGCTTATTGTTTACGGTATTTAGTTCATGTAGTAGCGATGATGAATCTGAAGACTATCGCGAATCAGCTTCACGAGTTGAAAATGGAGATGTCGAACCAAATGATATCGATTTATTACCAGAAGTTGATAGCATTTACATTATCGCAAGTAAGAACGTATTGATCAGTATTACTCAAGTAATGGATAATAAGGTTTTGTTCCGAGGCACCGTTAAGCAAGGTGAGCGTATGAAGATTAATCGTCGGGGGCAAATTAAGATTATGGCTTCTGAGGTGAAAGATTTTGTCATCGAAAAGAATGGCAAAAAATTCCGAATGGGTACGGCTAAATCGGGTTCAGCACTTGGTTACTTAGACTAGTTGTAATTTTCTTAAGAATGGAGCAGTGGCACTGTTCTTCTTTTTTAGCAAACCGGATAGATTGCCTTGATAGGTGATTCTTCCGCCTTCGTCTCCACCTTTGGGTCCAACTTCTACAATGTAGTCTGCTTCCATTAATACATCAAGGTTGTGCTCTATAACGATAACAGTATGGCCTTGATTAACGAGTCGGTGGAGTGTTTCAAGCAGTTTCTCGCAATCACTTGCATGGAGGCCAATCGTTGGTTCTTCTAATATGTAAAGATTTTGTTTGTGGGTTCCACGTTTCAACTGTGTGAAACTTGGAGAGCCTTTGGATAGTTCGCTTACAAGTTTTAAGCGCTGTGCTTCACCGCCAGAAAGAGAAGGGGAGCTTTGTCCTAGTTTCAAATATCCGAGCCCTGTTTCGTTCATGAGTTCCATCATGGCTTTAAGGCGTGTATGGAAACTGAAAAAGCTGGTGGCTTCCTGGAACGTCATATCAAGAATTTCGCTGATGCTTTTTTGATTCCAACGAATATCATTCAGATCATCCGAATAGCGTGAACCGTTACATTCGTCGCAGTCAATGTAGGTGTCTGGCATGAAATTCATTTCGAGCTTTATCCTTCCGCCACCGTTGCATGTCTCACACCGACCTCCAGGAGTATTGAAAGAGAAGGTGCTCGATGTATGACCTCGCATGTTAGCTTCAGGTAAGTTTGCAAAGTAATTGCGAATAATATCAAATGCACCCAGATAGGTCGCAGGAATAGATCTAGGGGTCTTGCCAATAGGTGATTGATCCACTTCAATGATTTGATCAAAGAGATGCCCATTAATTAGGCGAGAGATGACCGTTTCTTTTGAATGATCATTGTTAATTACCCCCGATTCGAATAATGCCTTTCCTGTTAAAACGGCCTTCTTGGCTTTACAGGCTTGGAGAACCGAAGGTTTGATTAGATCTCGAATAAGTGTGGATTTACCCGCACCTGATGGACCGCAAACACAAATGAGTTTGTTCAACGGTAGAAATAGATCATCTCCTTTAAGGTTTCTTAAAGCTGTTTTCTTAGCAGTAATCCAAGAAATGTGCTTGGTTGATCCTTGTTCTTTTTGAGGTGGCAGGATGCGGTATTTGCCATTAATCGGGTGCTTGATTCCGGATTTTAAAAATTTTGCGGTTAGGGAGTGTTTGTTTTTTAATACTTGGGTAGGAGTGCCTTCAGCGATGATTTCCCCGCCATGAATCCCAGCGAGTGGTCCAATGTCAATGAGGTGATCTGCTTGACGCATGATTTCTTCGTCATGTTCGACCACGAGGATGGTGTTTCCTTTTTCTTTTAAATCGATGAGAGACTTGATTAGTTGCTCGTTATCCTTTGCATGTAATCCAATTGAGGGTTCATCCAGGATGTAGAGAACACCAGATAAATTTGATCCTAACTGTGCGGCAAGTCTAATGCGTTGTGCTTCTCCTCCAGAGAGTGTGGTGGCATCTCGATCAAAGGCGAGGTAATCAATGCCGACCTTGTCCATGAATAAAAGTCGTTCCTTTATTTGAGGAAGAATGTCAGTTGCAATAGCTTTTTCTCTGGAATTTAATTGGAGTTTAGAGAGTTGTTTTAGTAAATTTCCAGAAGTACACTTAAGTAGATCTGGAAGGGATAGAGTGTGGCCGTTCTTCAGTTTTATTTTAACAAATGAGCTGTTTTTGTTAAGTTTGCTTCCTTCACATTTCGGACAAATTGTTGATAAGATGCATTCCTCTTCTTCATATATTCTTCCATAGCCTTTACATTCTGGGCACCACCCACGAGGTGAATTCCAGGAGAAGTTCTTTGGGTCGAGTTCAGGGAAAGACTCTCCCGTTTCCGGATCCGTTTTGTGAATGGATAACCAGTGTGAATCGATATCGTTGAGTAGTAGACAAGACCCTTTTCCGAGAGTTATTGCTTCGTCGAGGAATGAGCCAATGTCCTTTTCCGTATGGTTACTATTTTTTTTAATGCCAAAGTCTGCAATGATGATTTCGACGTCATGTTCACTGTAACGGTCTAGTTTTTTGAATTGATCTGTTTGTATTATTTCTCCATCGCAACGTAATTGTTTGTACCCTTTTTTCTTTGCCCAATTAGCTAAAGGCTCATGATGGCCTTTTCGCCCTCTAATAACAGGAGCGCATAGATACAGGTGTTTTTGCTTTCGCTGTTGTTTGATGTTTTTAAGCGCATGTTTTTTAAGTTCGGAAAGTGAAATGCTAGTGACTGCATTATTGGTTTTTGGATTGTATTGAATGCCGATTTTAGCGAATAAGAGTCGCAAGAAATGAGCCACCTCTGTGACCGTTGCCACGGTTGATTTTCGGCTACCCCGGCTGACACGCTGTGCAATAGCAGCAGATGGAGGAATATTTGTGATTCTGTCGACATCTGGCTTTGGCATTTGTTCTACAAATTGCCTAGAATAAGAAGACATCGATTCCATGAATCGCCGTTGGCCTTCTGCGAAAATTATATCAAACGCGAGTGAGGATTTTCCGGAACCCGATACGCCTGTAATTACGCTGATTTTTTTGTTTGGAATCTCTAAGGAGACGTTTTTTAAATTATGTTCCCTTGCCCCAGTAATAGTTAAATTTGTTGCTTTAAGTATTGTTTTTTTTGAAGACGGTTTAGCTTTTTTTGAAAAGTCCTGGTTGAGGTGAAATTTCAGAAAAGGGCTACTTGGGAACGAAAGTTTAGCAAGTTTTTCGGGTGTCGTCTCTGCGACGACCTTACCTCCTTCGGTGCCTGCTGATGGACCCATTTCGATAATCCAATCGCTCGAACAGAGAACATCCATTTGGTGTTCTATTGCGATAATGCTATGGCCTTGATCAATTAGTTTAAAGAAGACATTTAGTAAGTTTTTGACATCGTGCCTATGCAAGCCTGTTGTGGGTTCATCCAAGAGAATTAAAGAATGTTTTTTTTCGTCCCTCGTCGGAAGATGCTTGATGAGCTTGAGCCTTTGGGATTCACCACCTGAAAGAGTATTTAGGGGTTGTCCCAGTAGAAGGTAGTCTAAACCAACATCGATTAAACTGCTCAGTCGAGTGCAAATTTTTTTCTCGCCTTCAAAAAAGACTAATGCCTCTTCGGCGGTCATATTTAATACATCTGATATTGTTTTCCCTTTGTATTGAATATTTAAGACTTCATCTTTATATCGAGAACCGTTGCAGACTGCGCAATCGATGTATACATTAGATAGGAATTGCATTTCAATACTTTCACTTCCGAGTCCGTTGCAATGTTCGCACCGGCCGACACCGCTGTTGAACGAAAAATGAGAAGCAATTAATCCGGCCGATTTCGCTGATTCTGTTTTAGCAAAAATATTTTTAATAGGGTCCCAGCCATCAGTATAGACGATTGGAGTTGATCGAGGTGTTTTACTTACAGCAGATTGGTTGATTAAAACGACTTCATCAATGGAGTCTGTTGATTTAACAGAAGCATGCTTATTTAGGTTTTTGAAAATAATATCATTTAGTAAAGTAGATTTCCCGGATCCTGAGACGCCACTGATAGTGACTAAGCGTTTCAGGGGAATGCTTAAGTTTAGATTCTGAATATTATTGTGACTGGCATTTCTGATTAAAAGTTGAGCGGTTGTTTTCTTAATTAATTTAGTTCGCTTGAAATCCATTCTGCGAATGGTTTTCTTCCCAGAAAGGTAATCGCCTGTAATACTGTTTTTCTTTTGGGTGATTTTTTGAGGCGATCCTGTGAATACGATATTGCCTCCTTCGCGTCCTGGTTTTTCTCCGATTTCAATAATGTGATCGGCAGCACGCATTACGGATTCATCATGTTCAACGACGATAACGGTGTTTCCTGCATGAACGAGTTGTTGTAATATTTCAACTAAGCGGTGGATATCCCTAGAGTGTAATCCTACGGTAGGCTCATCTAGAATAAATAATGTATCGGTGAGAGATGTTCCAAGGCATGCAGTGAGGTTAACTCTTTGGACTTCGCCACCGCTAAGCGTTCTTGATGTTCTATCAAGTGTTAAGTATCCGAGCCCAACTTGTTGGAGATAGCTTAGGCGTTTGAGTATCGCCTCTCGTGACAGGTCGGCTTGATGATGCTTCAGTTTAGAAGGATTACTTGATAATAATTCGTGCAGGGAGGATACACTGATCTGGTATAAGTCTGGAAGCGTGTGGTTTTGCCATTTCCAGAGCAGGGCTTCTTCTTGAAGTCTTGATCCATTACATTGTGGGCAAAGACTATACTTTCTGTATTTTGATAGGAAAATACGGATGTGCATTTTGTAAGTATTGGACTCCAGCCATTTGAAAAAACGCTTGATCCCATACCACTTTTTATTGCCTTCGACGTAATTAGAATCGCCTTCGATGATGTATGCTTTTTCTCTTTTTGAAAGTTTACCCCAGGGTTCTGTTATTGAGACTTTATTTTTTTTGGCTATGCGAATGAGCTCTTCTTGGCATTCTCCGTAAACATTTCCTTGAAAGGGGCGGATGGCACCTTGTTTGATACTTAAACTTTCATCAGGGATGACTAACTTGTAATCCGTTTTAATGATTCGGCCAAATCCTCTGCAATCGGGGCATGCACCTACCGGAGAGTTGAAGGAAAATAGGGCAGGAGAAGGGTTTTTGAAAATACGACCAGTTTGAGGGGATTGTAGTGTTTGATGGTAGGAAGATTGCCTGTTTGATGTTAAATCGAAGATGTGGAGTTCACCTTTCCCAAAAGAGAAAGCCGTTGTTGCAGACTCAATGAAGCGACTTTTGTTTTTCGGAACGACGCTTACTTTATCTTGAATGACGAAGAAATGACCTTGTGATGATAGGGCCTGTTTTTCTTTTTCAAGAAAGCTATTGATTTTATAAATGTCATTATTGTGGTATATTTTTGAATAACCTTGGGCTTTTAGCGATGTCAGCATTTCATCGATGCTTATGTTTTCTGGTTTTTTAAGTTTAAATAAAATAAGTAGTGAGTGATCTTTTGCTTGTTGATTTAATGTTTTCCAGATTGTTGGAGGAAATTGGGTTGTGATTACTTTGTTTGTGCTCGGATCAAATAATTCGCTATTGTGGCAAAACCAGATTTTGAAGTAGTCGCAGAGTTCGGTCATCGTTCCTACTGTGGAACGTGAAGTCTTAACCGTGTTGCCTTGCTTAATTGCGATGGATGGACGTATGTTTTCTATTGCATCAACTTTGGGCTTGTCGAGTAATTCGAGAAATTGTCGAGCGTATGGACTGAACGTTTCAACATATCGCCTTTGACCTTCCGCGTGAATTGTTTCAAAAACGAGTGAAGATTTCCCTGTTCCGCTGAGACCCGTGACAACAATTAATTTGCCTTGTGGGATATTGAGATCAAATCCCTTTAAATTGTTTTGTTGAACATTTTTGAGCTGAATCGATTTTAGCATATTGGCGGTTGAATGTTCGAGGTTGTCAGTTCAGCGGCAAACGTGGTGCTTAACTTGCATTCGTGGGCACGTTTAATTTAGCAACTTTCAACTCTAAGGTTAATAAATCTAAACTGATTAGTATCGCAATTATCGTTGAATGTACTCGATGCCATTCACGAGGCAATGGTTTGCTAAAACAATTTCTGCTGAAATGTATGATAAATGCTCTTTTTTTAAGAAATCTCTTCTTAGGATTTCTTTCGTTAACGTATCGGGGTCTTTTCCTCTGAATTCTATATTGAGTTCATGTTGTTCGTTAACATATCCGACGCAAATTATGTTGTTTTCGATTCTAATGAGGAAATAACCATCGGTTGCTTTCCATTCCCAAGGGAACTCTAATCCATCGCATTGTACAATTTCGCGATCAGGATTTATTTTAATGGGAACTTCTAAGCACTTGCCGAGTATTTGTGTCATGGGAAGATATGCTGTTCCTGTTTTAGGTTTCTGTAAAAGAGACCTAAACTCTTATAGGAAAAGAGGGTTTATTGGTTTCTTTTTTTGTTTCTTACGTGATCCACGAAAGTAATGTAGAACATGTTGCTAGCGAACCAGAATACACCTGTAAGAGGAAGCGCTGAGAATATAGCAATGGCATTTTTCGGGCCGATTTCCATGTGGACATGGCTTCGTAGCACGTTTTGAATGAAAAGGAAAAATACTCCTGTTAATAATAAGGTAAAAATAGAACCTCGAGTTCCGATCAACTTCTCTTCTTTATTTTCCATATGGTTTAAATTTGTAAGGCGTTTTATTTATTTTTCAACTCTATAAATTGATTTTAATCTTTGTTGCACTGTGTTATTAATGAAATTTATCGTATTAATAAACCTATATTGTAACTCATGGCTCATTCTGTGAAATTCGGAACCTTACCGAAGGAAACCAATCCCTTGGTTCTTGGAACTTGGGCTTTTGGAGGCGAGCATTGGGGCGGGCAGAATGAGGCAGACACTCGTGATGTGATGGAAGTTGCCTGGGATAAAGGAATAAATCATTGGGACACTGCTTTATTGTACGGCGATGGCTCAGTTGAGAGATTAATAGGTGCTTTTTTAAAAGATAAGTGGGATGACGCATTTATCGCGTCTAAGGGGATTATTCGAAAAGGCCCTCAGCAGATTGTTCACTTTCTGTATCAAAGCTTACGGAATCTTAAAGCTGAAAAAATTGATTTGTATTATGTTCATTGGCCAAAATCGGGAGTGGATCTGAGGCCTTATTTTGAACTATTGGAAAATGAACGCAAAAAAGGCACGATTGGAGCTATTGGAGTCAGCAACTTTTCAGTTGAGCAAATGAAGCAGGCGATGGAAGTGGCGAAAATAGATGCACACCAACTTTGCTATAACTTGTTCTGGCGGAAGCCTGAAGCTGAAATTATCCCGTATTGCATGAAGAATAAAATAGAAGTTGTTAGCTATAGTTCTCTAGCACAAGGAGTTCTGACGGGTAAGTTTCCGGAGAAACCTACATTTAAAGAAGGAGATCATCGTCCATCAACCGTGTTCTTTGATCCAGCTGTTTGGCCTCACTTGTATAATTCTAGCGAAAAATTGAAGGATCTAGGTCAGGAATATGGTTGTACCCCAGTGGCGATCGCACTCCAATGGCTAAATCGCCAGCCAGGACTTTCTTCAATGACAGTTGGTGCCCGAAATAAAGAGCAATCTCGTCAGTTGTTTTCTTCATTAAATGATCCCGTTCCTAGTGAAATTCTCGATAGAGCTACTATATTAAGTGATGACGCAGTTTCGTTTTTACCAAATGAACAGAATATCTTTCGCTTTTATCCTTAAGCGTATTATAATGTTAGACTTCGGGATGAGTTGATGAAAAACCTAACTAGATTCGCCCGACAAAAAGAGGGTTTTAAATAGGATCTCAAGCTGTTGCTGTACAATGATTAATAAATTCATCCATTTGGCTCAAGAATAATTATTGGCACATTAATTGCTCTGTATCAACAAGATATGAAGAAGATGATAAATCCGTTACAAAACTGGCTTTTTGACCCTTTTGAGGTGGCACTTTCAACACAAGCAATAAAACTTTTGCGAGAAGGTTGGAGTGGTGTTTTTCGGCAGGTGATTCTTGTGGAAATGCCAGTAGAAAAGTTAGGGGAA
>CAWUTK010000247.1:0-9679 GCA_963924785.1 uncultured Opitutales bacterium
TAGGCAAGGACTTTCTTGATATCTCGTTGAACCATTGCGCAACAACCGGCATATAGTGCCATCGAGGTTCCAAGCCAGGCAATAATCGTTAATAAATCAGCTGTAAACATGAACTGAATTCTTACTAAAAAGAAAATTCCCGCCGCGACCATAGTTGCCGCATGTATTAATGCTGACACTGGTGTTGGCCCAGCCATTGCATCAGGCAACCAAACTTGTAAAGGAAACTGTGCTGATTTACCTAGAAAGCCACACATGAGTAAAGCCGCGATATACTCTTTTTTCATTAAAGAAGAATCGCTCAACTCCATAAGGTCAACAGTTCCATAGTACCAATAAGTAGCGATAATACCTAACAGAAAACCGAAATCCCCCACTCTATTTACGATAAATGCTTTCTTCGAAGCTTCAGACGCTTCTTTTGTAGTAAAGTAGTGAGAGATCAACATATAAGAACTGAATCCAACCAATTCCCAGAATACAAAAATCATGATCAAATTATCCGCTAAAACAATACCAAGCATCGAGAACATGAAGATTGAAAGTCCTCCAAAATAACGAGCCTTACTGCCGTCATCGTTCATATATCCTAAACTAAACACATGAATCCAAAAACCAATGAAAGCTACTACGAAAAGCATTGTTGCCGTATTGCTATCGAACAATATTCCCGCACGAGCAACAAAAGAACCTAGCTCAATCCAGGACACACTCCATATACGCCCGATAACTCCTGCGTTCATCAACTGCCACGAAAAATAAAGTATTCCAAATGAGGCTAAAAGAGAAATTAAAGAGGCAATTCCTCCACTTCTACGAAAAAACAATGCAATCACCCCAGCCGAGGCTAAAGGAATCATTAATATTTTTAAGGCTATTTCTGCTTCAGCTGACATACTAATTTTTCAACTCCGTTAACTCATCAATCCTCAACGTCTTTTTCTTACGGTAAAGTGCCACCACTATCGCTAAACCAACAGCAACTTCTGCCGCCGCAACAGTGATAATAAAAAAGACAAACAAACTGCCATCAGCATTTCCATTAAACCGAGAGAACGAAACAAATGCTAAATTAACAGCATTCAACATCATCTCTAAACACATTAATATAAAAATAACATTCCGACGAAAAATAACTCCAAAGAAACCAATAGAGAACAATAACCCCGAAACTAACAAATAGTGATTTAAACCAACATCCATAATACTAGACCTGCCTTACTAAGACAAAGACTCCTCCGTATCTTCATTTGAATTACGACGACTTAAATGAATCACTCCAAGCATAGCTGAAAGCAATAAAAAACCCACTAATTGAAAAGGAAGCATGTATTTAGTAAATAATGCTAAACCAAATGACTTTGTACTTTTAGCATATGCAAGTGGCTCATCCACAGGTGCCATTGCCGAAACGGTCTGGTCACTGAATGCCTGAAAAGGTAAATCCGCTTGCTGCGGAACGAACAAATAAACAACACCTACCATTAACAGTGAGAGTAAAAATGAACAAAAAACCATTGATCTCATTCTAGGACGCAGTGAATGTTCCCCTCTAATATCAAGTAGCATAACGACAAAAAGAAAGAGAACCATGATCGCCCCGGCATAAACCATCACTTGAGTCACCGCCAAGAAATAAGCTTCTTGAAGAAGAAACAATGCAGCTATGCCAAAGAACGCTATAATCATAAACATACAAGCGTTCACAGCATTTTGATTAAGAACTACTGCCAATGCAGAACCTAATGTTATAAAAGCAAATATGTAGAAAAAGTAGTCCATATTTTAATGATTTCCGTTTCCAGCCTGTTCAGCTTCTTTCTTTTTATCCCACTTCATATGTTTATCAGGAAGCGTTCCTCCCATTTCATATAATTTTTCTTTATCGTGAATAAACTCACCACGACTTGTACCAACCAGTGAATATTTTTCTTGAAGGAAAATCGCATTTTCCGGACAAACTTCTTCACACAAACCACAGTAAATACAACGAAGCATGTGGATATCAAATTCCTCAGGAGCTTTCTCCACATGGTTATTCCCCTCATTCTCTTTAACCGCACCGGGTTTAATTCGAATAGCTTTTGGAGGACATACAAATTCACACAATTGGCAAGAAACGCATTTCTCTCTTCCATTTGGATCTTTAACCAACGTTGGCGCCCCACGGTATTTAGTAGGAATAGCAGGACGAACATCTGGATATTCCAAAGTAACAGACGGTTTAAACATGTTTTTCAATGTAACCTTCATACCCGTAACAATCTGAGGGAGATAAGTCTTCTCCATCGCTGTAAGCGGTTTTCGCTCCATTACTTTTGTTCTAATCGCCATCTATTAAATCGATCTAATTATAAAGAATCCCAAAGTCCTATCAAAAGAACATTAAAAATGAAATTACCAATAGCTATCGGTAACAATATATTCCAACCAAGTTTCATTACTTGGTCATATCTAAAACGCGGTATTGTCCAACGGACCCAAATAAAGAAAAAGACAAAGAATAATGTTTTAGCCAAGAAGCAGAACACAGAAAAGATTGCACCTGATAGCCCTACTGTTAACACATCTTGAAATGGAAACAAGCTATCTAAACCGAATGGCAATAGGCTATTTGCTCCACCAAGAAATAATGCGACAAATACACCCGAACCCAAAATCATGTGTGCATACTCAGAAACAAAGAACAAACCAAAGCGGAAACAACCGTATTCCGTATGAAACCCACCTACCAAATCCGTTTCAGATTCAGCCATATCAAAAGGTGTTCGGTTTGTTTCGGCAAACAATGCGATAAGGAAAATCAATGCAGAGAGCGGTTGCCAAATAATATTCCACATCTGTTGGCTCAACACGACATTGAATAAACTTAATCCACCAATTGCCTCAGATGCACTCGCTGGATTGGCCCAAATAAAAACCGGTAACACAGACAACCCCATTGTTAATTCAAAGGAAATCATCTGAGCTCCAGATCGGATACTACCTAACAGTGGATACTTACTATTTGAAGCCCATCCACCTAAAACAATTCCATAAACACCTAAAGACGATATCGCAAAAGTGAAAAGAATACCCACATCTAAATTAGCAAGAACGAGAGGGATAATCTCCCCTGTTACCGCATCCTGATATTGACCAAAGGGTAAAACAACCATCACCGTCATTGCGGGAACAAAAGCTAAAACAGGTGCCAAGAAATAGTAAATTTTATTAACATGTGCAGGAGTAAACTCCTCTTTGAATAAAAACTTCAACCCATCTGCTATTGGTTGAAATAAGCCTAATCGAGTCAGGATTGGACCAAAAAATGGAATCCATGAAATAATAGGAAGACTTGTTCTGTTTGGACCCACTCTACCATGTATCAAACTAGAAACTTTTCTTTCAGCAAGTACGCTATAGCTACACAGCCCCATAACTACACTAACCATAATTAGTGCATACAATACTTTAAGTGCTATAAATTCTATTTCCATTCAAATAATCGTTAAAACTGAAACTTCGTTTTATCAAATTTCAATGTTTTCTCTTCAACAAATCCAAGTTCAGCGAACGCTTTCCCACTAATAGAAACACCCTCTTCAGATATTTCATTAAAGCTTATACCAGAGAGGGAATCGATCGTTTGACTTATTTTATTCCAAACAGATGTATTGCAAATTCGAGATTCAGATTCTCCAGTGACAGCAATCTGCAACTGATTAATTAAAGTCAAATCATTCAAAACATCTTTTTCACCTGGAACCGCTTGATTGAATTTTTGCAAACGAAACTGTTGATTAATAAACGTTCCGTCTTTTTCAAAAACCATCAGAAGAGGTGCATTAACTTTTGCCACCTTGGACAATCTGTTCTCATGGGTTCCACAATAAACGACATTCACTTTATCTAAGTCTTCTTTAACAAATCCCTGATCAAACAAGTTTTCGTTAAAAACCAATAGTGTTTCGATATCACCCGATTGAATAGACTGCTTAAGTTTACCCCAATCTTTCTCAGGATATGAATCAGTTAAACCAGTCACCAAAGCACCTCTTAAATTAGGCGTACGATCTGCAGTTAACAAAATTCCATCTTCATCTGCAGTGTGTTGTTTCATGAAAACATTTGCGTTCAAACTAGCCTTCAGTTCGTTCAACACAAATTGCTCTTCAACAGAACTCTGAGCGGATACAACCATTCCGACTTTCTTATCTTTCAAAAGCTCTGATACTTTACTAATCGCTGCATCAGATGAAACCGTTTCACCTTCTATTTCATAGTTCGAAAGACGTTTTTCTTCAACTTGCTTAAAAATCATACGACCACTATCGGTCATCCACGTATCATTCACTTCATCATTACGACGAGGTGTGATGCGATAAATCTTCCCTTCTCTACTCCAAACAACCGTATTCGCTCCAGAACTACTTTCTGTACAAATACTCTTCGTCTGTTTCAAAAACCATACACGCATATTAAACCGAAAATCGCTGCCTGTCAAAGCACCGACTGGACAAATATCTACCGTGTTTAAAGAATAATTATTACGAAGATCTTTTCCTGGGTAACAGGTAAGCGTTGAGTAACTACCTCTATCGATAAATCCTAATACGTCATCATTCGCGACTTCTTTACTGAATCTCACACAACGTGAACACAATATACAGCGTTCATCATCCAAAGTGACGCGTGGCCCAAGTTTTGTCCGTTTTGGCTTAACATTCTTATGTTCTATAAATCGACTATAACCACGGCCATATTCAGAAGAATGTTCCTGTAGGGTACACTCTCCTGCTTGGTCACAAATAGGACAATCAAGAGGATGGTTTACTAATAAAAACTCCATTATTGCCTTACGGCCTTCTCGAACAATTTCAGTATCAGTCTTGATATGAAACCCTGGTGCCGTCTTAGAATTACAGGCTATCCCCGGTTTTGGCATCCAACCGATCTTCTGCTTGCCATCATCATCCAAAACAGGTTCACCTGTTCCACGATCTCTCATGGGCATACCCATTTCAACCAAACACATGCGACAATTACCAGAAACACTCAGCTTAGGATGATAACAAAAATGTGGAATTTCTTTGCCTGCAATCGCTGCAGCTTCAATCATCGTAATCCCTGTAGGGACATCGTAATCTTTACCATCAATATTGACAGAAACCAAATTATCCACTGATTTATCTTCGTTACTCATACCCACTTTTAAATTAAACGTAACTCCTTCTGCTTACGTTCTTCCTCTGATATTGATTTCTCTTTTGATTTTGCAATAAAATCATCTTTAAATTTTGCAACAAAACTCTGGACAGGCCACGAACAAGCTTCACCATGAGCGCAAATAGTTCGTCCTTCAATTTGATCCGCCACAGATTTAAGTAAATCAGCATCCTCTTCACGTCCTTCACCGTTGCAAAGGCGATTCGTTATTTTCTTCATCCACAACGACCCTTCACGACAAGGAGTACACTGACCACAACTTTCATGGGCATAAAACGCATTAATATTAGCCATGGCTTCAACAATATCAACACTGTCGTCTAGAACAATAATAGCACCTGAACCAGACATTGATCCTGCCGCCATAGGCCCATCGAAATCTAAAGGAATATCTTCAACACCCCAATCGAACTCAGTTCCATCTTTTAGTTTACCTTGAAAACGTTCACCTGCTTTTAAAATTTTCGAAGAAGAACCACCCGGAATTACGGCCTTCAGCGTCCGACCATCTCTTAAGCCACCACAAAGTCCATTAATCAATTCGCCGTAAGTATAAGCTCCGCATTCCAACTCAAAATATCCAGGATTTTTAACTAAACCAGACACTGACCAGATTCTGGTCCCTGTATTATTCGGTCGTCCAATCTTTGCGTATTCTTTACCGCCGAGATCAACGATGTGCTTAACGTTACAAAGTGTTTCCACATTATTAACAATTGTCGGACACTGGTAAAGCCCTAGAACTGCAGGGAAATAAGGGGGTTTAATTCTAGGATAAGGACGGTTGCCCTCAATCGATTCAAGTAAACCTGTTTCTTCTCCACAAATATAAGCTCCAGCTCCTCGGTGAACAATTAAATCACAAGAGTAACCCGTTCCTAAAATATTATCTCCTAGAAAATTCTTCACTCTAGCTTCCTCTACTGCTTTTTCTAAAAGCCTAGCCCCTTCGTGCATTTCACCACGAATATAAATAAACGCTAATTTCGCATTGATCGCAAAAGCAGAAATCATCATGCCTTCAATCAATTGGTGGGGATCTTTATAAATAATTTGGCGATCTTTAAAAGTGCCCGGTTCTGACTCATCTGCGTTACAAACCAGATAAATCGGTTTTCCTGATTTACGATCAAGAAATTTCCATTTCATACCTGCGGGGAAACCAGCCCCACCGCGACCGCGAACACCGGCATCAAGAACCTCAGCACAAATGTCTTCGGGTTTCATTTCACAAGCTTTCTTCAGCTCAGCATAACCACCGTTCTTAACATAACAATCTATGTCAGGCGTATAACCCTCTTGGTCTACATGCTTTAAAAGTAATCTTTTTTCCTGAATAGCCATGATCAAATTCCTATATTTTTCCCGATCTGATTTGCTTGGCAATCTCAGCTGCCTTTTCAGGTGTCACATTCTCGTGCATCACTTCATTAACTTGAACAACGGGTCCAGAACCACAACTCGCTAAACATTCAACAAACTCTATCGTCGCCTCACCGCCTTCTGAAATTTCGCCAAGGTCACAATCAAACTCTTTTTTAAACGTATCGCAGACGTTGTATCCCCCGTTCAAAGCACAAGAAAGTGTTCGGCAAACCTTGATATGTTTTTTACCAATCGGTTTTTCACGCAACATTGGATAAAACGTCACCAATCCATAAATACTAATTGGCTCAACTTCTACTTTTTCTGCAACCCATTCCATTGCAGGTTTAGAAATATAACCCTTTTCTTCTTGAATCAAATGAAGCAAAGGCAATGACGCACTTTTCTTCTCTGGGTAACGTGGCACCAACTTATCGATCTTTTCCTTCAATGCAGAAGAAAGATCAAGTGCTTCATCAGCTATTTTAGTTTCCTGTATCATTATCGGTCACATTCTCCCATTACAAAATCTAAACTTCCCAAAATAACAGTCAGGTCAGTCATCATACAACCTTTTGCAAGTTTTGGTAAAACACTTAAATTACAAAAGCTAGGGCCACGAACCTTTAATCGATAAGGAACACCTCCACCCTTTGAAACAATAAAGAACCCAAGAACTCCTTTAGGATTTTCTGCTTGAAAATAAACTTCTCCTGCAGGAATTTGAGGTCCTTCTGTCACAATCATGAAATTCTGGATCAACTCTTCCATGCTAGTTAAGATATCTCCTTTTTGCGGAGGATATATTTTCTTCGCATCTTCAGAATACCAAAGTCCCTCTGGAATATTATTAATCGCTTGTTTCACGATACGGATACTTTGATAAATCTCTTCAACTCTTACTAAATAACGATCATAAGAATCACCCACCGTTCCTACAGGAACATCAAAATCATAATTCTCATAACCCGAGTAAGGTTTATCTTTTCTTAAATCTAAATCAACACCCGAAGCTCTAAGGTTCGGTCCCGTTAGACCATAGTTAATCGCATCTTCTTTTGAAATGACGCCCACTCCCTGTGTTCGATCAATAAAGATCTTATTACGAGTTAAAAGTTTTTCAACGTCTTCAATCGCTTTAGGTAGCTGATTGCAAAACTCATTCACTCTTCCGAGCCAACCATCTGGTAAATCTCTAGCAACACCACCAATTCGCGTGTAACTGGTAGTTAATCTAGCACCCGTCAATTCTTCAAATAAAGTATAAAGTTTTTCACGCTCAGTAAAAGTGTACATAAACGGAGTCCAAGCACCTGTATCCATTCCTAATACACCTAATCCCAACAAATGAGATGAGATTCTCGCCAATTCAGAGACAAGAACTCGAATAACCTGACAACGCTCTGGAATAACAATATCAGTTAATTGCTCAACGGCCAAAGCGTAAGCGACATTATTTGATAAAGGAGCTAAGTAATCGAATCTATCCGTGTAAGGGATAAACTGATTATAAGTCATATTCTCCGCAATTTTCTCACTTCCGCGATGAAGATAGCCCATTACGGGTTCACACTCAGTGACATTATCTCCATCCAGCTCAATCTGAAGTCTTAATACACCATGCGTTGTTGGATGCGAAGGCCCAACACTCAAAGACATTAAATCTCCATCTACAGCCTTTGATCCAGCATCGCCAATCGATATCTCTTGAGTCGCCATCTACTTACTTTTCTCCTCTGTCCAACTCTGATCTGCTGCACTAGGCTCTCTCTTTTTAGAGGTTCCGGAACATGATGAAACAAAAGGTCCACCCATCATTGGCGCGGATAACACTTCAACGTCAACTCTATCAGCAACATCTTCTCCTGGAAATTCACAATCAATACCAGCCAATGGAAAATCTTTTCTCAAAGGATGATATTCGTACTCATCCCACATCAAGATACGCTTTAAATTAGGATGGTTCTTAAATTTAATGCCAAACATGTCAAACGTTTCACGTTCGTGCCAATCCGCGGCTGCCCACAATGAAACAACCGATGGGACTTCTGGATTTTCATTATCAAGGCAATCCACCGCAATTCGGATATAATCGTAAGTCGTACTAGAAAAAACATGATACATTACTGTAAATCGAACTTTTTCTCCCAACCAATCGACCGCAGTAACATCTTTTAATATATCATAACCCTCTTTCGACAAAAGGTGTTCACTGAATTCAATCAACTTATCCGCTGGACAATTATAGGCACTATGATCGGCCGATGGTCTTTTTGATAAAAACTCAAACTGCTTAAGTAAATGCGTCTCTTGTTCAGTATCCATCAATTACTTTTCGTTTCTTACTTTTGATTTCAACAAATCAGACGTCGATTTTTCACCTGCGATCTTCTCCTGTAATTTCATCATTCCATCGAGCAAAGCTTCTGGACGAGGAGGACAACCACTAATATAAATATCTACTGGAATAATGCGATCAACACCTTGAAGAACTGAATAAGAACGGTACATTCCACCCGTTGAAGCACAAGCTCCCATCGCGACAACCCATTTAGGTTCTGACATCTGATCGTAAATACGACGTACAACCCCCGCCATTTTGTAAGTAACTGTCCCAGAAACAATCATACAATCAGCTTGCCGAGGAGAAAAACGCATAACTTCCATGCCGAAACGACTTATGTCATAACGACTTGCACCAACACCCATTAATTCAATGGCACAACAAGCAAGTCCCATCGGCATAGGCCAAACAGAATGCTTACGAACCCAATTGATGACAGCATCGGCGCGAGTGACAATAACTTCACTCTCTTGCTTGGAATTATAGGCTAATTCTTTTTTATCCATTTATGTGCGAAATCTTAAATCTGATCATTAAGTATGCAATAACAAAACAACATTAACCAGCATCAAGCGCTACCCTCTTTAGAAAAACCGTAACTCACAGAATTTCAGCGATTTGAACCGCATTTAAAGCGGCCCCTTTCCAAAGCTGATCACCCGAAATCCAAAGAGCTAATCCATTATCAAGTGCGTGATCCTTTCGAATACGACCGACGCCACATTTTTCCTTCTCAGTATAAGCGAGAGGTGTAGGATACTC
>CAWUTK010000248.1:0-9096 GCA_963924785.1 uncultured Opitutales bacterium
AACGTAACGTTTTTTGAATCTTTGATAAATTATCAGATGTAAATTCACAGCAAACATCAATATCTTGAGTTAATAATGAAACTCCATAAACAGTAGCGGCTAAACCGCCAACAAGAACAAATTCAACTTCCGCTTCTTGTAAAACTTTGATTAACTTTAGAAAATCAAGTTCCATTATTAATTGCCAGACAAGGATGCTCTCAATTCAAGAATAGCACGAGTAGCAGAGGTATTCATATTGATAAGATCTTCCGCTGATTTGCTCAAATTAATTTCAATTAATGAAACATCAACGCCATAATCAATAGCTTTTTGCCAAGCGCTTTTAGGTGAAATAACATCCTGCCTTGCTCTTGAACTCTTAAGATTATCAGCGACCTCTGTCATTTCTTCCAACCACTGGATTTTTTCGCATAAACTAAGTTTTTCATTTTGATCACGGCGTTGTTCTTTTTCAGAACCTTCCTGAGTCACAAAATCCCATGATTGACTAGTTTTGGAAACGTTCGTCTGGCTTCCTTTAAGCATCTAATTTCAATAACTCCTGGATAATCAAAAATTCGATTTCAGCATCTTTTAAATGCGTCAATACTGTTCGTAAACTATCTGCTTTTATTGAAAACTATTCACTAAACGCAGGGTGCTCTGGCAAAGATGGGATATCAGATACTCCTAATCGGTGATGCCAATAACTCCAAGACAATTGTGAAAACTCCCCAAAATGGGCTCTTAACAGAGTATCCTTAAAGGCTTTTTCACCTAAATCAATCCAGGCGACTGTTATCATTTCAACAGTCCCTTTTTCCATTATCTTCGCGAGTAATTCATGTTCATTGACATCTGATGGAGATTTCCACCAAATAAGTTTCCGACAGACATCACTCAGTTCAGGCTTCATCGTATTCTAAATTATAAGTAGCTCTCAAGAAGGGACAATTTTGATTTTCTTATTAAACTCCTTACCTAAAACCTCTTTGGCTTCATTGAAATTCTTGGTTCCAGTAATCGCAATCACGATCATGTTAACACCGGTGTTTCGTTCTCCATTGAATGCCGCACTAACTCGACCTTTCAAGTCATAGCCGGTTTTTGGAAAACCTGGAAACTGTTTCGTAACATATTTATCAGGCCACAAACAGCGAAAAACATACAATCTTTGAGAGAATGCTTCGAAGGTGTAGGCATCAAATGGAATCTCCAATCCATGAAAATCAGTAAATGTCTCAGGGTGTTTTTGAACCAACTTGAGCCCTCTTGAACTCAAGCATTGTTGCGGCTGATGACTGGACAATATCGCAGGAGAAGCGTCCCCGATGCCCCATCGACTATAGAACCCTTGAACATGATGGCCTTTTGCATTTAACCATGTTGCCGAAACAGCTTCGCTATAGTGAAGCTGAGCTCTTACATTATCGGCAATCGCATGTTCTTGATACTCCCGACTCTTATCAGCGAAATTAACACTAATTTTAGGATTATCTTTAATATCCATTTCATTTTGATTATACCATGCTATGTTCAAGCACAGTGTCAGCAAAAGAAACGAAATTCCAAAACCCGTAAACCAACGCGGCATTGATAATTTAAATATATCAGTTCCACCTTCCAAGTCGTCTTCTTCAATATTTTTAATCTTCGTAAATACGTGAACCATTATCAACAAGGAGACGAAAATACCAATTGTTTCTGTAATGCCGGCAGAGTCATGCCAATCAGCCGCAACATCTGTACCTTTATAAGCACTAAGCCATGTTATGATAGATGCCCTTACCATGTTTAGAACATACGCAATCACAGCGCCTAATCCAACTAACAGTGCTCGAAAGACATAACTTAAATTATAATAGTGCCCTAAAAACAAACTCACAACAAACGAACTCTGCAATCCACGAATCCCACTACAAGCTTCATCTACTCCAACAAAGCCTGTTCGCAATCGAATCATATTCCCTTGAAGTTCCGCATAATACCCCATGAAATTAAGTAACCCGGCGGTGAAAGAACTCACCTTCCCTTGCAAGAACATCGTCAATTCTGTATCCCATGCTAGCGGCCACGGAATAGTCATACAAAAGAAGAATATTGCAAAAAGGTAAAAGCGAACCATTGAAACGCCCCCACTACAATAAACAACAGCCAAACTTACCGTCGCAACGATCGAAACAAGAACCACATTCAGCAACCGCCAATCAGCGTTTGCTTCGCGTATAATCCACAACGGTAGAACAACTAGAACGCCAATTACTCCGACTAAGTAACATAGATGGGCGTGGCTCTTTGGAATAGATCGACTTGCTTTAGATTTTTCAAATTTTGCAGAATTTTTCCAAAGAATAAAGAGACAAAGGAAAGGAACAAAATAGCCATAAGAATATTGAGGGTTTACTGCCCAAATCTCGCTAAGTTGAAAAATAAGCATTCCCCATAGAATCAATAAAAAGGATAAAACCCCGATATGGGGCAACCATAAGTCCATTCCAGAAGGCGCTTTTGAAGGATCAATTTCAACAATGTCACTCATTAGATTAATTTCATCCCTTCTCGTTCTGAACGTGGCAATTTTTCAAAATTGATCCGTTTTCTATACTCACTCGCTTTTTCAGTATAGCCATTTAAATCTAACACTTTCGCATAAATTAAAACCCATGCTGGGCGAGCGTTATTCCAATTAATAAAAGGGGCTTCTAAAACCTCTAAGCCTTCCATGTATTTTTTCATTCGAATCAGTCCGAGTGCGTAAGTCACTCTATATCCTAACGTGCCAGGAGATTCTACAAAAAGCATACTACTCACTTCGATAGCCCTACTGACATCCTTATTCGATAATAAATTAAAATAAGCCAAATCATTTAACAAGGGTTTCACTTCAGGTTTTCGTAATGACAAACGTCCAACCCAATCACGCATTTCTTCAAGAGAAACTTTCTTTGCCTCATAGCCTAACAATTTATCTAACGCAAAAACTTCGTACTTAGGTAAAGCGGACACTTTTCGAAGGAAATACCCCAATCCTTCTATTTCTTTAATTCGCTCTAGATATAAACAAATACGTAATAATTCATCCTCTTGATTCTCTAAATTACCAATAGCTTGATCCCATTGAACCTTGGCTCTTTCAGAGTCACCCATTTCCATAAACGCACGCCCTCTAAAAACTTGACGCCAATAAGCTTCAATTGGAACTTTTCTATTAGCAAAATCTGTTTCTATCGTTTGCCAATCTTGCAAATTTGCTAAAGCGTCCATTCTCAACAAAAAGGTTCTTTTGTCCTCCTTCGCAATAACTTCATCGAGCGTCAGATATTTCAAGATCATCGACCATTCTCTTAAACTCCCTAACCATAAACAGTAATCATAAAGGTCATCCGTGTCTTCAAAATCAAAATATGTCGCTAAAGACTTAATGCATTCTTTGCGAGCAGATGGATCCGAACTGTAAACGAGAGCAAATGCTTTCATGACATCTCCTCTTTCTGACAAAGGATGCTCTTTCGTTTTCTTCAATATTCGATGAGCTTCCTCAACGGAATAACCTCTAATCGAGTAATAAAAACGCAATGCTTTCAAACTCGCCTCTCCCTCTCCTTCGGACAATTTGTCTAATAATTGTTTTCCTTCTTCAAACCGGTTGCGACTACCGCTACGTATACATAATTTCACTTTCAACAGATAAGCTTCTTCGCGATACTCACTTTCTTGAGCAAGCGCTCTATCAACATACTGCAAGGCTCCATCAATTCGACCAGAAGCATCCAACCACCTTGCTCTCAACAATAAGAACCAAGGGTGTTCGCTATAATCACCTTTATTTTCTATTTTTTGAAGATGACGTTCTGCACGCGTCATATCTCCATGGTCGACCAAAATCTGGGTTAACTCTAAATGATCGTCTACCGTAGCCCCTTCCATCTTGATGATCTTTTCGTAAACTTGAACACCCTCTCGAAAACTTTGCTTTACAATGTTTTTCGCTAAAAAACGGGATACTTCGATGTCCTCTGGAGCCAATTTCATTGCGGCCAAAACCAAGTTAAAAGCCTCTTTCTCTGAACCGCGCAGTTGAAGACTTTTTGCTTCAGCCAATTGCTGACGAGCACGCCAAACTTTAATAGCCTCCCAAGGCTTATTATAAGCAATCTCACTACCAGCGCTATTTGCAACCTTAAACACATGCGCGAAAAAGCCTAACACGCCTAAGCCTGAAAAGGCTAAAGCACTAAGCGTAATCCATATTTTCGCTTTTCTACTCATGCTTTAACAGCTTAATATCCGACTCAACCATTTCTTTAACTAATTGATCAAAATCATACTCTCGCTTCCAACCTAACACCTTTTCTGCGCGAGAAGCATCTCCGACAAGCAAACGTTTTTCAGAGGGCCTATAATGCTTCGAATCAATTTTCACATATTTTTGATAATCCAACCCAACCTGAGAAAATGCTTTTTCACAGAATTCTTGAACAGAATGCGTCTTGCCTGTTGCGATTACAAAATCCTGTGGTTCATCTTGCTGCAACATTAACCACATCGCTTTAATATAATCCTTCGCATGCCCCCAATCTCTGATAGCATCTAGAGATCCCAATGATAGTTCATCTGCTAAACCCAGGGAAATCTTTGCGACATTACTCGTAATTTTCCTCGTAACAAATTGATAACCTCTTCGAGGAGATTCATGATTATAAAGAAAACCTGTTGCCGTAAAGAGACCATATGCCTCACGATAGTTACGGACTAAGTGATAACCTGAAACCTTCGATATCCCATAAGCAGAGCGTGGATTAAAGCGAGATCTTTCATTCTGAGGCTCTTCTTCAACACGACCGAACATCTCACTACTACCAGCGAAATAGAGTTTTGCATCAGGAGCACATTGCTTAATCGCGACTAACAAATAATGCGTCCCGTTAATATTCGTATTCAAGGTCGCAAACTCATCTTCAAAATCACTGCTGACAAAACTTTGTGCTGCTAAATGATAAATTTCCGTCGGTTGAACTTTCTGTAAGATATTAAACAAACTAGGGTAACTTTCAATTGAACCTGCATGTAATTGAAGTTTATCTTGAAAATGAGAAAGTCGCGACAGGCGATGGGTCGGGTCCTCAATTGATTCACGGCGAACGATTCCATGAACCTCATAACCTTTCTCTAGGAGAAATTCTGCAAGATAAGATCCATCCTGTCCGGTAATCCCTGTTATTAATGCTTTTTTCATTTCAACTCAACCCACTGTACGCTGCCGCCATCACTCGTTTATTTTTCAAATAAAAGCTTCGTTCGGTTTAATCTAGATTTTAAGTCTAATATTTATTTCGAATAAAATGAACAAAAGGTTCAATTAATTCATATATGCAGTTCATTGAGAACAATAGTCTTCTTTTCATTCTCAAAATACCGCCAATGGATGATCTAGATCTGTCTCCAAATCATCCTCATTAATGGGGACAGAAAGCTCTCTCCCTAAAAGTTCAAACAACACCTCTACTCGCTGTGATGCAGGTATTAACTTATTAACAACCCCCTCCGCTCCCGCGAAAAGTCCAGTAATAATTTTCACATGCTCGCCCACGCGGTGTTTTTTCTCAGGGACATTGATAAGTCCCTCTTCCGTAATCAAAATCAATTCTGAGATAATTTGAGGCAACACCGGAACAATCTCCGGTCCGTTCCTTACGATTGAAGAAACGCCATGACTATACGTCACTGCTCGCATGTTATCATGGGGAACAAATCTCGCAAATAAGTAATTCGGAAACAACGGACTTGTTAACTGACGTTTCCCCTTCTTCGTTTTTTTAATCTTTGTCTCCTTGGGATAAAACACTTCAACATTATCCAGTTTCAATAAATTAACCGCAGCTAACCGTTCGTTCCTTGGTTGCGATCTAACGCAAAACCAATTCAACTCATCGGAACAATTCATTGGAGGCATCATAATCAAATCACATTATCTTTGCTAAAGCCGGTAGCAACGTTTTCGCTGCCTTATGAAAACGTTTTAATCGACTAAGCCGGTTTGAATAAAAAGATTGAACTTCCTCATCCTGAATCGAATCAGCAGTCTCCTGCATTTTACCTACTTTTGCGCCAGCGACTTCGAGCTGAGGAACGATTTCTTCCTTAAAAAACGAACCAATAATTTTCCTAAATTCATATTCAGCAACATAATAATCCTTTCGTTCGCCCATCTGATAGGTTACCTGAACAGCCTTCAATGACCTCAAACTTTTTAAGCCCTGACTAGCCGAACCCGAACTTAAGCCCAAACGTTGAACGATGTCATCCATATTCAAAGGCTCTTGGGAGATATAGAGTAATCCGTAAATTTCTCCAACAGAACGAGATAGGCCTAGCATACTCATAAATCGAACGAAAAAATCTATCGCCTCTGCTTCCAGTTCAGCAATAATTTTATCCTGATGCTTTTTTTCTGTTGCTATTAAGGGGCTCATGAAGGCGTTCAATTTAAATCAAAGAGTTCATTTAAAATTGAAAACCATTATTTGTCAACCTATTTATGAATTTCGAACTCGTAATTCTAATTGTTCCCAAAACTCTAAATCTACCTGCTCGGGTCGCAAATCCTCGAGTCCTAAAGTAACCGCCCACTCAGCCACAATATCCTTCATTGCAGAAACGCTTTTACCTCTTCCTATTCGCTTTCGTCGATGCATAAAAAGCTCCCTAACAATATTTTTTGATTTCTTAGAATACAAAAAAGGAGATTCTCTTCGCTGAAGGACCATCAACACTGAATCAACCTTTGGCTTAGGATAAAAACAATTAGCAGAAACGGGATAAATACCACTTTTACGATAAGCACCGGCAACAAATATAGTAAGGGCACTAAACTGTTTACAATTCGCGACCGACAGCACCCTATCCGCCGCCTCTTTTTGAACTAATAAAACCATTTTTTTAGGCAACGAAGATTCTAAAACACCTTCCAGCCAAGGACTTGTTATAGAATAAGGCAAATTCGCAATCACCTTAACTTCAGAGTTTTGGAATGTATTTTCCGCCAAAGGAAATGCAACAGCATCTTCATTGATAATTTTAAACTGCTCACCCAATTCTTGATCAAACAAAGTCAATAAATACTCATACAATTTGGGATCCCTTTCCACAGCAAACACATTTGCTCCTTTTTGAATCAATCCCCGAGTCAGTGCACCTAACCCTGGTCCGACCTCAACAATGTTATCGCCTTCAACAACCGCACCAAGAACCAATGATTTTTGCACAATATTTGAATCAATTAAGAAATTCTGCCCCAATTTTTTTTGAGGTCGAATATCGAGCTGCGTCAAAAGAGCAAGCGTCTCACTAGGGGTCAATAAATCAGTCACATTAAAATAATAGATTCAGCCAGCCTCTTTTATCGCCTCTACAAACCCATCAACATCGTCCGATCTCATTAAGGCTTCACCAATCAATGCGGCATCAGCGCCAAATTCTCTTACAGTAATCGCATCGTCTACACAAGAAATACCACTTTCGCTAATTTTAATAATATCATCTGGAATCTCAGGAATGATTGTTTCTGAAATTTTCAAATCAGTCACAAAACGCTTCAAATCACGATTATTAACGCCAACAATTTGCGGATTAAACTTCATCGCTCGATCTAATTCGCTCATGGTATGAACTTCAAAAATCGAATCCATTCCCGCTATGTTTGCTGAATCATAAAGCACTTTTATTTCTTCATCATTCAAAGCCGTGACAATTATCAAAATCGCCATAGCACCTGCTTCAGCAGCCTCGACTACTTGAACAGGATGAACCATAAAATCTTTCCTCAAACACGGTGTTTTTCGGTTATGGCAAGCGACGAAATCAACAACATCCCACAAATATTCCATTTTCCCACCGAAATATTCCTCATCGGTTAAAACAGAAATCGCGTCGATTTCAGCATTTACATATTTCCGCGCCTGATCAACAACATCTACCGTTTCGACGATAACACCCGCCGACGGAGAACGTTTCTTAATTTCACCAATAATGCTCAATTCATCATTTGAAGATAATACATCTACAAACGATAAAGCCCGATCGCCCATTTCAGAAAACCTCGCTAACTCGCGCTCCTTAACTGGCCGAATAACAGAAGCGATCTCTTTACGTTTCCACGCAATAATTTCATCCAACTTATGCATAAGGGCGATTATCCTTTATCGCTTCAATTTCGACTAAAAGTCGGGAATTATGCACGAACTTTTCGTTCAACACGCCAAGCATCACGGTGCTTGCGAATCCAATCAATCAAAGCCTTTTCAAACCCGATATCCTTACCTAATCTCTCTGACTCAATCCATTTATGCTTTAAGACTTCCTCTCTCTCCGAAAGAAACTCTTGATAAAGGTTTGAATGCTCAGCAAAAGTTTTATTCCCCAATTCCTCTTTTTCCGTATCAATCATAATTTAATCCCTATAGAAAATAAAAAGAATTACATCAAAATATGCAAAACAAAAATTGAAAAAGGGAGTGACCAAAAGGTTATGAATAATTATGCATTCAACTTTTCAAGTAATCGCGATGCCATTTCAAGAAACGTTGAACCCGCAACTCCGCCGGGATTAGATTTAACTATAGGCGTTCCGATGTCTCCGCCTTCTCGAATAGCAGAATCCAAAGGTATTTGCCCTAAAAATTCAGTCTCCAAATCATTTGCTGCCTCTACACCACCACCTTCACCAAACAAAAATGTTTTTTCACCCGTTTTCTCATCCAATAAATAACTCATATTTTCAGCAACACCCAGTAATGGCACGCTCACTTTCTCGAACATACGCGCCCCACGCTTCGCAACATTCACCGCCGCTTTCTGCGGAGTCGTAACAACCACTGCTCCATCAAGAGGGATCGTCTGAGTTAATGACAAGTGGGCATCTCCTGTTCCAGGTGGCAAATCAACAACAAGAACCTCTAAATCTCCCCATTTAACATCATTCACAAACTGCTGAATGGTCTTCATAATCATTGGCCCTCGCCAAATCACAGGTGCGTCATCATCAACAAGAAAGCCCATTGACATGACTTCGATACCCTCTTTTTCCAAAGGGATAATCTTATCCTCTTCAACCTC
>CAWUTK010000249.1:0-18265 GCA_963924785.1 uncultured Opitutales bacterium
TATGGGATAGCACAAGGTTAAATCACTTGATTTTAAGCCGATCCCATGAAATTACCAAACTGACTTTCCAAAATAAGGCGATCAAAACCACTGTTTAAGCAGGTCTGTTTTCTCAAATAGTCATCTGTGGGATGACTGTGAAATGGTAGCAATAAAAACGGCTAGGTTGAATTTATGGTTTACTAATCGAGCTAATGGATTTTAATGAAAAGTGAATGACTCTTGATAATACATCCCCTCGCAAAAACGAAGACAAAGAACTGAATATGCTTGAGCTAATGTCTAAGGAAGAACTCTATTTGCGAAAAAAGGATCTTGAGCGAGATATTCGAGCTTTTCCGATGTCTAGAGATTTATATCTCGATCGATGGAAGATTGTGAATGATGAAATTGAGAGAAGAGCTGACAGCTAGTTGCTCACGATTTATTATTGAGTTTCTATTCCCCAACTGATGCGACGCAGGCATCACAGCTTTCGCGGATTTTACTGAAAAAGTCGTTTCCTTTGTCATCAATGAGAATATAGGCTGGAAAGTCTTCGACTTCAATTTTCCAAATAGCTTCCATCCCAAGTTCTGGATATTCTAAGACTTCAACTTTCTTAATGTTGTCTTGAGCTAATAAAGCGGCTGGCCCTCCAATTGAGCCTAAATAAAATCCACCGTATTGCTTGCAAGCATCGGTGACTTGTTGGCTGCGGTTTCCTTTTGCTAGCATGATCATTGAACCGCCTTCTTTCTGAAAGAGTTCAACATAACTGTCCATTCGACCCGCAGTGGTGGGTCCGAATGAACCGGATGGCATCCCGTCAGGCGTTTTTGCTGGACCCGCGTAATAAATAGGATGGTTTTTAATGTAATCGGGTAAGCTTTTACCTTTATCTAAGCGCTCTTTTAATTTTGCATGTGCGGTGTCTCTACCCACAACAATTGTTCCATTGAGACTGAGTTGTGTTTTAATGGGATACTGTGAAAGTTCAGCGAGGATGTCTTTCATTGGTCGATTGAGATCGATGCTGATAATACCTTTGTCGTCAGATTTCCTCAAGTGGTCTGGAATGAAGCGTCCGGGTTTTGTTTCAAGTTTTTCTAACCAAATTCCATCCTTGTTAATCTTTGCTTTAATATTACGGTCAGCAGAACAAGAGACTCCCATTCCTACAGGGCAAGATGCTCCGTGGCGCGGGAGTCTAATGACGCGAATATCGAGTGCGAAATGCTTGCCGCCAAATTGTGCTCCGTAACCGAGTTTCTGTGACGCTTTCAAAAGTTTGGTTTCCATATCTATGTCTCGGAAAGCTTGGCCGCCTTCGTTACCTTCTGTTGGCAAGTTGTCCAATTCTTTTGCAGTGGCAATTTTTACAGTCTTTAAGCACGCTTCAGCACTGGTTCCTCCAATGACGAAAGCTATGTGGTAGGGAGGGCATGCTGCGGTGCCAAGAGTCCCCATTTGAGTGATGAGAAATTTTTCAAGGCTAATTGGATTAAGTAAAGCTTTTGTTTCTTGATAAAAATAGGTTTTGTTGGCAGATCCACCCCCTTTGGCTATGAATAGAAATTTGTATTCTGCGCCACTTGTTGCATAGAGGTCTATTTGTGCAGGTAAATTACAACCCGTATTTTTCTCCTTATACATATCGAGTGGGGCTGTTTGAGAATAGCGAAGGTTTTCATTGGTATATGTATTGTAAACTCCTCTCGATAAAGCTTCTTCGTCGCCACCACCAGTCCAAACGTGTTGGCCTTTTTTCCCCATTATGATTGCGGTTCCTGTATCTTGGCAAAAGGGTAGTATCCCATGTGAAGAAACTTCTGCGTTTTTCAGCATTCGAAGCGCGACATCGCGATCATTTTTTGAAGATTCAGGATCATCAAGAATAACTGCTACTTGCTCTAAGTGCTTTGGTCTTAAGAAAAATGCAATATCTCGCATAGCCGCTTCGGAAAGTGCGGTCAGCGCTTCCGGTTTAATTTTTAGAATTTGTTCGCCTTCAAAATCGGCTACATCTACGTACTCTTTAGCGAGTAAGCGGTATTCGGTATCATCGCTTTTTAATGGGAAGGGTTCTTGATATTTGAAGGCTGGTGCTTTGCTCATAATAACGATAGATGATTGTTGATGTAATTAACCACTGGTGTGGTTGAGGCTGTAGGCTATTCGGAAATGAGTCCTATGTTTTTTACCTAATCGCCTAATGCCTAATATGCTAATTTCAAATTCTACTAGCGATGGCGTCGCCCATTTCTTTTGTTCCAACCGCCTTGGATTTATCTTTAGCGATATCAATTGTGAAAATGCCATCATCGATAACTTTTGCGATGGCGTTTTCGATCGCATCAGCTGCTTCACTTTGGTCAAGCGAGTAGCGGAGCAAAAGGGCTAAGGACAAAATTTGTGCAATGGGATTGGCAATGCCTTTACCTGCGATATCAGGGGCTGTTCCACCTGCTGGTTCAAAAAGGCCAAACTTTTTGTCATTAAGACTCGCTGATGATAAGAGTCCCATTGAGCCTGTTAGCATGGCACATTCGTCAGAGACGATGTCCCCAAACATATTGCCGCAAAGTAATACGTCGAATTGATGAGGATTTTTAACCAGTTGCATGGTCGCATTATCAACATAGATGTGTTCGAGTTCTACGTCGTCGTATTCTTTTGCAATTTCGGTTACGACTTCACGCCAAAGAACCATCGTAGTTAACACGTTTGCTTTATCGACTGAAGTTACTTTTTTCCTTCTGAGTCTTGCTGCATCAAATGCGATTCTTGCAATACGTTCGATTTCCATACGCGTGTAAACCATCGTGTCATAGGCTTTTTCACTTGGGCCAGAACCTTCTCTGCCTTTAGGTTGACCGAAATAAATACCGCCAGTTAATTCTCTTACGCAAAGGATATCAAAGCCGTCCTTTATGATGTCTGGACGAAGAGGGCAGGCATCTGCTAGGGCAGAAAATACTTTGGCGGGCCTAAGATTACAATAGAGATGAAAGTGTTTTCTTAATGGCAGAAGCGCGGCCCGTTCAGGTTGTTTTTCTGGAGGAAGGTTTTCCCATTTTGGACCTCCAACAGAACCGAAAAGAACCGCATCGGCTGATTCACAGGTTTTGATTGTGGCCTCAGGTAATGCTTCGCCATGATTGTCGATAGCGCATCCGCCAACATCGGCATATTCTGTTTCCAATGTAAAGTTGAACTTTTTTTGGACAGCTTCTAAAACGTTGACAGCTTCGGCCATAACTTCTGGGCCTATTCCGTCACCTGATAATATCGCGATTTTTTTCATGTGTATCTATTTTTTATTTTTAAAATTTATGACTCAGTTAAGTTCAGTTTTTCTTCATCTTTTTTTAGTCCTTTGTGTGTGAAAAAGGGGCCAAATGGAAGAAGTGAAGCAATGAAAAGGGTCGC
The DNA here is from genome assembly GCA_963924785.1 of uncultured Opitutales bacterium. Lineage (GTDB taxonomy): Bacteria > Verrucomicrobiota > Verrucomicrobiia > Opitutales > CAJWYM01 > CAWUTK01. Next base: position 3,412 of record CAWUTK010000249.1, read on the forward strand.
GATGCGACCAAATCCCCATTTTGCAATGAGCATACATTTCCAGATGTAATAACAATATAGCATAAAGGCTACACCGTGAACCCAGCCAACAATTGTGACTGCTTCCGGCATCCCGTAAATACGCTTTAGTGGCATAGCGACTCCTACTAGAAGGAGGAATGATATACCTTCAATTGTGCCGATCTTACGTAAAGTCTTGATAGGTTTTGCTTTCATATAGTTGCAGATACTCTAATGTTCTGTAATATATGAAAGCAACAATTTTATAGAAGAGGTGCCATAAATAGAATAGTACAGAAAATTCTTTCTGTGAAGCGGTAGTTGCGGAGTTTAAGCCGCAGTTATGTTACGGGGAGATGACTGTATCTTTAAGTCCCATCCGATGGTTGCCCACAAGCAGGATTGTCTGTGCTACATTAATAATAGGTTTCCCTCTCTAAAGAAGCATGATGCTTGTTCTATTTGAGATTAGCTGGAGTAGTATTTTTTTCGATAGTAGGAGGGGGAAAGCCCAAAGTGTTTCTTGAAAGCAGTGGAGAAGTAGAATTTGTCTTGGTAACGTAGCTTTTTGGCTATTTCCGCAATGGAGTCGCTCGATTGTAGTAGTAGGTCTTTCGCTTCCTTAAGCCTTTGTTTGTTTAAGTACTGGGAAGGCGTGTAGCCTAAATACTTCTTAAATGAGCGAATAAGGTGTCCTTCTGAAAAACCGGTGTGATTGGCAATATCTGCCATGTTTAGTTGTGAATCGAGGTATTTGTCCATGTAGCGCTTAGCGACATGTATGTGATCTGGCAGCAGAGAGTTTGATTGTTTCTCATTTGCATGAATATCAATGAAGATTTCATGCAGAAGGAGGGCTGTTTGCTTGTGAATACCTGATGCTTTTGTTTCAGCTGCTTGTAATAGCTGATGAAGCAAGCTTTTGGCTGTTTCTAATGAATAGGCGAAATGGTATTCTAGCTCGTAAGATTCGATTAACGTGGCGAGCAAGGGGCCTTTTAATTGAAAGAGGTAGGCCTCTGTCAGGTTTTTTGTTTCAATTTCAAAGTTTTTGCTATTTTCTAGGTTTATTGCAATAAGGTCATTATTTTTAATATTTATGGAATTGTTGTTATGGCTTATTTTACTTGTTCCTTCTATTGTAAATAGAATTATGGTAGACGACTCGTTGCATAAAGTTATTGATTTACAAGTATTTAATACAATCTCGTCGATTTTTATTAATTGAATTTTATCGTTCTCTAATGAAGGTGGTATGTTTATCGATTTCATATTTATCTCATAATAGAACATATTATGATAAACTGCAATTAATTTATTGCTGGTTTTATTCCTCTCGGATATTAATTGTCACTGTGAAGACACCTCTTTATTCGATTGTTATCCCTGCTTATAATGAAGAGGTGTTGTTGTCGAAAACACTAGCCTCTGTTCGGGAAGCAATGAAGGCCATTTCGGATGAAGGGGAGTTGATTGTTGTTGATAATGATTCTGATGATCGAACGCCTGAGATTGCGATTGAATTTGGAGCCCGTGTGGTTTTGGAAAAAGAACATAAAATAGCGAGAGTTCGAAATGCCGGGGGTGATGAAGCAAAAGGCGACTATCTAATATTCCTTGATGCGGATACTTTACTAACCGATGCTTTACTCTCTAAAGCTTTAATTAATCTTAAAGCGGGTTCAATTGTTGGCGGAGGCGTTTTGTTGGAATTTGATAAAGGGAAAGGGGTATTTAGTGATCTATTGGTTTATCTCTGGTCTCGATTGTCCGTAATAATGAAGTGGCCAGCAGGCAGTTTTGTTTTTTGTTTAAAAACAGCATTCGCCGAATGTGGCGGTTTTTGTGAATCGGTTTATGCCGGTGAAGAGGTGTGGTTTGGGAGACAATTAAAGAAATGGGGCAAAATGAAAGGGTTAGGTTTTGAAATTATAAGTGATGAGAAAATTGTGACTTCCGGAAGAAAACTCGATTGGTATCCGACCTGGTTTTTAATGTTTTGGGCCTTAATCTTCGCAATTTTCCCTTTTGTAAGCCGGTTCAAAATCTGTTGTTCAATATGGTATAAGCGGCCAGAATAATTAGAAATGAAATCTTTTTTATACATATTTGGTAACTACTCAGGTCTTAAACCCCTTAGGAGCAGCGCTGAAAGCTTGATGAGTAAAGGCAAAGAAAACTAAAGAAAAGGCTGTACTCTTGCATGTAGGTGTGTCATATACTCTTAGATGCAGGACGAGACCAGTGTTAGAGCAGATTTGCATGAGCAAATAAATAATGATCCAGAAGGAGTTATTGACATTATCGTCAGCTTAATAAAAAAAGTAGAACAGTTAACGGATTGTGTTTCTCACTTAGAAGGTCGCCTTGCTAAAAACAGCTCTAATAGTTCAAAGCCACCATCATCTGATCAGAAAAAGAAACCCAACCCTAAAAGCAGGCGAAAAAAAGGGGCGAAGATAAATGGTGGACAAAAAGGCCCTAAGGGAGGGACATTGAACCAATCTGAAACTCCTGATTATGTTCATGATATTACACTTGAGTCCTGTCCCCTCACTGGTGAAAAACTAGACAAAAGTAACATTGTAAATGTAATCAAACGACAAGTATTCGAATTACCTAAGCAAGTATTAGATATTCATGAGTATCGAATCTATCAATACCTCAATAGCAATGGAGATATCGTTTCATCTGAATCACCTGAAGGAGTAAATTCCCCCGTTCAATATGGGAAAAATTTCAAACATTGGCTTGTCTATATGAATGACTACCAGCTGATCCCTCTGAATAGAATTCAAACTATGAGTATGGATTTTTTCGGATTGAAAGTTAGCGAACAAATCATTCTAAATGCTCGTCACGAATGCTATGATGATTTATCGAACTTTGAGTCAGAGCTTAAAAATGCTGTAATTAAAACTTCAATAGTTCACGCCGATGAAACAGGGTTTCGTATCAACGGAATCAATAATTGGCTTCATGTAGCTTGCTCTGCTTGGGAGTCATTGATCGCTATCGGATCAAGTAATATGCTTTCACCTTTGGAATTGTAGCATTTCCTTATTTTATACCTGAGTAGTTACCATATTTGTATCATTAGTGACCTTGGCTTGTGTCAATGCGGATGGGAACTCGGTCGAAGTCGGGACTGTTCGGTGGGGACGTGATCTCGACTTGGCTTTTGAGCGTAGCAAAGAAACCGGGAAGCCTATCGCTGTGCTTTTTCAAGAAGTGCCTGGATGTGCAGGGTGTCAGATGTTTGGAAAGACCGTTTTGGAGCATGAACTACTTGTAGAGGCTTTTGAAGAGGAGTTCATACCGGTTCTCGTTTTTAACAATAGGGAAGGGAAGGATAAGCTGCTGCTCGAGCGATTTAATGAGCCTGCCTGGAATTATCAAGTGGTTCGATTTCTTGATGCTAAGGGGAATGATGTGATTCCTAGAAAAGATAGAGTCTGGAATCTTGAAGGAATTGCCTCAAGGATGATTTTGTCGCTAGAAGCCTTGAATCGCCCAATTCCTAAATATTTGGAAGTTATAGCTGAAGAGCACAACGTTATAAATCATTCTACGGTGGCTTTTTCCATGCATTGTTTTTGGACTGGTGAATTGGAGTTGGGTCGAATTGATGGCGTGATTAGTACGGAAGCTGGCTGGATCGATGGAAATGAGGTTGTTAAAATTATTTATAATAGAGAAAAAATATCACTACTCGAGCTTGCTGAAAAAGCACGAGGTGGGAGCGTCATAGATATGATTTATGTTGATGGTATTAAAAAAATAAAAGATTTTACAATTCGTTCCTTGGAAGGAGGGTATCGAAAAGCAAAAGATTCAGATCAAAAGAAGCAAGTAGAAGATTGGAAGAAGTATGAGTGGTGGGGTCGCCTCTCAGCAATGCAGAAAACAAAATTGAACGCTTTTGCGAGGAATAATCAAATTGAAGCTTTCAGTTGGTTGAGCCCAAGACAGTTGGAAAAAATCGGTGAAAAATGAAAGTCGATTATATCGATGATCAACGACTACGGTGTTTTGGTAGGTGAATTTTTTCACCACTGAGCACCAGTTTCTGGTTCCTCAACTGGATGCCGTTTGTTTTGGTTCATTAGCTCAACGAAATGGTCACTCTCGGCAAAGCATTGCGAAGTTACTGTCTTTGACGAGTGATGATTGTTTGCGAATGTTTGATGTGAATATTCGTAAGCAATATTATACCAAAGAAATTATAACGGCTTCATTGAAGGCGGCAAATGGGCTTAAAGTGAATGATGAAGAACTTTCTGTTCTTAGGGGAATGTATGATTTAAAAGGAACGGAAATCGAGCAACTCCAAGCGATGATTGATCAATATGATTTAAAGTTGGGAGTGCTTACTTGTGCTGAGCGAGGGGCTTATATTTCAACTGGGAGCGATGTTAGTTTTTTAAAACCACCAGCGATCAGGGAATTAGTTAGCACTATCGGCGCAGGTGATGCTTTTACCGCGATGGTAATGATCGGTTATTTGAATAATTATTCATTGGCGGAAATGAATGAAAAAGCCTGTCATCTCGCAGGATATGTTTGTACGCAGCAGGGAGCAGTTCCTGTTTAACGGGGTTTGTTTATTGCTTGAAATTAAGCTATATAGGCTGAACGATTTTTGAGCTATCGCTATTATTTCTTGAATTTTAAAACGCTCCCTATTCATCTGTGTGAATGTTCAGGTTGTTGTAGGGTAATAATGGGCTTTAATTGTATTTTAGTATAACTTAATGCTATTTGTTTGAGCAGTGTTATGATAAGTGAAACATGATTATACGATACTTTATACTATTCACCATTCCCTTAACCCTTAGATTGAAATTACAATAAAATGGCTGAATTATGATAAATATTGTCTTTGGATATATACAAATTTGATGGTATGGTATATATTAGGGGTATAGATCTATCCTGTTGCTCCGTTGTTATTTAAATACTTGCATTTAATTTCATTTTTTTTGTAATAAATGCTGAAAACACCCGTTTACCTTTATAGAGACCCTCTTTTTTTAATGTTATAAAATTTTAACTGAACACCTAATTATTACCTTATGAAGAAAATCTTAAATTACTTTTTATTTCCCTTTATTTTAATGAGCTCGCTGAATGCGGCTTCCGAAAAACCGAATGTGGTGATCGTTATTACCGATGACCAAGGTTATTATGATTTAGGCTGTCACGGTAACCCAGTCATCAAAACACCTGGAATTGACAAGTTCTATGAAAACGCGGTTAGATTTACGAACTACCATGTCGACCCGACTTGTGCACCAACGAGAGCTGCGTTGATGACGGGGCGTTACTCTGATCGTTGTGGCGTTTGGCACACGATTTTAGGACGTAGTATGCTGAGAACTCGCGAAGTGACCATGGCAGACGTGTTTACTGATAATGGCTATGCTACTGGTATATTCGGTAAATGGCACTTGGGCGATGCTTATCCTTATCGTCCAGAAGATAGAGGCTTTCAATATGTAGCCATGCACGGAGGAGGAGGGATTACTCAGACACCTGACTATTGGGGAAATGATTATTTTAATGACACTTATTGGGTAAATGGTAAATGGGTGAAGTTTGATGGCTTTTGCACGGATATTTGGTTTGATCAATCAATCAAGTTTATGCGAGAGAGCAAAGCCGCGGGTAAGCCCTTCTTTTCATATATTACTTTAAATGCACCGCATGGACCAAAACGGGCACCGAAGAAGTATGTGGATATGTACGCGGATACGGATTATGATAACGGAACAAAAAACTTCCTAGGAATGATCACTAATATTGATGATAATTTTGTTAAGTTACAGAAGTTTTTAGATGAAGAGGGGTTAACTGAAAATACGATTTTGATTTTTACCACTGATAATGGAACGGCTGGTGGCAATAAGGTTTATCAAGGGGCACAAAAAGGCGGAAAGGGTTCAGCGTATGAAGGCGGTCATCAGGTGCCATTTTTAGTTCAGTGGCCAAAAGGAAAAATTGAAGGCGGAAAAGACGTTGATCAGCTTCTTGCCCACGTTGATATCCTTCCAACATTCATCGACCTCCTTGATTTAAAAGCGCCTTCAATTGAATTTGATGGCTCGAATGTAAAACCGTTACTTTATGGCGATAAGGATTCGTTTCGTAATAGAACATTAGTTGTAGAGTCTCAACGTGTCCCTGATCCCATTAAGTGGAGGAAATGTTCAGTTATGAATGACCAGTGGCGTTTAGTGAATGGTAAAGAATTGTATGATATCAAGAAAGACCCTGCTCAGAAAGAGAATGTTGCGGTTAAGTTCCCAGAGATTGTTGAGCAATTAACGGCGTCTTACGATGACTTTTGGACAAGTGTTTCTGAAGAACATGACCTCACGAGTTATATGATGATTGGCTCAGCGCATCAGAATCCAACAATTTTGACAGGCCAAGATTTAATGGGTAAGACAGGTTGGTCTCAGTCATTGGTTTCTGTAGGCGCTGATAAACCTTCTTATTGGAGCGTTGAAGTTGAAAAAGATGGAAACTATGAAGTCTCAATACGTCGTTGGCCAGCTGAAGCTGATAAAGCAATCAATGATAAATATATTTCCCCGAGACCCGCTTATGATTGCAAAACGGCGAGGTTAGACATTGGAGGGAATTTTTATGAACAAGCTATAGTTGATGGAGCAACAGAAGTTACGTTTAAGGTTAAACTTAAGAAAGGTTTAACTAAAATGGATGGTAAGTTTGTGGATGCTAAAGGAAAGCAATGGGGGGCCTTTTACGCTTATGCGTTGAATACTGATGTTTATGACGGAAAAAAAGAGGGGTGGCAAACTCGTGAAGGGCTTGGTTATCCATTAGCTATTTGGGCTCCGGATTATCCAGATTATGAAATGGAGAAAAAGGCTGCTAAAAATAAAAAGCCGAAGAAAAAGAAAAAATGATGTGAGAGTATTCGTTGGTTCCATTTTAACGTTCATAAAAATGGGAATAATCGAAAATGCGCAACAGGTTGATCGTATTTAGCATTCATTTAAAAGATAAAATTAGTATGATTTCATTATGATTAAAATAAGAAAGCATCTCTTTCAATTATTACTTCTACTCTTGGTGTTACAGCCTTGTTTGTCTGCAAATGACAAACGTCCTAATATAATTTTTTTGCTAACAGATGACCAGAGTACTTACTCAATGGGCTGTTACGGGAATTCAGATGTGAAAACCCCGCAAATGGATTTATTGGCAAGTGATGGGCTGATTTTCGATAACCATTACAATACTACTGCTATTTGTATGGCAAGCCGAGCCTCCATCATGACAGGGATGTATGAATATAAAGCAGGATGTAACTTTTCTCATGGGGGTTTAACAGTTGAAAAATTTAATCAAACCTATCCTGTTCTGTTGAGGAAGGGTGGATACTTTACTGGTTTCGCTGGTAAATTTGGTATTGATGGTATTGATAAACCAGAAGCGTATTTTGATGTTTATGGTGGAGGGAAAGGGCAATCTAGCTATGCGACTGCTAGGAATGCTCCTATGAAAAAATATGCAAAGGAGTATCCACACTCTACGCTATCTTATGCTGCATTTAGTAAAGATTTTATTAAAGAGGCCGTAGCGAAAAAGAAACCATTTTGCTTGTCAATCAGCTTTAAAGCTCCTCATAAGCCTGCGACTCCAGATCCACAGTTTGATTATGTTTATAAAAACGCTACCTTTACAAAACCTAAGAATTATGGCCGAGAGCACGGGGAACACTTTTCAAAACAAAGTAAAGCGGATCGGCAATATGAACGTTTTCATTCTTGGAATTATTCAGATAAATATGATGAGGTTATGGCCACCTATTATCAACAAATATATGGTGTTGATGTTGCACTCGGAATGATAAGAGAGGAACTCAAAGCTCAAGGGGTTGAAGACAATACGATTATTATTTTTACAAGTGATAATGGATTTTTTTGCGGTTCTCATGGATACGGCTCAAAGGTGTTGCCCTATGAAGAATCTACGAGATGCCCTCTGATCGTTTATGATCCACGTCACAGCATTAGTGGGAAAAAACAGAGGAGTCCCGCGTTAACGGGTAATATCGATTTTGCGGCAACCATACTGGATTTAGCCGGTTTGCCGGTGCCTGGAAATATGGACGGGAAAAGTTTGATGCCAATACTAGATGAACCTCAGCAAGTGTTTCATGAGCAACTTTCATTGATAAATGTTTGGGGAGCACCGGCAACGCATTATCTAGGTGTCGTAACAAAAAAAGCTAAATATATCTATTGGGGTTATGAAGGAGAGCAGGGAATGACTGCGACGGAAGAATTGTTCGATGTCGAGAATGATGGCTTGGAGTTAAGTAACCTTGCTGTAAACCCAGAGTACAATGAATTGTTAGATGACATGAGAGGGCGCTATGACGAAGCGCTTAATTCATGGAAAACAGAAGCCATAAACTATAATGATTATGAGCGTTTCGGTGTGTTGTTTGATCGCAATATGTCATGGGTGGATAAAGAACGTTTAGCACCTAAATCGCCTAAGAAAAAGAAGAAATCAAAACACTAAGAATAAAAGAGGATTAAGTATGAAAAACTCCACGTTACTATTATTTGTTGCTTTTGGCTTAACTGCTTTACAGGGGAATGAAAAGCGGCCAAATATCCTTTTCATTTTAGCGGATGACCAGTCGCCTTATGATTTGAAAATTTATGATAAAAATTCTCCTTTAGATACACCCGTGCTAGATAAATTGGCAGAAGAAGGAATGGTTTTTGATGGAGCACATCACATGGGATCTTACTCTGGTGCCGTTTGTAATCCGTCGCGGCATATGATTATGTCTGGGAGAACCGTTTGGCATTTGCCCGGTGGAACTGTTCGAAAATTACCAAAGAATGCGACTGCTGAAGAAAAAGAAAAAATGTGTCCGACGGATTTACCAGAGTTTACTATGGCTTCTGTTTTTAACAAGGCTGGTTATGATACTATGCGAACCTGCAAGAAGGGGAATAGTTATGCTGCTGCTAATCGAAAATTTACAGTTGTTCATGATTCGACTAAGCGTGGAGGCACGGATGAAACAGGTAGTCATTGGCATAGTGAACAAGTGTTGAATTACTTAAATCAGCGTGAGAGTGAAAAAGATGAAGACCCTTTTTTGATTTATTTTGGCTTCTCTCATCCTCATGATGTGCGCGATGGAAAACCTGAACTGCTTCGTAAATATGGAGCAACTAATCACAGGGATAAAAATAGCCTTCCGCAGTTAAGTCCTGAAATTCCTGCACCCAGCTTACAAGTTAATTACTTGCCAGCTCATCCTTTTCATCATGGTCATCCGGACCTGAGAGATGAAGTCAAAGTTCCTGGTGTTTGGGAGAATCGAGATGAAGCCACGATTCGTAATGAATTGGGACGTGAGTATGCTTGTAGTGAAAATATTGATATTCAAATTGGGCGTGTTTTAGACAAATTAGAAGCTATGGGCGAATTGGATAACACCTATATATTTTATACATCGGATCACGGCATTGCTATCGGTCGACATGGCCTACAAGGCAAGCAGAATTTGTATGAACACACTTGGAGAGTGCCGTTTATTGTGAAAGGCCCAGGAATAAAGGCAGGTTCGCGCGCTTTGGGAAATATCTATTTGTTAGATATCCTAAGTACACTTTGTGATGTCACTGGTGTGCCTGCTCCTGAAAGTAATGAAGGTCTTAGTTTTAAACCTGTATTAGAGGGAGAGGTCGATGTTGTTCGTGATACCCTATACGGTGTTTATGCCGGTGGCACAAAACCAGGAATGCGTAGTGTTAAGCAGGGTGACTGGAAATTGATTAAATATGATACCATGTATGGTGACGTCCAAGAAACACAGTTGTTTAATTTAGCTGAAAATCCTGATGAGTTGTTAGATATTCACCATAGCGATGATTTGATAGGGTTGACTGGGAATACTCCTAAGCCTAACCAAAAGAATTTAGCGACCGATACTGCGTATACAGAAAAATTAAAAGAAATGGAATCACTTCTTCTTGCTGAAATGCGTCGTTTGGATGACCCCTATCGTTTATGGAATCAACCCGATGACGGTTTAGTCAAAAGAGACGAGATTAAGCCAAAGAGTAACAAAAAGAAGAAAAAGAAAAAATAGGATATGAGATTGTTTAATTTATTATTACTGGCAGCTTTATCATTTAGCTCAGTTTTCGGGGAAGTCCAAAAATCGAATATTGTTTTCATTTTTGCAGATGATCTAGGTTATGGAGATATTCAATGTTTGAATCCTAATAGAGGTAAAATTCCAACGCCGGGAGTCGATCTATTAGCCGCTGAGGGTTTAATCTTTACGGATGCGCACACGACGTCATCGGTATGCACGCCGTCACGTTACGGTTTGCTCACGGGGCGATATAATTGGCGTTCGAAACTCCAGAAGTTTGTGTTGAGTAATGCGGAGGAGCCACTCATTGCCTCTGATCGTATGACTCTGGGGAATCTACTCCAACAGCAGGGTTATCAAACGGCTTGCATCGGTAAATGGCATTTAGGTTTTAAATTTGATGTAGCAGATGATTTCGTTCCTAAAAAAGTTAAGTTAAGCGCGGGCTTTCCTGTCGGAACAAAAATTATAGATGGACCACAAACTCGTGGCTTTGATTATTATTTTGGTTTTCACCATGCCCGTTGGATGAGTACCTTAATTGAAAAAGATGAAATCATCGCAGAGATTGATGTGATTGAAATGTTGCCGAGGATGCAAGATAAAGCAATTGGGTATATAAATGATTATGGGAACTCAAAAAGAGAGAAACCGTTTTTCTTATATTTGCCGCTAGGTTCTCCTCATACACCGATTGTTCCCTCTGCTGAGTGGCAAGGTAAAAGCCCATTGGGACCTTATGGAGATTTCGTGATGCAGAGTGATGCGGTAGTTGGTGCTGTTATAAATACGCTGAAAGCAAATGATCTTGATGGTGATACACTCGTGATTTTCTCTAGTGACAATGGTTGTTCAAAGGCTGCCAAGATAGATAAGTTAATTGAGGGTGGCCATTACCCAAGTGCAAACCTTCGTGGCTCGAAAGCAGATCTTTGGGATGGGGGACATCGTGTTCCTTTTGTTATGCGTTGGCCAAATGGGCCGATTCAGGCAGGAACTCGTTCAGATGAACTAATTAGTTTGGTCGATGTGTTTGCAACTTTTTCTGAGATGCAAGGTGTCGCTCTTCCTGAACATCAAGCAGAAGATAGTTTCTCTTTTCTTCCAGCCATAAGTGGAGGCAAATTGGATGTGAACCGCAAAGGTGTTATTCACCATTCTATTTCGGGTCTATTCGCTCTCAGGAATAACCAGTATAAACTTTTATTATGTCCAGGTTCTGGTGGATGGAGTTCTCCGAAAGACTCAGAAGCTCGTAAAGAGAGTTTACCGGAAATGCAATTGTATGATATGAGCATTGATGTTTCAGAGCAAAATAATCTTATTAATGAAAAGCCTGAAGTGGCAGAGATGATGCTTAAAACCCTTAAGCTTTATGTTGCTAATGGACGAACTCGAGAAGGCACTGGTAGTGCTAATGATGTCGAAGTCGATTTATGGAAGAAGAATAAAAAGAAAACAAATAAGAAATAGGAATATATTATGAAAATGATTAAATTTTTCACGCTCGCTATTTCGATAGCCGTTTCACTAGTCGCTGAAACTAAGAAACCGAACATTTTGTTCATTTTTGCTGACGACATGAGTCTTGATACGATTGGCGCTATGGGCATGTACAATTGTAAAACACCCAATCTTGATAAGCTAATGGCAAGCGGTGCTTCGTTTTCTCACTCTTATAATATGGGGGCATGGGGTGGCGCTGTTTGTGCCGCGAGTCGTGCTATGCTAAACTCTGGTGCATTTGTTAATCGTGCCCAAAAGGCGATTAAGAAATATCCCCATTTGTCGGAGTTAATGAAAGATGCTGGCTATAAAACATACATGACGGGTAAGTGGCATGTTCCAGGAGAACCTCGGTTTGATGTGGTGAAAGATCCAAGGGCTGGAATGCCAAGACAAACAAAGGAGGGTTATAATCGCCCTTTAAGTCCAGAGGATTACGCAACAGGATGGAAACCTTGGGATACGAAACACGGTGGTTTTTGGGAAGGTGGAACGCATTGGTCTGAGGTGGTTAAAAATCATGCGTTAGATTTTATTACCCAAGCAACGGCAGATGAAAAGCCTTTCTTTATGTACATTGCGTTTAATGCAACGCATGATCCTCGTCAGGCACCAAAGGAATATATTGATATGTATCCTTTGGATTCAATCGAACTGCCCAAGAATTATCTCCCGAATTATCCTTATGATGAAGAAATTGGATGCAACCCAACGGGTTTGCGCGATGAGAGATTAATGCCATCGCCTAGAACTGAGTATGCGGTGAAAATTCACCGCCAGGAGTATTTCGCAATTGCGACTCACATGGATGCTCAGATTGGGAAAATATTTGAAGCACTTGAGGCAAGTGGAAAGGCAAATAATACCTATATTATCTTCACGGCAGATCATGGACTTTCTGTCGGGCATCATGGTCTAGTTGGGAAGCAAAATATGTATGATCACAGTATGCGTGTTCCGTTCTTTATATCCGGTCCAGGAATCAAAGCAGGCAGTGAATTTGATATGCCGATCTATTTACAGGATGCAATGGCAACATCACTTGACCTCGCTTCTATTGAGAAACCTAAGCATGTGGAATTTAAAAGCGTGATGCCTTTGATCAAAGGTGAAAAGAAAGTTCAGTATGATCGTATTTATGGGAAGTATATTAATTTTCAACGTATGATTGATAAAGGAGATTACAAAATGATCATGTACCCTTATGCTTCAAAGAAGGTTCGTTTATTTAATACTGCAAAAGATCCAGAAGAAATGAATGATCTCGCAGAGAATCCAGAGTATGCCGCAAAGCTAGCTGAATTGAAACTGGACTTTGGTGATTTGCAAAAAGAGATGGGCGATACGCTTGATGTTTATAACCCGCCTGCGAAGAATAAGGGTAAGAAAAAGAAACAAAAGAAGAAAAAAGACGACCATTGATATAATGGTTAATTATTAGTTGTTAATGATTAATGTGGGTTGGCCGGCTGGCTAACAAATGCTTGCCATTGTTTGATCTTTTTCAAAAAGTAGTGCATGAGTATTGAACAAGCGTTACAGGAACGAAGTGAATCTAAGTGTGAACTTTGTAGTTCTGGAGAAAACCTTGCCGTATATGAAGTGCCACCTACTTCTGATGGTAGCGAAGCAGAGAGCGTTTTGATATGTGAAACTTGTCGCGAGCAAGTTGAAGATGCGGACAAGGTAGACGCTAATCATTGGCGTTGCTTGAATGAGAGTATGTGGAGTGATGTGCCTGCGGTTCAAGTTATGGCTTGGCGGATGCTTGATCAGTTAAAGGCAGAAGGTTGGCCTCAGAATTTATTGGATATGCTTGACCTTGACGACAAAACGATGGAGTGGGCTCACGCGATGGAAAGTGATGAAGATACCGTCAAACATATTGATAACAATGGAACGGTGCTTCAGGCAGGGGATACGGTCACTTTGATTAAAGACTTGCCGGTGAAAGGGGGAGGCTTCACAGCTAAGCGTGGCACGGTGGTAAAGGATATTCGTTTAGTTGAAAGTAATGCAGCGCATATTGAAGGCCGTGTCAGTGGCCAGCATATCGTTATCTTAACAAAGTTTGTTAAGAAGTCGGGTTGACTCGGAAAATCGCCGAGTTGATTGAATTAAGTTAAAACCTCCAACTAATTGACGTGCTTCTAAAATGGATTAAGTTATGGGAATATTGAATATTAATTATGAGTGAGAGAAGAAATAAAAATCGTATTGTAGTTGGGCACTTGTTTTCTGTGTTTATTCTACAGCCAAATAATGATGACCCTATATTGACCAATTCTACTGACCTAAGTCGGACGGGTATTAGCTTTAAATTGCCAGAGGGAATGGCTCTTAATGAAGGCAATACCTTAGAGCTTAGACTTTACACTTATTCTAGCAGAACAATTTATTTAAGGCTTAAAGCTAATGTGAGATGGGTTCGTCGGGGTTTAGTGGGGGTTGAGTTTATTATAAGTAATCCTCAGCAGACGTTATGGATTGATCGACTCTGTTCCTTTTTAGAAGTGGCTGCATTTGAAGGAGCTTCAGACTTAGACGAGAAATAGAGGTCGTTTAATCAATCCAAGTGTAGTAAAGCCTTGGGCGTTTTTGATCAGTGGTTCCTTTTGCTGCAATTCCTTCCTTCCCATTAACATTCCATCCAGCGTGAAGAGAGGTTCTTCCGACTGCGTGTTTAATGAATAGGGATTTCTTATTTGGCCATTTTTTATGAATGTTCATTCCCATGAACATCTCTGGACCGAAGAACCATTCTTGCCCATATTTCTTGGTATCATTAGGCGAGGCTTTAAATGGGTGAAGAGGTTCGATGGGTTTTTCACGATTTTCGAAAAGGGCCAGTGTTATTTGTTTTTGAGCGGATGCAAGGAGTGTCTTGTCTGCTTCGGTTAGTTTTGAAAAATTACCTTTTCCGCGACAGTTTGATTATTCGGCAAAAAGAATAATTTTCGTCTTCTCCGCTTGAACGAGTAAGGCAGATCCGAAAATTAGGATAAATATAAAAAGGTTTCGAGTATTCATGTTACAGTAGAGATAAGTTAGATTCATCCGACAAAAGTAATTTCTCTTCGAACAAGAAATCGACTTTGATTTTGTAAATAATCAAAAAGCTGAAGTGTGAACCGGTTTAATGATCTCAGAAACGGGATAATCCTTATTTTATACTTAAAAAAGTGA
>CAWUTK010000250.1:0-4908 GCA_963924785.1 uncultured Opitutales bacterium
GGTCGCTCTTTCACTTTTTTAAGTATAAAATAAGGATTATCCCGTTTCTGAGATCATTAAACCGGTTCACACTTCAGCTTTTTGATTATTTACAAAATCAAAGTCGATTTCTTGTTCGAAGAGAAATTACTTTTGTCGGATAATGCTCATGTTAAAGAAGATCCTCTTGACCAAGTGATGAAAGAAGGGGGGCCTTACCATGTGACAAGAGAAGATGATATTGATACATATAATGATCGACTGCGGGCTACTGGCCGTTCTGAAATTGCTGACAGGCTTGAATCAAGAACGGAGCATTTTAGATCTTAACTCCAATTACTTCTTTTTATAATAAAAAATAAGATCAAATAGACCCACGATTTGATCGATGGAGGGTGTTCGTTATGACTCAGATTTTGATGCGATGTCAATCAAAGCGGTTATTTTGTACCACATCTCACGGCTAAGGGGTTCGGAGCTCGTTGGGATTTTTTTGTTAGTTTCAGGGTCAATATATCCTTCAATTAGATCATGTTGATCTGGCACATGTGCTCTTAATACCATGAACTTTTCAACTTCAGGGTCATTTGACACCTTTACTCTTAATCCTGGATATTCTGAAATTAGATATGCTTGTAAATCCTCAGCATTATAAACCTCTGGGTTTAATTTTATCTCTGTAACACAACCAACGTAGTAACCTTTATCTTTCATAGATTCTCTTTATAAAGAATTATTCGCATTTTTCAATAAATGAGTTCAGTGTTTTAATTTATATGAATTCTCAATTTTCATTTATAGGGGGTTTTCTCCTTAGTCTCATCTGTAGCTGGTTCAGTGCCGCCTATTTTGATTATGAAATGCCTTTTACTTCTGGGATAAAAAATATCTGTGTATTCTTTATCTTTTTTATCAGTGGGCGAAGTTTGCCTTTGGAGAAAATTTTAACGACATTGAGGAATTTAAAAATTCACGTTTTCATTCAATTAGTAAGTTTGTTGTTCATACCATTGGGATACCTCTCTTTATTAGATCCAGTATTGCATGAAATACATCTGCCGCAGTCAATATGCACAGGATTCTTGTTCCTCGGCTTTTTGCCAACAACAATCACGGGCTGCGTTATTCTCACCCGCATATCAAACGGTTGTGAAGCCACAAGTCTTTGTAATGCCGTTATCGGTAATTTGTTAGGCGTGATCATTACACCGTTATGGCTAGTATCACAATTAAATGAGACCGTCTCTATTTCTGCCGGTGATTTAATAATTAAATTGTCATTAATTGTGTTGTTGCCATTTACGCTAGGACAATTGTCTAAGTTTATGAAAGAAGGAAATCTACCTGGAAATCAGTTACTTAAAACTGTCAGCCAATTACTATTACTTGTTATTCTGTTTTTCATTTTTTCAGAGACATTCTCCAATGACTTACATTTGTCGTTAATAAATCTGATAAAGATTATCACAATAACCCTTATTCTGTACACATTGACCTTCTTTCTAATTCGAGTAATCAGTCAATTAAGTTGTTTCCGATTTTCAAAAGCAGAAACAATAGCCATAAGTATTACTGCTTCACACAAAACCCTAGCTCTCGGCATTCCCATTTTAACGATAGTCTTTCATGCTAATCCTGAAATAGCATTAATTAGTTTACCACTAATTTGCTATCACAGTATTCAAATGCTAATAGGAAGTCTTTTTAGACCAGCTTAAGCTTATCAATTCTTCTTTGTTATGCGAATAATGGCAAACGAGGTTAGGGAGTGACTAATAAACCGGGCTAACTACAGGGGCAGTTCCAGGACCACTTTCATCAATGATTGGTGCCGGCTCTATTATTGACGGTGTAATGACGGTCTCGGTCGTAGTCATCCAATTAGTAATTATTTGCTCAACTATATTTGCTGCTTTAAGTTTCGCATTTAAGGCTTCGAATGGTGATGCGGGAAAGATTTCTGTATCTTCTGTCGTTGTGGGTGTAGCAATCGTCGATGTTGTCATTGGTGCATTGACATCAACCCCGACTTGTCCAGCGGCTTCTGTTCCAGCTGTTTTACCCGCGGATAATGCTTCAGTTAATGAAGATACATTATCGAGAGACTCTGTTGTTACAATAGTGCTGATAGCTTCTGCTGCACCTTCTTTTGCACTCGTTTCAGCGACACTTACTAAAGTTGAGCTATCAACGTTTACATTCGGACTAGAAGCGGCTTCGGTTGCACCACTGATAACCCCAGATGATGCCGCTCTAATAGCAACAGTTGTATTTTCACCATTTGCTGATGATTCTGCAGTTGCCCCTTCAGTTGCCCCGCTAGCTGCAGCACTTGTCGCTGCAGTGATGTCACCGCCTATTGTAGCCGTCGTTGTAATTGCCGCTGCAGTTGATTCTTGGGCGCTCAACGCAATAATAAAAGGTATATCTAATATTGTTGTTGATGTCGTTCCTACGCTAGGAAGCGATGCATTTGGAAGCGGTGCATTTGGGAATTTTTGGGCTTCAGAAACAGCTCCTTGTGTTATTCCACTTGCGGTTGATTGAATAATTGAAGTGACATTGATTCCAATTTCATTTGCTGTTTCGATAGCACCTTCCATTGATCCTCCGGTAACGGCTGAAAGCAACTCGGCTGCAGCTTGGTTTACATCGGCTAACTGGACACTATTTCCATCAGCATTAACTAAGCTAGTTGGTTCAGGTACAATAGCCGCGTTTTGCTGAGTCGTATCTAAGTTCGCTCTAATTGTTGGTGAAAGCGAGGAGACCATTGCGGTAGGCAACGAAGCATCGGTGCTCGCTGTTAGATTTGTATCCCCTGTGGTTGTTGATGTCGAAGCGGTAACGGCTTGTCCTTGACTGATGGGTATTTCTAGAGCCGTTGGCCTAGTTCCAGCTGTGCTACTATTTGCAATAGCTTCTTGCTTTTGAGTATCAGCTAAAGTTTCTGTGCTCGTATGAATATCTGATAAATCTCCACTATCTAAACTACTAATAGCAGTCACTTTGCCTGGGGTATCCAATGTTGAGAGTGCATTTAGTTCATTTGGCGGTAAGTCGACGATAACATCAATCGAAATATTCATTATGACTTGGATTTGATCGGGCGACAACTGATTTACCACATTTTGTTGAGCGGGTGTTAAGCTTTGAGGATCGCTTAAATCTGCCCCTTGCAATGTTTGTAGCGCAGTGGTTGCATTCGGAACATTTGCATCATTGGTTCCATTAGAGGTTTCATTTAAAGTATTAATAATTGATGCAACAGATGCAATTTGCTCCGGCGTGCTACTACTAATAATATTACTAATCGTAGACGACTGTGACGCCGCAAGCAGGTTTTCATCTACGACAAGGGGAGGGCGAGAAATAGTAAATGTTTCTGCGTTGCTACCGGCAACGGGTGTGCCGGATTCCGTAATCGAAACAGATGGAAGAGATTCAATACTTGATTTTTCATCTGAACTTAATGTGGCGATAGCTGTAATTTCTCCAGAGTCTAAATTCGACAACGCATTAACTTCATTTGAGTTCAAGGAAGAAATAGATGTGATTTGGTCAGAAGACAATGACTGTATAGCCGTCTTTTGCTCAGGAGATAATGTTGCGAGAATGGCTTGTTGATCAGTTGTCAAGTTGCTCGGATCAAGTCCTTGTAGTTTCTCCAAATTATCTAACCCTGTTATTTTTACAATATTTACAATGAGTTCAACTTCGGCAGGACTCTTGCTTTCAATAAGATTTCCTATGTTCTCAGACTTAACCGCAGTGACCATTTTTGCATCAACGGTTAGCGGTTCCCTTAATATGACGGGAACAACTTTTCCGGAAGAAGTTACTGTTGTAAAGGTTGCTGTTCCTTGAGAAATATCATTAACCGCAGATAACTCTTCGAAATTCAAACTAACAAACACGTTGATATCAGCCGTTTCGACTGTTGTGAGTGCATTGATTTCTTGAGCATTTAAATCACCGACTACTTGAGATATTGCTGGCGAAAGTGAGGACACGTCGCCGCTTTTAATCGTTTCTATGATCTGGGTTATTTCAGCAGGACTTTTTCCTTGGATAAGAGAATTTATCTTTCCCGATTGTGCAATAATTTGAGTCGTTTGATTGACCGGAAAAGGGTCACGTTGAAGTAAGATTGGGGTGCTGGACGTTGATCCAAATGATGATGATGGAGATAGCGCAATGCCTATACTGATGTTCGGAATTGAAATAGTTGGCATACTTTGAATCCTTGAAATCTCACTATTATTAAATGATGTAATTGTTTTCACGTGCTCAGATGTAAGATTTGAAACGGCTTTTATTTCATTAAGGCTTAATGTTGCAATAGATGAAATATCTCCTTGTGGAAGATTTGCTAGTAACTCTTTTTCTTTTGGAGTTAAAATTGAAAGCACTTGCCTTTGGGCAGCAGATAAAGTTTCAGGCTTAGTGAGATCGGCACTCTGAATGATATCAAGATTGCTCCCTAGTCCAGAGCTCACAAGGCTGACTAATTCTTTAATTTCTTCTGGAGTGCTGTTTTTCAATAGAGAACTAATCTTTTCAGATTTTACAGCTGCAATAGTTTGGGCATCAATTGCTAGAGGGTCTCTATTGATAACGGCTGTTTTAGAATCAGCAGAGAGCGTTATCTTTCCCTTTGAATTTTCAGCTTTTAATAAGCTTTGGGTTGTGATATTCGCTACCGCATTTTTTGCTGTAACTAAATGCTCTGTTGTTATTTTTTTAATTCCTGAGATTTCATCTGAACTTAAGTTCCTAATAACTTCAACTTCTGCTGCAGATAAATTGGCTAATGATTCAACTTCACTCGCATTCATTGTTGTGAATGCGTTAAGTTCTGCACTGGACATGCTCGTTAATGCTGTTTTCTCTTTAGGTGTCAATGAGGCGAGGGCTTTTTTTTGAGCG
>CAWUTK010000251.1:0-5124 GCA_963924785.1 uncultured Opitutales bacterium
TAATGCTGACGAATACTCTGCTTTTCGGAAAAGCCTTTTTCCCCATAGTATATTTGAAAGACACCTGCATCTGTAGCAATGAATTCTATTTCAACATCTAGTGAAGGATAAACTTCTTTAAAATAAAAAAAGCTATAACTCGAAATGAACAAACTTAGAATCAAGCAACTAACAACCCGATAGCTTTTAAAATGACTTTTATTTATCGCTGCCATAATCCATCAAGTCTTTATCAATTTTCTTCAACCGTGTACCGCTTCGAGTGAATATTTTATCAGCATCCTCAAACGGTTTCTTTACAATTTCAAAAGCAATCCCTCTATCAGCCAACCACAGTCTATTTGAAAGAAACTCATGAGAAAACATGACAACAGGAGAATTCCAACTCTCAACTTCATCCAATTCTCCCTCTACTTGTATTTTTTCTCTATAGTGTCCACTAAGATTACAAATAAGCACAATAAAACTATTAATAAACATCAGGCCCAGTCCCACTTTTGACATAAAACGAACCGTCGAACCACTTGCACTTAAATCAATCATTCGGGCATTTTTACGATTTTCAACATTCGGAGCTGAGGCATGTGCACCCAGAATTAATAACACGAGAGGGAGCAACCACATCTGCGGAATCCATCGAGCCCACCACGTCGGTAAAAAGAAACACGGTAACAATAAAACAAGAAGAATCCCTAACATGCTACGATCCCATTGCCTCGGGTTAACATTAATCAAGTATGCGAAAAAACAAAATAGCGCTAATAACAGTAAGCCACCATATAACGGCCCAAAAGCACCGAGTCTAAGATCTGTGTGAATCCCTCTAAAAGTATTCAATTCTTCTGCTTGGACAGTAAACGGTAATTTCCACAATAATTTTTCTCTGGATATATTAGAACTAGAAAAATTCGAAGCCACGAATTGCTCGAAACGATTCATCCCCTTCATGGGATAAGCCTTAGAAGAACCTGGGATCTCCGCCCCAATCCAGTAATCTAATTTTTCCGGATCTAATATACCCGAAATCCGAGCAGGGTGAAACGGAAAATCATTTTTTTTCAAATCATAATACCCCGACAGATGACCTACCATAATCGCAAGCCCAACAAACAAAGTAAATCCAGCAACTATCTTAGAAAGCTGCTTTGTATTTCTTCGATTCAAATATAGGATTCTCAAAAAAATAACCCCCACAATCAAACCCACCAAGCCAATACCGACCAATTTACTAGCCGCCAAAACAAGAGCCAACATACAAAATAATATTGTTTTATAAACATCAACGCTTCTCCAGCTCGAAACAATTAATAAAATCAACGCCGAAAACACCACGGCCAATTGCCCATCCGCATAATAACTAAACCATTGAACAATTGAAATCGGATTCAGCACAACTAATAAGCTTAAAA
This sequence comes from uncultured Opitutales bacterium, assembly GCA_963924785.1. Lineage (GTDB taxonomy): Bacteria > Verrucomicrobiota > Verrucomicrobiia > Opitutales > CAJWYM01 > CAWUTK01. Next base: position 1,410 of record CAWUTK010000251.1, read on the forward strand.
AAACAGACGGTAATTTTCTCTTAAAAACATCTAAAAACACCCACATAGAAATCACAAACAGCATCCAACTGTAGATCAAGTTTATCGCCTTCCCCGACTCCATACTTCCGGTCGCCTTAACAATTACCGCTGACAGTAAATAGCCAACCCTCAATGAAGTCCCACCCGGCGCATATTTACTATCAACCAATAAGGGATAAGTTTCCTTGAATTTTTCGGCTTCCGCAAACCCACTGTCCTTGATCGGGTTCCACCCACTCGTCAAACAAACTATCGTTTCCTGATGACTTTCCATACCATCATAATTAAGACTATAAAATTGCTTTGCCATTAAAACCAACAGTAGCGTAACGCTTACATTAATTATGATTGATAAAACTACAGAAGATCGGCTATTGATCGATTTTGAGTTCACGAAGAATGTACCTAACAAAAGACCCAACCAATAAAAAGTGTGGCTCAATGAACCCAATGATACATCTAAACAAAAACAAATCACCAGTCCTAACAATTGAATAAAAAGGCCAAATACTATCCCTACAGACAATGACTTGAAAACTTGCTTAATATCGATCGATCCAAACATCAGACTTTTTCCACAAAATGGTTGATAAATAACGTTTTCTCTAAGCGATTAAAATCTTTAATTTGATCTTTAACCACGGTTTTTAAAGAAAGATTTCTCAAGCAAAACTCTTTAACATTCACTAATGTCGGTAATTCTCTTTTCTGTTGAGCTTCATTCAACTGCACATCATCCATCACATCTATAAACCGATGACTCACTTCCTCATAAAAACCATCAGGAAGCTTTTTAATACCAACATCTAAACCGCCGCCAATGACTCCAATACTTCCGTTCTTATATTCATACAATAGGTGCTCAAGACAATCTGCATATAAAACCGCCCCTGCTTCTAACACAAAGAGGTGTTCATCATCCGATAAATCAATGCCTTCTAAAACATTCTCCGTTTCAATAAATTTATAATTCTCCTGATTCTCTGGGAGATCAGTTTTTCCGAAAAATCGACCGCATAGGCACACCTCATCAATCGCTATTGTTTGATTTTTCAAACTACCCAAGGTCTCATATAATAAATCTAAATCATCACCTGCCTTAACAAAGCACCTAATCTTTCCTGGAACGACATCTAAAGGTTTCGTCTCAACCCATGTTCCACGGCGATGCAAGGCATATGCCCATTCAATGAAGCGAGGTTTAAATTCGGATTTAGCAGATGACTCAAGGAATCTCCCCAAAAAGATCAACGGCGTTTTCAAAAAAACTCGCAGCATCGCCGAATACATTTGTTGGCCTAATCCTTCAACAGGTGGCTTTTTTAAAATGCGACTCAACAAACTGAAATACTGAAAAACATCCGCCACGCCTCCGTACTTCATTCGTAAATATAAATTATACTCCATCGAATAATAATGCTCATGAAGCTTTATCTCTTCGCTCTTTGCGTTGTGCTCCACAAGTGCCGATGGGACATAACGTATACTATAACCCTTTTTCCTAACCCGCCACGAAATATCAACATCTTCAGCATAAAGAAAAATCAAAGGATCAAAGCCGCTAATTCGGTGAAATACATTTCGCTTCACAAGAAGACAAGCGCCAGATGCCCATTCAATTTCCATCGAAGCGGGATTATACTGTTTCGGATGCTCATAAGGAAACTGACGACATTCCCAAGCTCCGGTCCTTTCACTAGATCGACCGATATCAATGGCCAATGCCTTCAATGAATGTCGGGTCAATCTTGCATCCGGGTTTAAGAATAAAAGATAAGGCGAAGATCCCTGTTTAGCACCTAAATTATTTCCGCGGCCAAATCCAATATTTTTACCAGCAGATATACTCTTCAACTCAAATTCAGCCTTAAATGACTCAACTGTCGAAATCGAATCATCTTCGGAACCATTATCAACTACATATACGTGAATTTTGGTCAAAGGATAATCAACATTAGCAATACTCGCCAGACAGTCATTTATGATGCCACTTGAATTATATGTAACGATAATAATATCAATATCGACATCATTAACCGCTTTATCAATTGGCTCATTAACCCTTCCAGTAAACGCCGACAATGTACCTAAGGTCGAATGAGGAGATTTTTTAATACCAAACTTCATCTTTACTGTTAGATTATAACAATGCCGACCTTTAGTCTAATCTTAAATTTACACCAGAAACAGAGATTCCATGAATCTTAAAATTCAGCCCCAGCTCTCCGGGGTCAATTCTAACCTGGGACTGAAGCTCTTCATGTGATAATATTTCGTAAAACTGATTTCGCCCCACTGCTAGGTCATATTTAAATTTATCTTCGGGTGCATAGTTATCATATTGGTTCTTTTTAAAAAACAATTCAAACACACACGCTTCTTCAACTGTAACATCGATTTCCAATAAATAATAAAGTGATTTTGAATTACCCTTTTTGGGTAATATAAAAAATGGATCCTGAACTCGATTTTGATAAAAGCCATTATTCTTAACTTCAAATCTTAATTGAGCATCATTATTATCGAAAATGGATTCGCGAGTAATCTCCCCTAATGAAACACATGAGTCCAATATCCTTTGCATAAGATCTCGACCATCGGCCTCTTTAATAATCGGCAAACTATACAAACGAGAAAAACTCCTTTCAACACACTCTTCAACAACAACATTCGCGCTTTCACCTAAACCCTTATAATAAAAAGCCATATCATTAAAGTCCGGGAATACGTTATAAAGGACGTGCGTCCTCTTGAATGAACGGCAAACGAATGGCCTCATGAAATTGGTAAAGGAATCCCCGAAAAGAATCACATTCTTATCCGTTAAAGCCTTTTCGCAAGTGGTCCTTGTTAAATCAATACCTTCCCATGTATTCAAATATTCCTCCCTGTATTCAAAGTCAAAAGACAACACTGGATCCAATTGCTTAAAAACATTTTCCAAATTCATCATTGTCACCAAATCTACATCTCCTCCTTCTTTCCATAAAACAGTGTCATCAGCAACAATCCCAAGCAATCCCCTATCCCTTTCAATGACCATCTTCTCCATCAATTGCCTAGACACAATCCCTGCCCCACAAGCATTCCAATGCGTTCCCAATCTTGAATAAAGCTCCCATTTAGATTTTCCTTTATTTAAAATTTCTTCGGCTAGCACAACTCCTGAAAATTTGTTATTAAGCACAAAATTGGTTAATCGTTCAGAGACAGAAACGTTATCACTTAAGCGATAACGCCACGGTAGATATTCCGGGTAAACGGTTTGCTTATTGGGTGCTAACAAAAACCAATATTCAACACCTCTCTCCTTCAACCACAATTCTTTCAAACGATGGATCATGCTCCACTTAATCAAGTTCCTATCGCTGACTTCTAACGAATCGGAATCGATATTCAAATAGAACCATCCCCTTCGACCAACAATCACATCGCGATTCCCAATACCTGCCCAATAATTCATGTGATTATGCAACCCAACAAAGTCATCACGGTAACCAAAGTGGTCGTCAACAAACAATTCTAGTTCTGACCTAAAAGCCTTATCATCGGTCAATATTAAATCTAGTGCATCGTCTCATAAGTTCCAATCATTGTTCGGCTTGGTATTCTTTTGTTAATTTAATAATTTGTTTTAATTTTTTTGGCCCCTTTGTCCAGGTGAAGGGTCCACATTCTTTATTGTACTGCTTGA
>CAWUTK010000252.1:0-11785 GCA_963924785.1 uncultured Opitutales bacterium
TGTGCAAAACTATTAAACAAAGTCGCCAATGAATATCTACAATAAACGGTTTTAATTCGATAATATCACTTCGAATACAGTGACGTTTAATAGGATTCTATCTTATGGATTTACCCCTAGCAGGTTTGGGGCGGCGATGAGTCCCTTTTATTATATTTCTTACACTTTTTGTAAGAAATACTACCGTTTACCCACTAAATTTTCGAAAGACCCATTAATTTTAAATAAGGTAGTTTTCATATTGGGCTAATTGGGATTAAGTATTCATCCTAAATGAATACGATTGTCTTATAAGTCGTAATATACCCCGAAACACCTATTTTTCAAGTGGTAATTTCCCGTATTAAATCTAAAACACAAAATTTCAAATAAAGGGTACTTCAACTTCAAGAGCTTTCTCTAAACAATCTATCTCTCGGATCGACCCACAGTAAACGCTTAGTTCAATAAATCCGTCGCTATTTACAATCGCAAACCTTTCATATTGTGCACCATCGCTGTAACAGGAACATAATTGATATGATTTACTCTCACACGAAATAAGTATCGAAGCCGTCTCCTTCATGTCATTAATAGAACGGATACTAATATTTGTTAACGCATTTCCAAAATGATCAAAACTTATAATCTCTCCAACAATTTGGTCTTCATTTGCCGTCGAAACCGGGAAATCAACCCGGTTAATCGGGGCAGTGGTAAGCTCGGCAAATTCATCTAACGCTACTCCTGTCAACAATGCGCCCACAACAGGTATAAACAAATGTAATCCATCAAAACTCTGATGTGAATTCCATAACCTAGTTTCTTTGTTTATTTTATAGACCGCAGTATATTCATTAACCACAAAACTAAATACACCATTATCCGGACCGACGAACCACGAATTCCCTTTCTTAATCAATAAGGCTTCCCGATTACTTCCTACACCTGGATCAATCACAGCAAGATGAATAGTTCCATCAGAAAATTCTCGAACACTTCGTTTCAAACACAACGCCGCTGAAAGTATATTCTGTGGTTCAATTTCATGCGTAATATCAACAATATTCACTGAAGGAAAAAGTGAAAGCAACCTCCCTTTCATTGCCCCTACATAACCATCTTTTGTTCCGAAATCAGTGGTTAATGTTACAATCGATGACATACTTGAAACCTAGTACAATTACAATCTACCTTCATCGACCTCTATCATATCCGCAAATGAAATCAAATCGCTCCGATCAGAGAGACCCATCGTTTCTTTAACCTCTTCAAGCTTGGCTCGTCCCATTTCACTCATCCCCATCTGACCAACTTTTCGATTCCAAACATTAATTTTTAGATCTTCGGGATACAAGGCTTCAAGGCGTTGATCTACTTCTGCATCATCTTTGCTTTCTTTAACAATCTCAATAACCTCTTTGGCTTCAATACCAAGGTGTAGGCATAGAAATCCATCAAATCCTCTGGTGAAATTCCGCTGATAACTTTTGGGCAACTCATTGGCAAGATGCTTCCGGATTTTCGCAATAAATCTAGGTAAATGTAACAGTCCTGCTTTATGAGGAACGTAAGGTGATGGGAGATCATACAAGATTCCGCCAGTTGGTCCGTCTTCGTTTATCATCAATTTTTAAAGATTAGATATTTCACATTGAACAAGTTAATATATAGAACATATTAACGATCTAGCCCTTATAGCAAATTCAATCTAATGCAGAAAACAGAAAATTCTAAAAATCCAATCTGGCGAGTCAGTAAATACCTACTGAACTACAAGCTATTATTCTTCTCAACATTACTCTCAGCAGTTCTCGTTACACTCATAGGTCTTGGCGTTCCACAAGCGGTACAATACGTCATTGATGAAATAATAATTACAAAAAAAACCAGTGATCTTTTAGTAGGAATATCTGTTATTACCGCCATGTATTTCTTTCGTGAAGTGTTCAACTGCTTACGAATCAGAATAAATAATACATTGGAGCAAAAAGTTCTGATTGATATAAGAAAAACCCTTCATGAAAAACTATTGATGCTCCCGGTCTCGTTCTATGATAAAAGGAAAAGCGGCGATATAAGTTCACGCGTCATCGAAGATGTGACCAATGTTGAACGGGTTATTCTTGATGGAACAGAACAAGGAATAACCGCACTGCTAACCATCATCGGTGGAAGTCTTATTATTTTTATGAAAGAACCACTCATGGCGATATTTGTATTATCGCCTCTCCCCCTTCTTTTTCTAATGGGACTACATCATGCCAAAATGTCTCGGTTGAACTGGCGTGAAGTCAGAAATTCTTCAGGCCTACTTAGCAGCCTTCTCGTCGAAGACATTCAAGGGAATCGAATGATTCATGCTTTCGATTTAACCCAAAGAGAAAAGCGCCGCTTTGCTGAACAATGCAATGATTTCAAAAAAAAGAGCCTAAAGGCCATGTTCCGTTGGTCAATTCATGGGCCATCAACATCCTTTATTGCAAGTCTAGGACTTGTTGCAGTAATTGGAACAGGGAGTTACCTTTCGATGACAACTGAGACCTTTACGAAAGGAGAGCTCATCGCATTACTGATGTATTCACACATGGTCTATGATCCTATCAAAGTAATGAACTCGTTAAATAATTTAATCAGCGTTGGGAGAGCTTCCGGAGACAGAGTGTTCGAAATCATAGACTACCCCATCGACATAAGCTCACCCGAAAAACCTGTTTCCTTTCCAACAAAATTACCACAAGTCGAATATCAAAATGTCAGTTTTAGGTATGATCAAAGAAAGGGCACTATCAGTAAACTTAACCTTACTCTTACCGCAGGAAAAGTAACCGCTTTAGTCGGACATACTGGAGCGGGGAAAAGCACCATCGCAAACTTACTACTTAGATACTACGATGTTGATTCAGGAGCCATAACGATCAACGGAAATAGCATTAAAGACTTTAGTCTCACTGGGCTGAGAACAAATATTGGTATAGTATCACAAGACCCCTTTTTATTCGATACAAGTATTAGAAATAATATTTTAGTCGCTAACGAAAATGCTACAGATGAAGCTATAATTGAAGCTCTAAAACTCGCTAACATCTGGGATTTTGTGAAAGATTTGCCAGACGGCCTCGATACGTTAATTGGCGAACGCGGAATAAGGCTAAGTATGGGAGAAAAACAACGCCTTACCATTGCAAGAGTCTTCCTAAAAAACCCGCCAATTCTGATTCTCGATGAGGCGACCTCCAGCGTTGATACCTTAACAGAAAAAAAGATCCAATCAGCGTTAAAGTCATTAACAAATGACCGAACGGTATTAATCATAGCTCATCGCCTCTCAACGATTAAAGATGCGGATCAAATTGTGGTCTTAAAAAACGGAGACATTACCGAAATGGGAAATCATCAATCTCTAATAGCAAAAAAAGGGCTTTATTCAAACCTTTGGGGCTATCAACAAGATGTTATAAGTTAATTACCGTTTCCCACTTACTATATTGAGTAAGTATAGCAAATTGCCCAAACTCGCAACAAATGCCGCAACATAAGTCAATGCGGCTGCGTTCAATGTTTGATTAACTCCAACCAGTTCATCTTGCTCAACAATACCTAAATCTGACAGAATTTTCTTTGCACGCGCGCTAGCATCATACTCTACAGGCAAGGTAACTAACTGAAATACTGTCAGGACTAAATACACCAGCACACCAAGCTTAATAAGCCCAAACATTTTAAAAAAGAAACCTCCAATTATGACAAATGGTAGCAACTTCGATGAAAAAGTCGTAATGGGGACAAGTAACATTCTTAACTCTAGCGCCGGGTATTTATCTTTATGTTGAATAGCATGACCGGCTTCATGTGCGGCGACACCTAAAGCTGCCAAACTGGTTCCTCTCGAATTTTCAGAACTCAACGCTAATCGTTTAGCAGACGGATCATAATGGTCCGTCAAATGTCCAGAGACCTCAACTATTTCAACATCAGTTATTCCGGCAGACCTCATAACTGCACTTGCCGCTTCTCTTCCAGTAATTCCACCACGAGACTGAACTTTTGAATATTTCCGATAAGTTCTACTCACTTTCATTTGAGCATAAAGGCCTAAAAACATAGGGATTAAGATAAAAAAGAAAACACCCATAAATACGTCAACAAACGGTTATTTTATTTCGACCGTTCTCCTTCGATTGATATAGCGCCTCATCAGCACGGCTGATTAAACTCGATACGGTGTCATTTTCTCCAAATGTAGTTATAGATAAAACACCAAAGGATGCCGTTATATGCAAAGCATCATTTTCAATGACGCTCCCCTTTTTATTAACCTTCGTAAATGCATGATGCTCTACCTGATTTCTGATTCGATCGATAACAACAAATACGGTATCTTTATCCAGAGAAGGTAATATCAACAGGAATTCCTCTCCACCATAGCGCCCGACACTATCGAACATAGTCCGTACGGATTCTTTCAATATTCCGGCAAATTCCTCAAGAATAATGTCGCCTTGAATATGTCCATACGTGTCGTTGACCTGTTTAAAATGGTCGATATCGATCATGACAAGGATCGAGAAAAATTTGGCCTCTCGCCCGCGATGACGTTCGATCATTTCATTAAAAACCCTCTTAATTGCTCGCTTATTTAATAATCCCGTTAGTTCATCATAATTAGCCAAAAACTCAAAATGCTCTTTTACTAAAGCGGTGCTCAACATATTGCAAATTAGTTGAAAAGCTGCGACTTCATAATCTAGCATTTCATTTACGTCTGTCAGCTGATCGCATGCCAACAGAAAACCTTTTTGTGGCTCTCCTGGGTTAGGAATAAAACCTGCGATATCACAACCCTTTCCTGGAACGAATACGGTTGAGGCACCTTTTGCCTGAAACGCCTTCACTTCGTTGATAAACTCTCTCGGAGTATCCGTTTGAGACAGGCATATTTTTTGTCCTTTGACCATCCCCTCACACCGATTATTGGGATCATATACATTTAATATTTCCAAAAGAAGTAAGCCATCAACAGCATTTGTCACTTTGTAAAGAACACACATTTCAAGGTGCATGACTTCTCGAATTAAATCCATTGGTTCATTCAAAAAATCAACATCCGCTTCTAAATCGGAGAGTTGAGTGCTCAATCGACCTAATTTCAATAATAGTGATGAAACTTTTTCTTCGTAATGATCCATTAAGCAGCTCCTATTAACCGCTTAACAACTCGTGAATTCCGAGTTGAGGCTGCTTGCTCTTTTTTTACTACCTCAGGTAAATCTGCTAAACTCCCTTCTTGGAATAAGCACACTTTTTCAAAAAATTCATACGTTTGAGTTGTTAACGCATAGATGTATTTCACTTTTTCATCGGTAGCCTTAGTCACGGCGAAGTCCACCATTTTCTTTCCCACACCTCGCCCCGAATAAAACGGTTGAACGATGAGTGAACTCAATTCAAAAATATTTTCTTTTTCATAATTCAAAAGACAAACACAGGCAATAATACTGCCATCGATTTCATAAACATAAAATCGAGAAATATTCGCTTCAATCGCATTCAAATCTTTAAATACAATAGCCTCAGACTTCGACGCATTATTTATAATATTAAAAATCGAATGTATATCATCAACAGATGCCGGCCGAATTTCCTGGTAGTCATTACTGTGAACCATTGTCCCTATTCCGACTTTATCAAAGACTTCAGTTAACAAAGCTCCTAAGATACGTCCATCAATCACGTGTGCACGAGGAACGCCTCCATCAAGCGCCTTCAAAATTGAATGAGCCTTCAATCTCAATTCAGAATCAATATCATTCGAATCAATATCAAGAATACGCTTCAACTTATCCCGTGAAAGATTGCGGTCAACATTCCCTTTAATAATCAACCCCGGATAACGAGTAACGTACATTAACTTCGAAGCACTTACACTAACCGCCAACTCTGCTGCTAATTCATTCGCATTAATCAACAATGCACTGCCATCTTTACTATAAGCTATTGGTTGAAAAACGGGAATGACATCGTCATCAAACAAACGTTGAATTGCATCATTGTCGACTTTATCAAATTTGCCTGATTCGCACTGATCAAGTCCGCCAACGATGCCTAACCGTTTAGATCGAACAACATTTGTCTGTGCACACTTTAAAGAACAACGAGACATCCCCTCCATGATTGAATGAGAAACTTTAGCGCAAGCCTGTATGGCGACCTCGATCATTTCCTTCGAGACGGGTTCATTCTTTCGAATATTTACGCTGGTCGAAAAATCCACCTTTTCAAGGATCTCTTCGAATTGCTTAGCTATTCCAAATACAAGAATGACTTTAACATTCAGATTCTTCAAAACTGCAATATCTAAAAGAATGTTATAAAAGTTATCATGATCAACAATCGCACCATCAAGGCATAAAACAAAGACATGGCCTCGAAACAAAGGAACATACTTTAAAATTCCTCGTAAATCTACCGGTTTAATCAATGTCTCTGAATCAACTTCACTCATTTTTCATTCAATGTTTATCGCTAATTTATACCTCCAAAACAATCACGAGCAAGGTAAAACAATAAATGAGTTAAATACGCTTACTCCTTGACAAACAACACTCCAAAATAAAGAATCGGTCATCATTTGAAACTCAATAACATTTGATATTTAAAACCCTTAGACCCTTTTAACTTACCACTAGAATATCATCATGGAAAAATTCAAAGTCATGTTTGTGTGCATGGGCAACATCTGCCGTTCGCCCACAGCTGAAGCAATTGTTGCCGAAAAAGTAAAAGAAGCTAACCTCAGCGATAGAATCGAATGTCATTCATCTGGAACAATAGGCTTTCATGTTGGCCAACCCGCTGATTCAAGAATGCGGTCATTTGTCAGCAAACGAGGTTATAATATTACAAGCCTTTCTCAAAAAATACAATCATCTGATCTCGAAGAATTTGATCTCCTCGTAACAATGGATGATGAAAATTTGAGAAACGTAAAAAAACTTGCAACCAGCAAAAAACAAGAGGACAAAATACTCCCGTTTTGTCAATTTGCTAGTCAACACAATGACACTGAAGTCCCAGATCCTTACTACGGTGGTGACCAAGGGTTTGAACATGTTATTGATCTCATCGAAGATGGATCAGTCGGGTTACTCAATTACATAAAAAAGCAATTAACCTAGGTTTTTAATCCCGCCTTTGAGCCATTCCCTTTTCAACATTTTTTTACATGTGGGATAATATAGCAAAGCAAATTTCAATAGCTACGGGTCGTCCGTTCAAACTCATTAAAGCGACTCATGTCAGCGGTGGTTGCATCAATAATGCCGTCGCCCTTCAAGGCGAAGATCTCACTTTTTTTGTTAAACTAAATGGAGCGAACCTCATACAAATGTTCGAAGCTGAGGCTAAAGCATTAATAGAGATTACCAAAACAAAATCTGTTCTTGTCCCAACGCCTATTTGCCATGGCGTTTCAGAAAAACAAAGTTATTTGGTTTTAGAGTTCCTAAACATGACCAATAAGAAAAGTGAAAAATGTCACGCAACACTAGGAACACAATTAGCAAAATTGCACCGAGTGACCAACGATCAGTTTGGGTGGGTAATAGATAATACCATTGGAGAGACTCCTCAACTCAATACTGCGACAAAGTCTTGGATTGAATTTTACAGAAATCAACGACTTGCCTATCAGTTTCAAAGAACGAAAGAGACCCATCACCATTCATTTAAACATCAAGTGAAATTATTAGATAATCTAGAGTTATTCTTCAAAAGCTACACACCTATACCCTCTCTCCTTCATGGAGATCTCTGGAGTGGAAACTACTCATGTATTACTGGCTCGAATATTCCCATCATTTACGATCCCGCGACATATTACGGAGACAGGGAAACCGATATCGCTTTTTCTGAATGGTTTGGTGGTTTTTCAAATACATTTTATGACACCTACAATGAAGCATACCCACTGGATGCAGGATATAAAAAACGGAAAAACCTATACAACCTTTATCACATGCTAAATCACTATAATTTGTTTGGTGGAGGATATGCCCAACAAGCTCAAGATCTTATCGACTCACTCATTTCAAAAATAGAAATGGCGTAGAAACTTAATTCTACGCCATTAATTTAAAATCTTAATTAAAGATTAACGCCTCTTTCGATGGTGATCACCTCTTCCAGGTCCTGGTCTAGGTCCTGGACCACCGCCTGAATGTCCACCACTGCCACCATCATGAAGCGCTTGTTGTAGTTCAGCAATATGTTGCTCAATAATACCATGAGCCTGTCCCGTATAATCGAGATATAAATGCTCCCAATTCTTACCCGTTATCGTTCTAAATGTTCCACTCATATTACGTGTATCGATTTTACCTCGACCATCACGATCTACGGCTAATCCATACTTCTTCAATAATGACTCAACTGAATGACTTGGAAGAATTACCGTCATCATTCCTCCTGAACCACCAGTCATATCTCCATCTTCAATCGTGTGTGCAAACAAAATTGAAATTCCATCAACTTGAGCTAATTTAGGTCCTGGCATAACATGAGAAACATCTAAACTAATTTTCTTATCCAAAAATTTATCTGGAAGAGATTTATAGTATTTAGCAGTGTCTTTCCCAACAGAGCCCGCTTGTAGTGAACAACACGCTAACACGAATCCTAATATTCCGTAAATAATTTTGCTTTTTTTCATAATTCCTTCAGTTTAAATTAATGTAGCTACTACATTTGGGTATTTATATCAAGTTAACGTCTCAACAATACATTTGTTGCAACATAATTTAATTATTATCTTTAAAAATCATGGAAGAACAAGAAATACTTACAACAAATCGTAAAGCACTCCTTATAAACATGGATGCAGCCAAATATGGAACTTTAGCAGAAATCGGTGCAGGTCAAGAGGTTGCAAGGCATTTTTTCACCGTTGGTGGCGCTGCGGGAACGGTTGCAAAAAGTATGTCAGCATATGATATGAAATTCAGTGACGAAATTTATGGCAAGTCGCAACGTTATGTTTCCCATGAGCGTTTACATAAAATGCTTAAACACGAATATGAGTTACTGATCGAGCGATTATCAGAAACAAAAGGTCAAGATTCTACATTTTTCACCTTTGCAGACACCGTATCAGCAAGAAACTACAGTGGAACAAATCAATGCCACGGATGGCTAGGTGTCAGGTTTCAAGTAGAACCAGGTTCTGAACCCCATGATATCGACATTCATATCAGGATGTGGGATAAAACAAATCAATTACAACAGGAAGCCTTAGGTATAATTGGGGTAAACCTGATTTATGGTGCCTTTTTCCTTAGCGATGATACTGATGCTTTCATAAAATCATTAGGTGATAATCTTGGAACCAGTCGAATTGAAGTGGATATGCTTCAATTTTCTGGTGAAAAATTTACGAATGTAGACAACAGGATTATGAGTTTGAAATTAGTTGAACAAGGATTCACAAACGCGGTGCTCTATAATCAAGATGGTGAAATTCAACAACCAGCAAACGCCTTATATAAGAAATCAATTATTTTAGAACGCGGAAGCTTTCGGCCTGTCACAAATGTAAACATTGACATGTTAAAACAGTGTCAAATTCAATTCCTCCGCGATGAAGGAGTTGAAAACGCCAATACAGAAGTTTTGTTTGAAATGACAATGAGAAATTTAAAAGGTGAAAATTCCATTATTGATTATGAGGATTTCCTCGCCCGAATTGATGTCATCACATCCCTGGGGCATAACGTCCTTGTTTCCAACTACTTCGAGTTTTTCAATTTAAGTGAATATTTTAGACGTTACACTCAAAAGCCAATTGGCATCGTATTGGGAATCAATAATCTCATAGAAATTTTCGATGAAGAGTACTATGACAATCTTGATGGTGGTATCCTCGAAGCGCTTGGACGGTTATTTAAATCGAATATTAAAATGTACATTTACCCGATGAGTAAGCATAGCGTCACTCATTATAAGGAAATTGAACAAAATAAAATGATTCACCAAATGGAATCACAAAAAACAGAAACTGAAGATTTGATAACAGCTGAAACACTCGTCGTTAAAACACATCTCCAGAATTTGTACGAATACTTACTACACAATCATTTCATTGTACCAATTCACAACTGTGACAAAAGCTTGTTTAACATTTTCTCCAGAGATATTTTAAAGAAAATTTCTGAAGGTGACGATAGCTGGGAGGATGCAGTTCCTGCAGAAGTCGCAAGTATTATTAAAGTAAGAAAGCTCTGGAATTATCCAGGCGAATAAATCTACTCCCACTCTATCGTACTCGGTGGCTTCGAGCTAATATCGTAAACAACACGGTTAATTCCTTTAACCTCATTGATAATTCGACTCGAGACCTTTCTCAAAATCTCATAAGGGACTTGAGCCCAATCAGCCGTCATGGCATCGCTACTTTCGACAATTCTCACCGCGATCACATAATCGTAGGTTCGTTCGTCGCCCATTACACCCACCGTTTGAACCGGTAAAAATACACAAAAAGATTGCCAAACTTTATAGTAATAATCAGAGGCAACCATCTCTTGATTCAAGATATCATCAGCCGCCCTTAAAATATCTAATTTTTTCACGGTGATCTCACCCATGATACGAACCGCTAAACCGGGTCCGGGAAAAGGCTGCCTCCAAACAAGCTCTTTTGATAATCCTAATTCCTCTCCAACCTTTCGAACTTCATCTTTGAACAATTCCTTTAAAGGCTCTAGGAGCTTTAATTTCATCTTTTTAGGCAATCCACCTACATTATGATGGCTTTTGATCAAAGATGCTGGATTTCCACCAATAGGAAGACTTTCAATAATATCAGGGTATAGCGTCCCTTGAGCCAAAAAGTCAACTTTACCAATTTTCTCAACTTCTTTGTCAAAAACATCAATAAACGTTTTTCCAATTATTTTACGCTTTTTTTCAGGATCAGTTATTCCCTTCAATTTTGAGAGAAACAATTTTGCAGATTTTGCCACACGAAGGTTCACCTTGAAATCTCCGTCAAAAAGATTTTCAACCTGTGCCCTTTCATTAAGTCGAAGCAATCCATTATCAACAAATACGCAAACTAGCCTATCGCCTATCGCTCGATGAATTAACGCTGCTGCTACGGATGAGTCAACTCCTCCACTAAGCCCAAGCAGAACTGTCCGTCCAGCAACTTCTTCTCGAATTTGCTCTAACGAACGATCAATAAAGGCTGACATGGACCAATCTCCCGAACAACCACAAATCTTACACAAGAAGTTTTGAATAATTTCTTTTCCAAACTCACTATGTTCTACTTCTGGGTGAAACTGTAAGCCATAGAATTTGCGCTTCTCGTTTTGAATGCCAGCATATTTAGAATTTTCAGTTTCAGCAATTGCTTTAAAACCTTTTGGCAACTTGACTAATTTATCACCATGTGAATTCCAGACAGAAAATGTATTTGGAGTATTTTTAAAAATCAAAGAATCGTGCTGAACCTCAATGTTACCATGACCATACTCACGCTCCTCACTTAAGCTAACTTTACCGCCAAGCAAATGCCCCATTAATTGAACACCATAACATATTCCGAGGATAGGAACGCCTAAATCAAATATCCCACTATCTGGCAACGGGGCACCTTTAACCAAAACACTAGCCGGCCCACCAGAGAGAATTATACCAACAGGGTTAATCGCTTTAATCTCTTCGATAGAAGTATCATATGCTATGACCTTCGAATAAACATTATTCTCACGTATTCTGCGTGCAATAACTTGAGTATACTGTGAAC
>CAWUTK010000253.1:0-4918 GCA_963924785.1 uncultured Opitutales bacterium
GCCAATGTCTTTGTTCCTTGAATCGCTTCAAGGGCCACTTTCGCCTTGAATTTATCCGTTAATTTTCTTCGTGTATTCTTCATTTATTGCCTTTTTATTGGAATAAGATTGAAAACACAAACTACCTCTTAGCACCTGGCAAGAATTTCGGGGGGAAGCGCATAGGGTTAAACATGGCTTTGGAGGCGGAAATAATAATCTTTTAATTCATGCTGAACAAGGTGAGGAATACATTTCTCAAGGTATTTTAGAAGAGGCGTTTATTCATGAAGGGGCACATACATCGTTAGATAGTTATCATGCTACTAATCAAAAGTGGATTGATGCGCAAAAGAAAGATAAAGAATTTATTTCGAATTATGCTAGGGATAATCCAGTTAGAGAAGATATCGCCGAGAGTTTTCTTCTCTATTTTGCATTACGTTTTAAGCCAAATCGAATTGATGGAAATTTGATTAAAACGATAAGTGAAACAATGCCAAATCGAATCAAGTATTTTGATGCGATAAAATATAAATTACATCCGGTTAAAGCAGGATTTTGAATAAAATGAAAAGGGTGACATAACGAATTATGCCACCCCTTTTTTTGTGGATATAAGGTAGAGTCTTAAATTTCTGTAAAAATCACTGGTTAGTCATTGTGAGTTTCTTTACTTCGCAGGTTTTGATCCAAAGGCGTATACTGGCCATCCGTTTTTATCTGTAAGGTTTGGGATCGCAATATCAGCCCAGCCCATACGTATGAAATTCGGAGAGATTGAATTGCTAGCGGTTACTTCGACTTCATTTCCGTTGAGGGTCGCGATTGCATCAACAAAGACTTTGTTGTCCGCCGATACTTGAAACCATGAGGGGGCTTTCTCATCGGTGGTGCCTAATCCTTTGTCGATATCCTTAAAACTTACAATGACTTTATTTCCCTCTCGCTTAGCACTTGAAAAACTGGGGCCAGTGATAGTGACGTCTTTGCCATATTGTTTCTTAAGAGCCTGAGCTGCTAATCGTTCACCAACTGTTCTTTTATTTCTGGGGTGAATGTCATTAATGTTAATGTTTGTATCATGACAGGGAACGATACCCATACCGGGTATTTTTTCCGCTCCTTCGTATTGGGCTAACCAAATGCGATCACAAAGTGTGGTATCCGCTTTATATTGTCTATTGTAAAAGTAGGGGGCGATTTGCACTTGATAAAGGGGGATGTCTTTTACGTTAAATACTTTTGACCAACCAGCAGAGAGGCCTTGAAGCTTGTTGAAATAATCGAATGAATGACGATTCGATTCACCTTGGTACCAAATAGCTCCTTTAAGTGCGTAGGGGACAAGTGGTGCAATCATAGCATTGTAAATACCGTTTTCAGCCCAACCATAATTATAGTCTGGAAGTGTTAATGGCATTCTAAGGCCTTTTTTTCCCGCATCAGCAACATCATCAATTACTGTTTTGAATTGTGTTAATCGTGACGCCAACTTTTGGGGCGTAAGATTTGAAGGCCTTTTGTTTGGTTTTACGCCAATTGCGGCATATCCTTCATCAGGAATAAAAGGTTCAATTCTTTGTCCGCCCCAGTTCGCGTCAATTATTGCAATTGGAATTCCTAGTTCCTTTTGTAGCTTTAGGGCGAAAAATAATCCAACTGCTGAAATGCTTTGATGTGGGACGGAGACGATTTGTTCGCAGTTTTTCCAGCGGCCAATTGTGTCATCCATTGGGACACCTGTCGAAAGATGTTGTTCAACATGAAAGGCTCTCACATAAGGATTGTCTTTTTGTGATTGGGCATATGCCAGTTCCTCTGGCACAATAACGCCAAGGGACCATTCCATATTCGATTGCCCAGAGGCCAACCAAACTTCTCCGACGAGGATATTGTTAATTTGAACGGATTTTTTACCTCGAATTGTCATCGTTATTGCTTCCATTGAAGCTTGAAGAGGATCAAGTTTGACCATCCATTTGCCATTTTTGCCAGGAAGCGCTTTTTTTGTTTGGCCTGCAAACTCAACAGTAATTTCCTCGCCTGTGTCAGCCCAACCCCAGATAGGCGCTGGTGATCCTCTTTGAAGGATCATCCCGTCTCCAATTATCTTTGGTAATGCGACGTCAGCCGTGGCAAATGTAATTGTTAAAATAAACAAGCATAAGATATAGGTTCTTAGAGTTTTCATGTTATGATGGTAATGGTGTTTTGTTTGTTCGGTTTTAAATTTTCAAAAGAAAAGAAGCCATTGCCTAAATCGGAGATTTTATCGGTTTCATTGACCTGTACTTTATACTTGGAGTAAAATACGATTTTGCCGACGGCGTCAGCAGATAGGCTAATGTCTTTATTCGCCTCTATATTCCAGTCGATTGAGCATGGCGCTAAATATTTAGCGATGTTGCCAATTATCGCAAAACCTTCCTGGACGGGCGACAAAATGTGTAGTTTGAATCCCAATTCTTCAAGGTTGAAGGTAAGGCTAGGATTGGATTTATTTAAGAGAGACCCTTGTTGAGCAGAATGATCCCATATTGCAATCTCCTCGGTTGAAGTATTTTTATCCTCAGCGTAAGGTTGTCTCATGATGTTTCTATCGTAATAGTCATCAAAATGAATGAAGCCTTCACAAGAGGATGGATTTTCAATTTTTAAATTATACTGAAGAACTGAAGCACATTCGTTTTTAAGAGGGGCAATGACTCTGTACGTTTTCCCCTCATTAAGTGGGTTGAAAAACAAAGATTCTGGTAAAGGGGCGGCGGGTGCTAATGGTCTGTATACGAACCCTTCGTCGTTACACAAAGGCTGGATGCATTTATTCACGATTTTGTTTGGAGCATCAGATAGGTAAATCGGGCCACCGCTTAATGCTTTCGAAACCGCCATTGCTTCTCCTGCAAAATCATCGTTTGAGTGGAACATGTCATGATCACCCCATGCAAATTGCCCCAACCAAGGAATGCTTGCGAATGAGTGGAATAGGTGATCTTTAGCCTTTCCTGAATTGCCCTTTTCGTAATCTTCACTGCATCTTATGACGACGCTATTAAACATCCCTCTAAGACTACCAGTGTTCATGCCGTTACAATTCATTAGAGGAATATTTTTTGTCGCTAAAACTTCTTCCATCGCTTCATACATCGTCGCTGCATGAGCATATGGATTGTCGACTGCATCTTTATTATCAGGAGTCTTTTTGAGGGGATGGGTCACCCCCGAAAGATACATGATTGCAAATGTGAGGAAATCAATTTTCACGAAATTAAATCCCTCATTTTCAACGTATGTGAATAGTTTATTGAAGAATGTTAAACAGGATGCCTTGTCTGATTTCGGAAACAATCCACCTTCGTTCATTGTTTCGAGGAGCGCTTCAGAGATACCGCAAGTGTTATCTTGGGATAAACCAGACATGCCTCCCATGAAGGGTAACCATAAGCCAATCGCTTCAATGCCTGTCTCGCTCAACGACTTCATGGTAGGGGCGAACCCATTGGGGAATTGTGTCGGATGGGTTTTTAATGATTTTAATTTTCTGTAAAAATAATCCTCTGCATTTTCATTATCTTGATGTCCGTCATCAATTAAAAGGTAGGATATCGGAGTGGGGCATTTGCTGAGTTCAGTGATTGCTTGCTCCAATTGTTTTTCAGAGATTTCTAATTTGAATTCTTCCCAAGAGCACCAGCCTAGTTTTTTAAATACATCTGGGTAGACTTTTTCTTCCCGCAGTTTCAGTTGGACCTCACCAAGGTTTGAATAGGAACTCCAGGCCTCATGAAAGCATTGATAAGGATTGGTTCCTTTAACGAAAATGCCAAGTGTTTGATTTTGCTCAATAGATGCTTTCCCGTGGTGACCCAGTTTTAATTTCCAACCTGAATCTGTATTGTTTTCTAACCAGCTATAGGCGTTTGATCCCCCTGTACAAAGAAACAGGAAGTAGCTATCATTCGCTATTTTTCCTAGAATCATAACTCCGCCGACCGGAAGATCTTTTTCTTTATTTGGAAAGAATGGATAGGTCCGGTTGCCTCCTCCTGGCCACCATTTCTGAGGCGCAAAGTATACTAGGTCTTCTAGGTCAGGTAAGTTTAGACTCGCCTCAAATAGTTCACCTTGGTCGTTCGGTTTCAACACTTGATCGACATCAAGTGTGAAGAGGCAATTCTTAGCCGAATTTAACGAAATTACATCGTCATTGGGGTTAATATTAATTTTAGAAACAGAATGCTTATCCATGTCGTTCTTTTACCTTTTATATAGAAAATTTGCCAACAATTAAAATTAAGCTATTAGCTTTATGAATGAAGCTGTTTTGGCCGCCGATTTTTGTTAAATGAATCGATGCCATTTGTTAAATCATTTTCGGTACTAATTAAGTAAATCTATGTTTATAAATTCTTTTTAAAGGGTGTCAGCTGAGGCGAAGTGGGTGGTGGTGTTTGAAAATTCTACATTTGGCTGATACTTAGCCTTTGTTTGCTCTTCATATTGATTTTTCATCAGTGGAGCGTTGGATTCTAGTCCCTCTACATTGAATGTTTTATACACAGCAAAAGAGCCAAATATTAAGGCGACTATGAGGTGAAGTGCACCACTAACAACTAGCACGATCAATAGTGCGGGATCGATTTCCTTCTTCTTTCGTTTAGTTGCTTCTTTCATTGTTTGGTCTGTCGTTTATTATCAATATGTAGTTTATGAAAGAGGATTTTTAACCTAGCATGTGATAGTGATAACAGTATGTGGCGATCTGCATTTGTCAAATTGATTTCAGTAAAGTAGTGGGTGCAATTTTTTGTGCGGGGAGTTTTTTCTATAACAAACTAAAGATAGATGAAGATTTAAGTGTACAAATTATCACGCATCTGCCATATAATTGAAATGGCTGAAAATAAACGAGAAAAAGAATTATTTAAGAAACTAA
>CAWUTK010000254.1:0-4736 GCA_963924785.1 uncultured Opitutales bacterium
TACGCAAACCACATTCTCACTCTCAAGCAATTAGTCTATTTTATTGACTATAATAAGTAATGATAATCTGATCACTAAATAATCACTGAAGTGTTACGGTTTTGCTCCGGCCACCGTTACGGTTTTCATCCGGCGTTTACAGACCACAGTAATTTATCTGTTAAGTTAAATCTTTCTTTTTAGAAAAGTAAGGGACTAAACGGGCATTTTCCATCCACTGACAATCCGTTTTCCCGTTCAAAGAAACAGGGACGGCGGAGATACCTGCAATATCCTAGCTTTAATAGACAAAGGCTAATCCCGCTTTCAGCAGGCTGGCGTTTCCGTGATCAAATGAATTTCGCCTGGCATGCACTTCCTTTTTGCACATTACCTGCATATGAACGGTGTCACTTAGTTTCCAATATAAATGAGGGCCGACATAGAGCTTTTCAGTCCCATCATCTTTATAGATAAAATCGGTCTCCCATTTTACATGTCCCGATGAGCCGAACATCCGTAGGTTAAATCCGATGTCGACATTAGCGGTAGATTTGGACGGCTCGTCCCCTTCGAAAATCCACGAAGACACGCTAGTGGCGAAAAGATATTGGTACGTTTCGGTTTCGTATCCAAGCGAAAGTCCCTGTCCCCAAGCTCCGTTATAGACTTCGTATTCATCTTGGCTAGATAGTGGCATAAGGATTTGCGGAGCAAAAGTCCAAGAGCCGCTTCGGCCATCCAAATTAAAATAGCGTTTAAGCGGCAATGCTAGCGTCGCGTCTCCGACACCTTTGTCACTTTGGACAAGTTTTCCGCCGTTTCCATCTGGAAGCTCCCTGCTGGCATCGATCACGAATGGTAGTTTTGCCGTCAGACGAACCGATTTATTCCATGTGTAGACGCCCTCGACATGTAGGGTATGGACGTCTTCGGAGAAGCCGGGAGCAATGACCTCGCTGCCAGACATTAAGTCGCGTTCATGCCGATACTCCTCTACAAATTGGATGCCCCAACCATTGTTCCAGCGAGGCATTTCATTGAAAACTGGCTGATCTGAAAACGCGACGGGCACGAAGGCCATGGTGTAGATCAGTCCGAGGCTTACAAAAAGGGAATGTTTCGACATGACTGTCAGTTATTTCAATTCTTCTGTGACAAGAGTCTCAACCAACACCTTGCCGTCTTTCAGTTCGTAAGCCCTAACTGGATCGTAGCCTGCAGTTTTCACGGCTTGCGACAATGACTTGAAATTCACCTTTTTTGTTTCGTCGATCGCCACGGAGACGAGTTGCGTCTTCGCGTCGAGATCAACACCTTTGTTAAAGCGGCTGTGATCGACAAAACCCAACTTGCTGATCATCTTACGAATACCAATGGCACAGGAAGGGCAGCATAGTCCTTTTGCGTAGAGAACGACTGCATTTGACTCCTTGCTCAGTTTCTCTTTGGCGGCGACCAATCGAATTTCTTCAGTTGCTTCAGGACTGAGAGTCTCGCCGAAAGCGAAAACAGTAGAAGTCGTTAATGGAGCAAAAATAGCTAAGAGCAAAATTAGTCGTTTCATCGTTTTCATATGTTTTCTTGAGTTTTTAAACACTCTCTAACAAATAACCTCATGTAATCGTTTTTATCAAGGCAAATGGAGACAAAGTACAGTGTTTTTTTGAGGTTTAAGTTTTTTAGTTAGTTTAGAAGGACTAACGATCGAAAAATTTGGAATATGAATCGTCCTTTTTCACTTTTGAAAAATAAATGTGGGTTTGACTGAGTAAGGCTGTAGGGCTAGGGTCTGATCCTATATGAATAAAGCAAATAATACGGGTTTATTATATTTTGGGTTACTCTTAGCAATTGGATTATCGGTTGGGGGATATTTCATTAGTCAAACGCTGTATAATTCAAAAGTTGCTTTAAATACTGCGGAAGCAAAAGGGTTGGCAGAACGAAGGGTAGAGTCTGATAGTGCTAATTGGGAAATAAAGTTTAAGATTAGCGGGAAAACCAAAGAAGCTATTCCCGCACTGTATAAGATTTCTGAGCAGAATCAGCAGATTATTGTTAACTTGTTAAAGGAGAGTGGATTTGATGAAAATGAGATCAAACTTGGTGTTTTGGACTATAACTCAAAGGAGTTTCGTGACAGTAAGCAAAATTTGGTTGATCAGAAGCATGAATTAGTTGGCTCTGTGAGAGTTGAGAAGAGCAAGGTTCAGTTAATATCAGCAACAAGAGCAAGTGTTAATCAGTTGATTGCTCAAGGCATAGATATTGAGAACGGAACCCCTAGTTATCATTTTACCAAGCTTAATGAAATAAAACCAGAAATACTTCGTGAGGCCGCTAAAAATGATCGTATAGCTGCAACTGAATTTTCGGCGAATGCAGGGATTAAAGTCGGTGGAATCAAAAGTGCCAGACAAGGAAACTTCAATATAAGAGATGTTGGTGAAAATTATGGTGATACTCGTAAAATTGAGAAAGATGTCCGTGTTGTGACAACAATTGTTTTTTATTTAACGGATTAACCTCTCACGGCTTTCTTAATTGTGGGTTAAAATAAAATAAAATGAATAGTTTAAGCGCATCATTGATTGATTCAATGTCTCAAAGTAATGCTGAAAAGGCTTGGATGAAAATCCCAATACTAGGAGTGATTATTTCTGCATGTCTGTTTCGCCAGAAGATGATCCCCATTCGCAGGGATATAATAAAAAAATTAAAGAATAGAGATGCCTCAGATGTTCGAGGTGAATGGGGTGAAGACTGGAATTTGGTTTGTCGGGTTAATGAAATTGTAGATGTGAATATGGGGTGGAGTCCGCCTTTGTTTATAAAAAAGGATTCATTTAAAATTGTGTTTTGGGCACATTTAGACGGATTAGACTTAGTCGAAGCATTTCAGGAAATAGAGGATATGTTTAATGTCATGTTTGATGAGAATGACTTGGAGTATGTCGAAGGGGAGTCTTATGGGAATTTTATTGGTTTATTAAAATCAAAAATTGTGGCATAGCATTAAGCTGGAGAGGGGTGAGTAAAATAGTTTTAAACAGACTGAACGGATTGGTTTTATTATGATTATAGAGAAATTTGAGTGTGTTGGATTGATTCGGGATCTCTTATCTTGTGCGTTGTGAAAAAGTGAAAAATGAATAAATTTGTTCATATAATTATTTGGCTTGTTGGAGGAATTGTGGGTTCAGTCATGTTTTCTTATTCAGTTTTCTTATTTTTCGTAATCGTTACTGGTGGGGGAATGGAGACTGAAGGTTTTGTGCCATCAGAAGGAGAAGGTTCTTTTGGTGATAAAATTATTTCATATGTAGCCTTGCCTCTGATGTTCGCTACATTTGTTGGAGGCTTAGGCTATACCGTATTTAAAGCTTCATCCATATTTAAAGAGAAAAATGGGTCTAACAATTAGATGGGAGGAGCGTCCTACACGGATTTGGTTATATTGAAGGTTTTGATTTTATTATGATTATAGAGAATTTAGAGCGGGTTGGGTTGAGTCGGAATCCCTCATTGTGTGCGTTGATATGCAAAAATAAATAATGAAAATATTACTTACTGGTTCATCTGGATTGATTGGCCAATCATTATCTACGTTTTTGCGTTCTCAAGGGAATGAGGTTGTCTGTCTTTCAAGGGGCAGAAATGATTCAGGTGCTTATTGGTGTCCAGAGGAAAATGAAATAAGTATATCAAGGAAGCATTCTATTGATGCAGTTATTCATTTAGCAGGTGAAAGTATTGCCGGTGGGCGATGGACCGGTAGAAAGAAAAAACTTGTTCTTGATAGTCGTGTTGACGGAACGAAATTGTTGTCTGATTATTTCTCTAAGCTTGATGTTAAGCCTAAGGTTTTTATTTCTGGTTCAGCCATAGGCTACTATGGAGATTGTGGAGATGAAGTTGTTGACGAAAATTGTCCTGTTGGTGATCAGTTTTTATCTGATGTATGTCAGCAATGGGAGGACGCTACCTCTTCTATGAGAGATGTTGGCATCCGAGTTGTAAATGCTCGTTTGGGGATAGTTTTAAGTTTACAGGGAGGAGCTTTAAAAAAAATGCTTCTTCCATTTAAATTAGGATTAGGAGGTATTGTAGGGTCAGGACGTCAATACATGAGTTGGATATTACTAGATGATGTTACAAGAATGTTGAATTTCATTTTGAGGGAAGATTCATTGACTGGCCCAGTGAATGTGGTATCACCTTTTCCTGTTAGAAATGCCGATTTTACTAGGTTATTAGGTATTGCTTTACGTAGAATTGCAATTTTTCCTATACCTAGCTTTATTGTGAAAATTGTTTTTGGTCAGATGGGTGATGAGTTACTGTTGTCTAGTATCAGAGCTTCTTCTAATAAAGTAAGTTCCTATGGATATAGGTTTTTTAAGCCGAAATTGAATAAGGCATTGAAATGGTTGATGCAAAATAAAGCTTAACATAATCATTAGAATGATTTTTGGAGACGCCGAACCATTAGATGGTGGGGACTTCCTTATCTGGTCAATTGAATAAAAAGAACGAATTGAAATATGAAAAGATTACGACAAATACATTTATATCTCGGCTGCCTGTTTGCTCCTTTAATTAGAGCCTGTCCCAGAAACTTGAATTTTCAGATTTAGCAACAGAAAGCTAATTTTTCGATAAACTTTCAGCCAATTTTTCATAAAAACTTCCACCTTATTACAATTGAAGTAAAATATTTTGTTCAAAATGGTGATTAAATATTAATGGGCATA
>CAWUTK010000255.1:0-8207 GCA_963924785.1 uncultured Opitutales bacterium
ATAATAATATAATATAATTATGAGTAACTATAAATCAGTCCTTTGCGTTGGTGCAGCATTAAATGATTTACTCTTGCAAGAGAGTGACGAGTACGTTGCAGCGTTGAATAAAGAAAAAGGCGGGATGACTTTGGTTGAAAAAAGTGATTTAACGGATGCGCTCAGTAAAACTGAAAAGACTGCGGATTCTTGTCCTGGCGGATCCGCTTGTAACACCGCTGTTGGTTTAGCTCGATTGGGCGGTACTGTTTCTTTCCTAGGGAAGCGTGGGAGTGATCAACCGGGTAGTGAAATTGAATCTCAATTGTCAGCATGGGGAGTGACGCCCGTTCTATTTAAAGGGGAACAGCCAACAGGTCAGGTTCTGTCGATGATTACACCGGATGCTCAGCGCACGATGATGACGTTCCTAGGCGCTGCTGCAGAATTAAGCGCTGATGAAATCACCATTGAACATTTCCAAGGACATGACTTGGTTCATATTGAAGGTTACTTGTTGTTTAATACACCCTTTGCTGAAAAGGTCGTTGAATTGGCGAAGCAGGCTAATTGTAAGATTGCACTTGATTTGAGTAGTTTTGAAGTGGTAAACATTTTTAAAGCGACGTTGGAAACATGGTTAAAAGATCATGTTGATATTATCATCGCAAATGAAGACGAAGCTAAAGCTTATACCAATGCGTCTCCCGAGGATAGTTTAGAGGTTTTTGCAAAGCTTTGTGACTTGTCGATTGTTAAACTAGGTGCCGAGGGTGTTTTGTTGGCAGAAGGTGATAAGAGAGAGCGAGTGAGTTCGACTAAGGTGAATGCAATTGATACTACAGGCGCCGGTGATTTATGGGCGAGTGGTTTCTTTTATGGGTTAACTCAAGGTTGGGATATCGCTAAGTCTGCTGAATTAGGTTGCAAGACGGGTGCCGCCGTTGTTCAAGAGATTGGTGCAGTTATCCCTGATTCTGTTTGGGAGGCGATTAATAGTAATAAGTAGCGGCAGTTGAGTCGTTTTACTTTGAAACTTTGTTTGTATAGATGATTGAATCAAAAATAAAAATACGAACAAGATATGTTCCCAAAGGTCTTAAGATTTTATATGAAGATCGAGATATCATTGTGGTCAATAAGAGTTCAGGCTTACTAAGCGTAAAAGCAAATTACGAAGCGATTGAAAACGCTCATCAGTTGTTAACCGTTTATGTGCGGAAGGGTGCCACCAAATCTAAAATTGAATTGTTTCCTGTTCATCGTTTGGATAGGGAGACTTCAGGTGTTTTGATTTTTGCGAAGACTTTGGTGTTGCGAGAGAAATTTGCGTCACAGTGGAAAACGGTTGAAAAGAAATATTTAGCACTCGTTTATGGGTGCTTGAAAAAGAAAGCTGATATTATTGAATCTTATTTATTAGAAGATTTGGATTATACCGTTCGGTCAGTTAAGAATCCAGCCAATGGCCAGTTCGCTCGAACACGATACAAGGTGATGAAAGAAACTTCAAATTTCAGTTTGTTGGAAATTGATTTATTGACGGGAAAGAAAAATCAGATCCGTGTGCATTTATCTGAATTGGGTTTTCCTGTAGTTGGCGATACTAAATATGGTAATGCCAACAAGAAAAAGGGACGTCTCGCGTTACACGCTTGGTCGATTAAATTTAAGCATCCTCGCAGTAACGAAGAGATGTTTTTTAAAACCGAAATCCCTAGTCGTTTACAGATCTAGCAGGAAAGCCTCTCTAGATACTTGGAATCGCAGATAGGAGTGTTTTGGTATACTCGTGCTGTGGGTTGCTGTAGATTTCCTTGGCACTCGCTTTTTCAACAATTTTTCCGTTGGTCATTACAAGTACCTCATCGCTGATATGTTCAACTATAGCGAGATCGTGTGCGATAAATAAATAGGTGAGACCGAGTTCATCTTGCAGGTCTTGCAGTAGGTTTACTACTTGTGCTTGGACAGATACGTCGAGTGCACTGACGGCTTCATCGCAAACGATGAATTCTGGCTTAACTGCAAGGGCTCTAGCGATTCCAATGCGTTGCCGTTGCCCTCCGCTAAACTCATGAGGGTAGCGATTCATGTGTTCTGGAAGTAAACCTACTTTTTTAAGAAGTGATTCAACGGTGTCTTTCTTTTCCGTTTTGCTGAGTTCTGAGAAATGGATGTCTAGTGGTTCTGAAATAATACTATAGATGGTCATTCTGGGGTTTAGGGAATTGAACGGGTCTTGGAAAATCATTTGGATTTTTTTGCGATAAGGGAAGAAATCGCGGTTTGATAAAGTCGAAATGCATTCACCGTTATAATCGACGGAACCTTCTGTTATGTGATTGAGTCTTAATAATGATCGGCCAATTGTCGTTTTCCCACTACCGCTTTCTCCTACGAGTCCAACGGTTGATCCTTTTGTTATTTTAAAGCTTACGCCATCAACTGCTTTTATTTGTCCAACTGTTTTTCGGAAAAAACCTTCTTTTACGGGAAAGTGGACTTTAAGATCCTTAACTTCAATAATCGGTTTATTATTGTCCAATGAGCTCATGGTCTATTGTTGTTAATCTTCTTTTGTTTTCGCCAAGTTTTGGAATACATCCGAGCAACGCTTTTGTGTATGCATGTTTTGGTGATTGTAAAATGTGTTTGGCTTCACCTCGTTCAACGATGTTGCCTTGGTACATAACTATGACGTCATCAGCGAATCCATTAACAATTCCAAAATTGTGGGTAATGAGGATGATTGACATATCTAATTCCTTTTTCAGTTTCATGAGTAAGTCCATGATCTGTTTTTGAATGGTGACATCGAGGGCTGTTGTGGGTTCATCTGCAATGAGCACTTTAGGTTCACATGCGAGAGCCATAGCAATCATGACACGTTGTTGCATTCCACCACTGAGTTCATGCGGGTAGGCATTGATGCGTTTGTCAGCTTCTCGAATGCCGACTAGGTTTAAGTACTCGATACAGCGCTTTTTAACGTCGGTTTCACCTGGAATATGAAGTCTAATGGCTTCGGAAATTTGGTTGCCAATTGTATAAACAGGGTTGAGGGAGGTTGACGGTTCTTGAAAGATATAAGCGATTTCTTTTCCGCGTATTTTTTGAATCGTTTTCCCTTTGGCTTGGAGGAGATCCACGCCTTTGTAATTAACGGTTCCTTGAATACTGGTTGAGGCCTTGGGCAAAAGTTGAGTGAGGGAGAGTGCTGTTACAGATTTCCCGCTCCCACTTTCGCCGACAACAGCCATTGTTTTTCCTTTTTCGATAGCAAAGGAGATTCCATGAACGACTTCTTTGGTTTCTTTTCGGTTTTTAAAAGAAATTTTTAAGTCTTTAACTTCAAGTAAGGCTGTGTTGTTTTCTGGCATCTTAGAATGGTGAAAGTAGTTTGCTTCGGCGATTTGCTGAGATCAAGTTAATTTACAAAGGGGTATCACTCGTTCGCTTCGTTGATCTCGTCCGCAATATCTTCTAGGGGATAAGACCATATTTCTGACAGAGTAGGGTGATACCAGTGCGCTTCAAGTGCTTGAAATACGGTTGCTTTCATTGATACTGCGATTGTGATGGCGTGAATCAGTTCACCTGCATCTTTGCTGACACATTCCGCTCCGATTATGATCCCCGTCTTTTTTTCTGCGAATATTTTCACAAATCCATATTTTGCTTCCATGAGGATTGATTTGCCATGGTCATTAAAAGGGTAATCAGCTGAAATATACTCGATACCGCGTTTTTTGATTTCATTTTCCGATATTCCAACGGTTCCTATTTGAGGGTCAGTGAAAACTGCGAGTAAAATGTTGTCATAATTAACTTTTTTGGATTTTCGCCCCAAAGCATGTTTTACGGCTTCTTCAGCTTGAATAATTGCAGTGTGGACAACTTCGTAAGGACCGGCGCAATCCCCGGCAGCATAAATGTCAGGGTTTGATGTTTGTTGAGCGTCATTAATTGTAATCTGTTGACTTCTAGACACTTCCACGCCAGTTGCTGAAAGGTTGAGTGATTCGGTGTTCGGTTTGCGTCCAAGAGCGTTTAATAGATGGTCGGCTTTGATGGATACTGATACTCCATCCTGTTTGAATTCAACAGTATAACCCTCTTTTACTTTGCGAACTTCCTTCATATTGGTCCCCGTATAAACGAGCATGCCTTCGTCGGTGAATGCTTGTTTTAAAGTGGTAGACGTTTGGGGTGAAAATTCCTTTAGTAAGTACTCGTTTCTTTGAACAATAGTAACTTTTGAACCTAATCGCTGAAGCATTTGTGCTAGCTCACAGGCGACGATACCGCCTCCGAGAACAATGATGGATTTGGGTAAAAATCCCAAATCCAAAATATGGTCACTTGTCATGGGTTCCGATTCAGCTAAACCTTTAATGTTAGGCGTATTTATGACGGATCCAGTTGTGATGAATATTTTATCTGCAGTCAGGACTTTTCCACAGTCTAGTTCGATTTTTTTTTCTCCAATGAATTTTGCTCTGTTTCTGAATAAGGTGAATTTGCCATTTTCGAGTTGTTCTTGCCGGTAGTCGGAAAATTCAGCGATGATGCGTTTTTTCTTTTTTTGATGACTTGCATGTCAACTTCGATTTCTGGAAAAACCGGCAGTCCGAAAGAGGCAGAATGCTTGATGTGGTGCAGCACTTCAGCAGAGTAAATTAAGGTTTTAGAGGGCATACAGCCACGTAAAATGCAGAGTCCTCCCAGTTCTGGAGAACTATCGATCACGGCGCAGTCAGGGTCTGTTTCGCAAGCTGTTCTTGCTGCGGCATATCCGGCGCTTCCGCCGCCAATTATTATGGTTTTAAAATGAGTTTTTTCCATCACGGATATTTTTTGAGTTAAAGTGAATGTAAATCTATAAAAATAAGGAGCTTAGTTCTATTTGTGAAAATTGCCCCTTATTAATGTTTATTATTGTAATAGCAGTATAATTTCTTAAAAAGGTGCTTTTCAATAACTTTTGTATTTAGCGTACTAAAACCTGCAATCCTTAAAATCTATCCATAACACCGACTTTATGCGATATTTATCAATTTATTCTTTTTTCATATTCTTGATGTTGTCCCTTGGGGCAAATCTTAACGCGAAGTCTCCGTCGACTTTAGAGCTCAATCGAGTGGTTGAACAGCAGCGAGCTATTCTGGGTGTGCTGGAATCAGGGAAGAAAAATGTCTCGAAATCAGAATTATCAAAATTAATAAATGTATCACTGAAAACATATAAGGCAGTTTTGGCTGAATCGCCAGAAAACGTGAATGCCCTTGTTGGGTATGGGGAATTGTTGCTGGCTGCAGGGCAATCTAAGAACGCATTGAGTATGTTTAATCAAGCGGATACGCTGACGAGTAACAATTTGTTTGTGAAAGATGGGTTGGTGAAAGGTAATTGGATGCTTGGAAACGAAAGAGGGGCATTGTCAGCACTTTTGGATGTTATTGATATCGCTCCAGAGGTTGCGGGTAGCCATTTTCAATTGAGTGTCTTTCTTTATGATTTGAAAGAAAGCATTTTGAAAAAAGGCATTCTTAGCGAATTTAGGTTTAATTGGCAGTTGCGATCTGCTTTGACTGAAGCAAGAAGGCTTGACCCTTCAAATGCACGATATGTTCAGTTGTTGGAGGATTTTGAGAAAGGGAAAGATTTAAAATTGACCCAAAATGCTAAACCCAGAGCATTTTTTAAGTTAAATAACCAAGATGTATCTGCCATTGCGAGGTCAGCGAAGGTTCCTGTTGAGCAGAAAATCGCATCGACTGAACAAAAAGTAAAGGCTCTGATGGAGTCGAACGACAATGGTCGAGTTGATGGAGGAATCAAGGAGTTGAATAAAGAACTTGAAGAAACTCGTTCTCAATTGAACAGGGTGTTGTTCGGTCAAAATGAGGAAAAAGAAAAGGCTACAAAATTGATTTTAGATTTAGAAGCGGAATTGGTTAATGCCCGATCTGCACTTAAGCAAAATCTGAAAACTCGGAAATCTGAAAACTCGGTGTCCGATGATGCAATTAAAGCCTTAGAGTCCAGCGTTATTTCATTAAGAAAAAAACTTTCAATGGGAGATCGTGCAAATGAGACGGTTGCTCAGAAGAAAATGAATGAAGCTTACGCTGAGTTAGATTTAGCTAGGGAAAAAGCAAAGAAGAAAATAACAGATCTTGAACGTCGTTTAGTTGAAGCTCAAAAAGTGAGATCTGGTTCAGATAAATCGGCTAGTAAGGAAAGCGCTAAGCTATTAGGTGAATTGGATTTTTATAAGAAGGAAGTTGCTAAAACAAAGGCATCTATAAAGGAAAGTCAGGCTGACTATATTTCTTTGAAGAAGGTCACTGCGAATGAGATTAAAGCTCTAGAAAAGAGAGTTAAGTCTTTAAGTTCGAAGCTTACCAATGGTCAAAAGGATAGCGAACGTTTTGCTAAAACTTCGCAAGGAATTATACGGAAGCTTGAACAGTCGTTAATTGATACAAAAAAAGAGTATGACGTTGCGATAAAACATTTTTCTGAAAAAGAAAGTGGTTTTAAGGCGACACTGAGTGAATTGAAGATTGCTTTAGATGAATCAAAAAAAGCTCAGAGTCGAAAGTTTTTTAAGAAAAGCGCTGATGCTAAGGTTTCAGAAGAGCAGATTGAAACACTTCAGCAGCAGTTGACTAAAGTTCGTATGGAGTTAATTCAAACTCAGACTGAACTTAATCGAAAGGAGAAGGAAGCAAGTGCCGCAATTCGCGCTGCGAAAACGAGTGCTCCTGTTACAAATTCATTAAAGGCGGCAGCAGATAAACTAGTCGCGCCTACCGATGTGAATAAAATTCGCTCATTGGAAAAAGAGGTTAGTCGACTTACTGCACAACTATCAGGTTTGAGCGGGGTTAACGCAAGTGGCGCTAAGAAAACAAAACGTATGATGTTAGAGCTTCAAGATGCGTTTAAGAAGATTTTATCGCTACAAATTCGACTTGAACAATCTCAGAAGTTGATTGATGAACTGGAAGTGGCAAGAAAGGCTGCTCCTCAGTCGGATCCAAACTCAATAAATGTTACTGGTGGTCCAGATGCTGAGCGTGAAGTTATTCTTTTGGAGCGTCAATTGATGGCAATGAAAAATGAATTGTCTATTGCCAATAAAACCTTAGCTGAGAAAGACTCGGGTTCTGATACTGTAATAACAGATCTAGAGCGTAGTTTGTTAAGAGCTAACAATAAGTTAATTCTATCAAGCAGTCGATATTCAGAGCTAGAAGATGACTCTAGGCAAAGAATCTCAAGTTTAGAAGCCTCATTAAATATAGCCCGTCGTATTGATACTCAGAATAAGGATGATTATACGAATGAATTATTGAAAATCGAAGCTCAGCTTGTGAAAAATAGAACGAGTTTTAGTGCAGAAAGAAGTCAGTTGAAAAGAGACGTTGAGTTAAGTGATAAACAAAAGGTGATGCTTGAAGAAGAGCTAGCTGCCTCGCTTCAGCAACTCGAGAGGGCTCAGTTAAATAAGCGTTTGAAGGAAAAGGAGACCGCTGGCGAAATTCGTAGGGTTCAGGATAATGTTGTCCGCGTTAAAAAATTGTTAGATTCTAGTAATAATGAACTTTCATATAAAAAGAAGGAAATTGCTGCACTAAATTTAAATTTAAATGATGTGAAGACTCGGTTGGCTTTAAATCAGAGAGCAAGAGAGGGTGAACTAGAAAAAGCCACTTTGATTATTAAATCTTTAGAAGATGAATTGTCTAAAGAGAAGACTCGGTTAAGCAAGGCTGTTGATAGCGGTAAGAATAGCCAGAAAGTTCTTAATGTGAAGATTGATGGTCTCCAAAAAGAATTGTCTGCCTCAGTAGAAAGAGTTTCGGATATTGAGCGGTCGAAAAACTCTCAGCAAGAAGTTGCGATGAATCAAATTAAGTCGATACAGAAAGCCTTGGAACAAAAAGAAACAGAGTTGGGTCGGGTTAATGATATTCTTGCGAAAAAGACAAATGTGACAGAGGTTCGAATCCATCAATTGGAACGCGAATTAGCAAAAGCTCAAAAGCAATTTAGTGAAGTCGAGTCGGCTAGTTCAAAGGCGCTTTCAAAAGAGTCATCAGTCGCTCGGAGTTTAAGGGCTGCATTGGAAAAAAAGGAGCGTGATTCGGTTCAATTGGATAAGGAATATCAGAGAGATCGTAATGAACTCAAGGCTCGTATCAAAGTTCAAACTA
>CAWUTK010000256.1:0-16549 GCA_963924785.1 uncultured Opitutales bacterium
CCATGCTCGTCTAATCCCGTTTGGAACCGAACCGATTCCCCTTTCAGCCTCCTATATCGAGCAATGACATCAGTGAGAACCTTCTCGTAGGCGTGACCAAGATGAGGGGCTCCATTAGCGTAATCAATGGCGGTTGTTATATAAAAATTCTTCATAATTTAAAAAGCTATGTAACCATTCTATGTTACAGTTTTAAAAGGTTAATTTCACAAAACCAGAGGATCATTAATATAGACCCCGTTGTCCCAAAAAACGAGTTTAAGCTAACTTAAATACGTTAACTAATTGGCTTTACCTTTTATATAATTTACCTCGATCAAAATTTCACCCTTTTGATCCCAATAAGTATGACGACCATGTAAAAGATTGCTGCGATAAGACATTTCATTCTCGATTTGGCCATTCTTGTACCAAGATGCCGCACGACCTTCTTTCTTCCCATTTAAGAATTCGTAACGAGATGCCTGACGACCTCCCCAATAAAATTCATAGGCTACACCAGAAAATGGAGTTTTCGATCCTTTGTAATATCCAAGTCCATCTTTGAATTTCAGATCGTCATAGAGTGCTTCTTTGCGAATATTATTATCCTCACTCGGACCATTAACATATTCAAATAATTTTGCTGGCTCTGCACCAAAGTCATAGGCGGGACTCCAATGTCCATCTTCACCAATTTCATAAGGAATTTCACCTGCTTGATGTCGATATGCGGCTTCAAGAATCTGGAAACTTGCAGCCCGAATACGTTGCTTCATTTTTCCATTACCATACAATGCAATCACATCAATGATTTTATCAGCCCCTCGCACATCATCTGGAAAATATTTTTGAGCCATCGCATTCACTGAGACGCCATCATTCCAGCGGTTACGCTCTTTTTTTATCCCCATACCAAAGATACGGCTATCACTCCCAATAGATTGTGCGGCAGAGGAACCAGGGAGATTTAAAGTGCGTTTAATGACTCTTGCATCTCGTAAAATATAATCCCGAACACCAGCCGGTATAGCTTTCGTTGATTCAATGATTTCCCTAGGATCCTCATACTTTTCATGACTGCCATAAACAGGGACTTGAAGCTTTGGTTCTAAAAAGTCGGACGAAAATCCACACCCTGTAAAAATCAAAACTATAACTGTACTTAATAAGGAAAAATTCAACGCTTTCATTAACGGGAATATAGTCTGATTACTTAGACTTATTCAACTTTAAAAAAGAGCTTAGATAAAAATAACTTAAACCATTCCTTTCAAAGTCGTTGCAATACGATCTCTTGTCAAAATAAGCGAATTAATCCTGTCCTTCTGGGCTTCCTCGTCTTCATCTTTAAACAAAATTGCCCAACCATCTAATTCGGGCCAAGAATCAGGCATCACATATGCTGTTTTTTCGATACTATCGATGCCCGCAGACCTTGCCATATGATCAGCAATTTGAACTGCCGCAGCTAGTTCAGGAAACTGCTGTGCCCCCTTAGGATCATTGTGATACTGAACCGATTCAATGACTTCTGGCGCTAGATGGTATTGCCATAGGTAATAAGCTCCAATACGGGCATGGTCCCAGCACAAAACGCTTTGTTCTAAACGACAAACGTCAAAAGTGGTATCAACGGATTTCTTTGCAATAAACTTAAACTCATCAACAAAAGCCAATGCCATAACTATTTTTCCAATATTATGCACTAATCCTGCAATATAGTCACTTTCATCTTCCCAAGTAACATTTGCTGAAGCTAAAACTTCTCTGGTTAATATAGCCGTCCCGATACTATGCCGCCAAAATTGTTTCCAATTGATATCTATATCGGCAAATTGATCCTCGAAATCTTCAATTACTGGAGTTGACGTTATGAGCTCTTCCAACTGCCTTAATCCAACATAAAAAGCAGCTTCCTCAATACTCTTCACCGGCTGATTGTAAGATAATCCAAAAAAGACAGAATTGACTAAGTTCAACAACCGAGATGTCAATGAGGGATCGCGTGAAATCACTTCTGCGATTTGCGCCATGAAGCTATTTTCAGAATTAACAAGCGCTCCTAATGTTTGATTTATGCTTTCGAGTGAGGGAACCCGTGGGCAATTGTTAATTTTTTCAATAACGCCAAAATCTGAAGCTGAAGGCGCACTACTCTGCAATCCTTCGCTACCTAAATCTTTATTCGCCGGATTTTTTTTAACCAATTTATTTGTTAATCACTAAAGTTCAAAATCTTGAAGAGATATTAAGAAATACCTTTTCGAGTAAGTTGAAGCGTTGAAGTCTTAGAAAGACCCTGCCCTTCATTCATTTGATTTTTCAAATCAAACATTTCATGAGCCATTTCCGCAAGATCAGATGATAAATTTAATTCAACCCGCTGACCAGACTGATTACTTAAAGCCAATTTGTTCCCTTTATTGAGACTCATGGTAATTACATCCGAATCATTTTTTG
Organism: uncultured Opitutales bacterium; assembly: GCA_963924785.1. Taxonomy (GTDB): domain Bacteria; phylum Verrucomicrobiota; class Verrucomicrobiia; order Opitutales; family CAJWYM01; genus CAWUTK01. The sequence continues at coordinate 2,443 of CAWUTK010000256.1, forward strand.
GAATAAAGTTACCCATCAATGTGGGATCAGCTAGAAACTTTTGGTACAATTCATTGATGGTCGACTTCAAATTAGATAATTCTTGTGCAGATATATTTGACATACCCTTCTTTCCACTTTGACCCAAAAGTGAGCTAAAGTCCAAACTAGCAGCATCTTTTACATTTTTTATGCCTTTGGATAATTGAGCAATGTCATTTCCTGGCAAAACGCTTTCTACTAAATTCTTACCTAAATTAACTAAACCTGATGCAATGATAGGATCCATAAATATTTTGTTTGTTTTTAATTAAATTCAATTAAAAACAGAGCAGGTTTGATGCCTCTTTGTATAAAACTAGTTTCAATGGCATCGAGCTGACTGATGATGCACGCATAAACGAATCATAATGATTGGTTTATGTATAAATTATTAATTGTTTTTTTCTGAAGCATTCGATTTCTCGTTATCGGACGTTCCATGTTCATTCACAAGTTTCTTAAAGTGCCTATAACTAACAAATAAGCTAATTATGTATAGGGAAATTAGGAATTGGAGCGTGTACCAAGTTTCGTTGACCAGAGAACCAACAAATAAGCCACAGCTCAACAACACAAATATGCCTGATGATTGCGTGATTTTCATGCTCCTAATAGAATAAGTCGGTAAACGACTTATCATCAACCCGCCTACAATAATTGCCCAAACGCAAACTCCGATCTTCATTGCAAGTGTATCCGCATTAAATGAAGGGAACTGTAAATGAATAATAATGGGAAACATCAATAAAGCTGATCCAGCTGGCGTAGGAACTCCGATCCAAAAATCAGAAACTTGCTCAGGTAAACTCGATTGAGCGTCATGGAAGCGTGAAAGTCTTAATGCGTTACAAATACAAAAAACCAAGACAACAACCCATCCAAAACCGCCAGTTCCTTTCAACCCCCATAAATAAAGTAATATAATTGGAGCAACCCCAAAACTTACAAAATCAGAGATAGAGTCTAATTTAGCCCCTAGTTTACTGGTAGCATTTAAAGCTCTCGCAATAGCCCCATCAAACGCATCTAGGAAGCCAGCAGCCACGACAAAAACAACCGCATGCTCCCAATTCTGATCCATTGCAGAACGTATCGCCGTTAATCCCGAGCAAAGTGCCAGCGTAGTAATCATATTAGGAATGATCCACGTCATGGATCTTCCCCGTTTTTCAGTTTTTTCAAATTCGTCCATTTTCAATTATATTACAGAGACTCTACTTTAATTTGCCATAGAAGAAAAGAAAGAAAAAGTAGTATCATACTGGCAATTGTGTTTTTTCAGATCTATCTATTTTGCAATAGACAGAACGCCCTTTCCAGAAACCGTAATACTACGTTTGCCAACCTTCATCGAATTATAAAGGGCTTTTAACTGAGGACTCATGGGGGCTTTTTTCGCCGATGATGTGCTTGCAAAAGTAGACCTTACTACGCTTTTGCGAGGATCTTCCTTTGATAATATTCCAGATCCTTTTATAGACGAAGTGTGAGCGCCTAATTTAAACGATGGAGGCAACCCTTTTTGAATCCAGTTTTTATGAAAGTATTCAGAATTGGTTAAAGCTGAAATATTCTGCAATGAAGCTCTTCGTTTAGGCGATTGGTGGGCCTGATTCGTTGTACATCCAATTGAATATAGGACGATACTGAGTGCTAAAAATAAGCTCTGGGATTTTATGATTCTGTTTAATCTCATTATTCAAATAAAAGTGGAGATATAAGCTAGAATAAAAGGTTTTCTTGAAATGAATTCCCTCCACATCCCAAGGGATAGAAATTCAATTAATTAACAAGAAGTGGAACTCTAATTAATCAATTGAATGACTCAAGCTATTTTTCAAATCCAACGTTCGCTTGACTTAAAACATCCATGAAATTTTGCATGCCATCTATTAAATTACGTAATTCACCCTTTTCAATCGCGTAAAAATATAGCTGTTTTGCAGTGACCTCAATTTCGACATTTGCCTCTGTTAAGGCTAACGAGAAAGAGGATCCGTCAGGTTCATAGTCTAAATACTTAGCCAACTCAGGGATTTCCTCAATTGCATCGATTTTATCATCAATATCGATCTCCTTTGAAAATCGGATAAGAATAGTGTTACAGTATTCTGAAAACAATTCAATGAAGTCGTCGTTATTGACCATTTCAGGTTTTTTCAGTGATCCGACTTCTGTGAGTAAGGCATATAGTGTTGGATCGTTTAATTCCTGTGACATCGTAATATTTACATCAAAATCGACGGTGCCGATAAAAGCATGACCCTCTTCGCAAACATAAGTTGTATCCTTTCGCTTATAGCCAAAGGTTTCGCGTAATTTTTTATAAATGTCTTTTGCCTGAACTTCGATTTCGTCGTGACCAATCCTGCCCAGAAATGAATCTGTTGCACTATAATGATTATCAGGGATTTTATGAACCCCCTTTTGAAAACCATTTAAATCGCGAATACGGCCTGTTCTTTCTCCAAATAAACTACCTTTTTGAAAACTATTATCACTCATATTTTAAATATGAAGAAAATCTAAAGATGAAGAAAGATAAATATCACAAAGCTCATCTTAAATTTAAAATGTAGCTCATAGATTATTTTAAACACTCCCTAAACCTCCCGAAAAAGGGGTATAAATAAAAAATCTCGCACAAAACCAATTTTTTCTGATATTAATCGCAATGACGACAGTGCTAATCGCTTAACGAATCATTATGAGTTTAAAACATCGAGAAGACGGGATATTAACTCCTTTTAATATTATTCAAATACTAGGAGCGATTTTATCGATACTAGTGGTCAGTGTTCTTTACGGTTTTGTCATTCGCCCTTCTGCTCAAGAATACGAAATCGCTAAAACTTATGAAATCAGTACTGCTGAATCAGACAGTATGAGTATTTACGTAATTCTAAAGGATTATGAACAACAAGCATGTATCACCATGATGCTTTGGGTTTTCATGATATTAGTTTATAAACTTTATACCATTCATTCTGAACGCAAAATTTTACGTAATGAAGAATACTCTCATGATCATGCTGATAATCCTTCGCAATTAATACAATATCCAGAATCAGGAGTTATTTATAGAGAGGATGCATCTGGGATTATTTCGAAAATCAATGCACGGATTAATTCTCAGCAGGATCTTGAAAATAAACTGCTCCCTCACCTAATCAATAAAGGACTAGAAAGGTTTATTAATAGCCAGTCTATTCAAGAAGCGTCAGATGCAATTAAAGAACGGGTGGATGTGGTCGCCGATCGACTGGATTCAGAGTTGTCGATTGTTCGCTATATTGCATGGGCAATACCCTCTGTCGGCTTCATCGGGACAGTCAGAGGAATCGGTGCCGCATTATCAAAAGCAAATGAAGCTATCGAAGGCGATATTAGCGGGGTAACCTCATCTCTGGGGCTTGCATTCAATTCCACGCTCGTCGCATTATTTATAAGTATTTTCCTAATGTTCTTCATTCACTTACTTCAATCAAGACAGGAAGGAACGATGCTCGCAATAGAGACGTTTTGCCGAGAGCACCTTATCGATAAGCTCCGTGTATCTAAAGACGCTTCCTAACTCTTTATAAGTAGGAATCTATTACGATGTCACGTAAGAATCGTAGTCCTGTCGAATTATTTGGATTATCCTTCCTCGACTGTATTTGTTGTGGATTTGGTGCCGTCATTTTAATCTTTGTAATTACCACCGGTCGGGGGAAGAAGACAAATGAAGATTTTATAAACACATCTAGTGCTAAAATAAAATCTCTAGAGCAATTACTATTACAGGTAGAAAATGAATCTGAGCAGGTCGAAGCTGCTTTGGAGAATGCGAAACTGATAAAAGAGGACTCAATTGAAAGCATGAATTCTTACCATGCACTAAAGGCATCTATCAGTAAAAAGGAATACGCTTTGAGAAATCTAAAGGCTGAAACCAGATCAATTGCACTCGCTTCACAAATACAGCTAAAATCAGTTAATAAGCAAAAGCCGATGAAGCAAGTTCAACCACAATACCTAACCGATTTTTCTTTAGAGGGAAAACGAATCCTTCTTTTAGTAGAAGCATCTGGCAGCATGCTGGGCAGATCTGTGAATGAGGCGATGGTGACTTTAAAAAAGTCTAAAGAGGAACGAATCAACAGTCCGAAGTGGAAACGAGTCAAAACCGCCGTTCAGACGTTATTGGCATATCTACCCGAAGACGCGAAATATCAGGTTTGCTTATTCAATTCATCAACGCATCTTTTATATAAATCAAACAGAAATATTCCATGGCTTGATGTTAGCGACCCCAATGCTAGAGCTAATATATTAACTGCTTTAAATGAATTTGTACCATCGGACGGAGCGAATCATGAACTCGCATTCCTATATGCCGATGAACTTGATGCCGATAATGTAGTTCTCTTAACCGATGGATTACCAACGCTAGCCTATTCGATGCAGGTTGGCGGAGCTATAAATGAATTTCAACGAATAAATATGATGAACGCCGCAATGAATGTGTTCCCGCAGAATGCGAGTATAAACATTCTACTCTTTCCAATGAAAGGTGATCCGGGAGCAGCGCCCTACTACTGGCGATTTTCATATATTCAAAATGGCGCTCTCATAACCCCTTCTCGCAATTGGCCAACCGTGACGACTGCTAAACGATGAGAAAACGTCGTGACATCGATGTGTTCAGTCTCTCTTTCTTGGACTGTATTTGCTGTGGATTTGGAGCGATCATACTCTTGTTTATTCTAACGATTGGCCCGATAAAAAAGAAGCTCGAAGATAATAAGAAAAATGTTGAATCAATTGTGACGGAGTTGAATGAATCATATCAGTCATTAAAAAAAGGAGGAGCTTCGAATACGGCTAAAATTGAACAAATATTAAGTGCGCTTGAGGATTCTCCTGAATTAGGAAGCCTTCAGCAAAAACAGGTTTTTTTGGACAAGCAATTAATTGTAGCTAAACAACTATTAAAAAGAGAAAAAGAAAAAGCGAAATCCTTAGTTAAGGCGCAACGTAAAATTGCTCCACCAATGAATGAATTTGCCATATCCCAACCCGTTGGAATATCAACGGAAAGTGATCATATCGTGTTTTTAATTGATACATCAGGGAGCATGAGGAATGTAATTGGAGTAATGAATTCAATCGTGTTAAACAAGATCGGCGACATTCTAAATGCCTATCCTCTTGTCAAAGGCATTCAAATTATAGATTCTAGTGGAAACTATATATTGCCTTACACAAAAAAGAAATGGTTGCCTGATACGAATGAAATGAGACGCAAACTGATTCAAGCATTGGCTGAGTACCGATACCCCAGTATCAGTGATCCTACTCCAGGATTAATCAGTGTGTTCAGAGATTTTAGGCCTGCTGAAAATCCAGATAAAAAAATAGGCATTTATATCTTTGGTGATGAATTTCCGAAAACTGCGTCTAAGGTTTTACCGAGAATCGATAAAATTAATCCGCACAACCCTTCCACTAATAAACGTCCAGTGGTCATTAACGCGGTTGGTTTCCCCTTCCGGTTATCTTCTAGTCCTCAGCCCAATCACACTGGATATAAATTTGCAAACCTCATGCGAGAGCTAACCTATGAGCATGGTGGGTCATTTATGGTAGCGAATTTTTAATTACCTGCCGATAGATGTACGGACTAAGCAGCACAGAGCGATTTACTCTAGCGAGGTCTTTCTAGATAGCCTATCTTTCGATACACTTTACTCAATAGTTTATAGGCTTTCTTCTGTGCCGCATCTGCCCCATCTTTCAAGACTTGATTCAAATAAGTTTTGTCGTCAACGAGTTCCTTATATTTGTCCTGTATCGGCGTCAGTTTGTCGATTACCACATCAGCTACAGCTGCTTTAAATTCACCGTAACCCTTGCCTGAGAAAGCGGTCTCTACAGACTCGATGCTTTCATTTGTGATTGCTCGGTAAATATTAATCAAATTTGCAATACCTGGTTTATCTGGTGATGCCGTAGTTTCGCTACCGGAGTCTGTCACAGATGACATTATTTTTTTACGGATAACTTTTGGATCATCCAGGATGTAAATGGTTCCAGCAGTAACCTTATCCGATTTCGACATCTTGCGAGTCGGGTCAGCAAGGGACATGATTCGAGCCCCCGTTTTGCCGATATAAGGTTCTGGAATTTTAAATGTTTCAGAGTATGCATTATTAAAACGCCGCGCAAGATCTCGGCATAGTTCTAAGTGCTGTTTTTGATCATCACCAACAGGAACCATGTCTGCATTATAAAGTAAAATATCTGCTGCCATTAATACGGGGTAAAACAATAAGCCCGCATTAATTGTTGCCTGAGCTTTAGCTCCATCGTGACTAAACTTCACATCGGAATTTTCTTCTTCTTTTACTGCAAAGCCTAACTTAGCCGCTTTCTCCTTAAACTGGGTCATCCGTTGAAGTTCACCTATTGGTGTCATGCAACCGAGCACCCATGACAATTCCGAATGCCCCATTACATGTGACTGGACAAACTGATTTGATCTTTCGGGATCAAGTCCGCAGGCGATGTATTGAGCAGCACACTGAATCGTGTTTTTGCGAAGATCAGCAGGCTTGTAAGGAGACGTTGTCGCATGCATATCAACAATACCAAAATAGCAGTCGTAGTCATTGAGCATTGTTTCCCAATTCATCACCGCACCTAGATAGTTACCCAGTGTTAATTGACCAGTTGGTTGTGCACAGGTAAGGACTGTTTTTTTCTCTTCACTCATTTTCTTTATTAATAAATACTGTTTTAAATATTATGAAAGCTAGATCTCTGTATTTTAATAGAGACGAATCTCAGACTGTGAATAAACTTTAAAAAAGCAATTCTTATTGCATGTGAATGCTTTAGGATCTCCTAACACCAACTTTCTGTGTTTATGAAACCCCTATTACACTGGTCTTTATTTTATCCATTGGAATATTGAATACCTGCGATACGCCTTCTGCGTAAAGAGATAATTGATCTGCATATTTAAGTTCAAGTTGATTCGGGTCTTCTGAGGAACTTTTAAAGTCAATGATCCATGTTTTCTCAATTTCACCATTCGTATTATAATAAATGTTCAATCGATCAATAATCCCTGTTATGTGTCGACCCTTTGAATCAATGAAATCAATGGACTGCTCACGTTTAACAATACAGTTTTCAGATTTTGAAAAAGCAATTTTTCCTAATTCAGAATTCAATATCCGTTGAACGGAATCCGCGACAAGTGGAGAATGGTTACTCAGAATATTAGTAGTATTGTCGTCAACAAACTTAATTGCCTCAAGACACTTGTGCATTAAGTCACCAAACATCATTGCCTCTGAATCTTTTTCTTCAAAGATTGTCGTTTGACTGGGTTGATGCGATGAGTCTGTTTTGTTAGGTTTTGATTTAATCGAAAATTCAACAGAACTTGCTTCCGGATTTTTTTGGAGTTTGCTCGTTTCAATTTGATCATACCAGCACAGATCGCCATTTTCCCAGCGCACATCACATTGATTGCCATTACTCTCAAATTGTCTTTCCACTGTATCGCCGAATGTATTACAAATAAGTTGCATCTTTCCGCAGTTTTTCCCTGGTTTATCCACGTAGACATACAACGCTTTTTTTGCCCGAGTAAACGCAACATAGAGTTTGCATATTTCTTCGTATGATTGATCGGCCTTTAAGGAGTCTAAATATTGACTGAGCACTGGCTCTGATTCGGCAATTTTAGACGTTGGAAAATCAAATACCCAGTCAATATCACCATTGCGATTCCGGTAATGCTTAAACCCTTTTCGTGCAGATCGAATAGTTGAGTCGACAGATCGGCCAATTTTCTGTGTTAGGTCGGGCAAGAAAACTAGATCAAAGCCAAGACCCTTACTTTTATGAACCGTCATAATCTGAATGGAGCCAGATCGCGATGATTGCCTCAGTCTAATGTCGCGTAACCATGAACAGAAACTATTCAAATCCTGATTGGCTGAACGATCATATTGTTTAGCTAACTCAATAAATTTATCTAATCGAGACAGTAGAAATACATCATCAGGCAATAGTGACTTTTTCGCTAAAAGCCCACAGTGCTGTACTGCATCTCCGTAACCATTAAACTGAATAATTTCGAGTATCTCTTCGCCCAACGTGTCGATACTCTCCGAGTCCACCATCGGAGACATTTCAATAATCCCCCTCGCCTTTGTGTTCGATGGATTAGCTAGGTAGTCAAATAGTGAGAGAACCGTGAGACAAACGGTATTATCCATAATGGGATTCACCTCTCCTTCAATATAACTCGAAATCCCTTGGCTTCTTAAAAAAGTCAAATACTTCAGGGCAACATCGTTCTTCTGGACTAACACTGCACAGGTTAAACCTTTTTTGTGCGGAGCTATTTCTTTAATTTGATCGGCAACGAGTTGCATGCGGTTCTCATCGCCGCATAATTCAACGACTTGGCTAAATCCTAAACCTGGATTCTTGCTAGGTTGAAAGTCATGATGCTGCCAGGACTCAGCCCATCTAATAGTTTCCGAACTCCCACCTAAAACTTGAGTTATAGACGCAGGGTCGAACACCTGATTCACCAAATTCAATATTGGTTTATCAGATCTCCAAGAACTACTCAGTGTCTCCTTATCAACTTCTATGGCATAACCAAAATGCTCTGCTACGTCTTGAAACAAGGTAGGATCTCCCCCTCGCCAAGAGTAAATGCTTTGCTTTGTATCACCTACATAAAAAAAGGATTTATCATTGGAATCATCTTGGACCACTTCAGCGATTAAGCTATGAAGTGTTTTCCATTGCCAACGTGAGGTGTCTTGGAATTCATCAAGTAACCAATGGCTATATTTTGCATCCATTCTAAATTCCAAAATAGAACGACTGATATCGCTTATTCCAGACAACAATACAGGTAGATCAGAGAAATCTAATTGGCCTGATTGCTCAATGTTTTTTTGATATGCACCATCAAAAAGGTTCAATACGTCGAAAATACCTTTAACCGATTCAGAGCGCCATTTTAGTTCAGCCCCAATCAAATAGGAGACAACGACACTTAAATTATTAATCTGATCTTCTTCGAGTTCAAAGGTTTTGTAATACTTGATTAAACCATTTTGAATCCAATGAATCCCCTTTTCTATTAATGACTCCAAATCACTATTAATGATATTATTATCCCAATAGCCGTCTAGTGAAAAACCGACCTTAATCACCCATTTAGTTAATCGCTTGTCTTCAATGGCGAGTAAGTTCAGAGACAGTTTCTCCCACGCGTTTTGAGCGGATTCAATACTCACATCGGTATAAGGACAATCGCCCTCCCAGAAACTATTAGGGTTTCCCCACTTATCAGGATCTTTCACTTCCTGGAATAATCGATGATATGATTTTATCCAATCACCCAGTAGATCAACAATGCGCTTTTCGGTTTTTCCCCAAGTCGCTTTTTTTAAGATCTGTATAAATCGATTTCTTTCGCCCTCATCAATCTTATCAATGCAACGCATCATTAAACTGCGATTCAATGCATTTGAATCAGCTTTTTCCATTAATGTCACATCAGAGGGCAAACCCATCTCAAGTGAGAAAGATTGAATCAATGAATAAAAAAATGAATCGATCGTTTGAAGACTTAATAAATCTAAGTTTTCAATTAACTCACATATTATTTCTTTAATGAAATGTGCGTTTACAGAATTGAAATCACCTTTCTCTTCAATGAGTTTAATTAACGCATTTCTCAACTCTTCGTCTTCTATTGCTCTAGCTAGCAGTCCAATGATACGATCAAAAAACTCACCTGCTGCTTTCCTCGTAAAGGTTAACGCAATTATTTTTTGTGGATTAGAATTCCCTGTGTTTAGCTTTTCTCTAATGAGTAATGCAATAAAACGTCGGCCCAACATTTCAGTCTTACCAGAACCCGCTAGTGCTTGTATCGCTAAATTCTTCATGTTAACATTTCAAAAGTATGACAGAGATCTTTCTCGAAAACACAATCATCCCAATTATCATATTTCAGCGTTAATTCAGAGGGTTTGAAATCGCCATTCAAGATTGCCTCTGTTGCTGACTGTATGCACATCCATGCACTCGTCATTTCACTGGTGCTCATTTCCCATAGCATTATGGCCGTATCTCGATTCACTCTAGGAATCATAAAATAACCTATTTCCACTGTTCGTGGATCAAAGCTTGATTCACCCTCGAGTGTTGGAAATATCTGCTGAAAAGCATGCCAATATATAGGTAATTGAAGATCCGCCCAATAATAGTCTTTGTCGTCAGAAAACTTACGATATTGCTTTATGTGATCTTCGTTGTTGGCTGTAATATTTTGAAGATGAAGTTTTCTAGGATTTTCCGCTTTATCAAACGTCTTATAGTCTAGTATTCGATAATTTCCTGTGTTCGTGTTTTTTTCAATAAGATCAATTTGGCCTGATATTGAAATACTCTTTCCATTTGCAAGAATGCTAAATCCAGGGATCGAACTGAAGTCCAATTCATTGGCAACAGGAAACCATCCCTCTTTTCTACTTGCTGAAATAATTCTTGCTGCGCCTTTTAATCTATCCTTTGCCATGTCCAATTGAAAGGCAATAGCTGCATTCTTATTTTTTCCATAAATCGCAAATGCGATATTTTCAGCTTTACGGAATAAATATTTTTCAATTTCCCCACAGTCCTCTTCATTGGGTGCCTCTTTATTTAAGCCTTCTAATGAATAATGGATTAAGTTCCCAAATTCATTCGCTTGTAACTCTGCTTTATTCGGATCAATCGATTTATACTTTAATACATTTTCTAAATAAAATCGATAAGGACAATTCAAATAACTCTTTAACCGACTCGCAGAAATGGTTGTCGGCTCATATTTTATAATTCGAGGAGTAAACTTCCAGCCGATTTGATTCATCAGCGGTGTTTCATCCGCATTTTCATCTTCTGCAAAAAAGCGTTTACATCGGTCAACAATAACATCTGGCTCATCTCTAAACAACAGCCTTGATGGACTCAACGGTTCACCGTTCAATGAAATACGTGAAAAAGACAAAATCACATTCTCCTGTCCTTTCTGATTAATTAATTCATTTAGCAAATAGGTATCCCTTGCCATTCTTGATTCTGGAGTCGCTAAACCAAGTGCTGCCCGAAGGTTCAAGTTTAAAAATGGATCTTTTTCAAACTTACCAGGAACACTGCCTTCATTAAAACCTAGAATATATGTGCAGTCTTTATTATTGATAAACGCTTCTAGCCATCCATGAACCGTGTATGCCTCAACATTGTCCTTAGGAGAGATATAATTAGATTCGATAGTATCTAAAAAAGCAGCTGTATTTTCCCATAAGTTTTTCTTTTTAATGATAGCCTTTGGGATTTCACTCAAATCGTAAAAATGGCGATAGTATTCGTTTAAATGAAATTGAAAATTAGGATTTCTAGATTCACTTGAATTTAAAATATCAAACGCTTTTTCTAATATATTAAGAAGTGTATTTGATTGGAGTAAATTATCCCTGAAAGTTGAAAGTGTCTTGAATACCTCCAGAACCTCTTCATCTCTGGATATATCAATTGCATCAGATAGCTCATAGGGTAAATGATTATCTCGGAAGATATCAAGAATACGAAGTATTTCAATTTGGCCAATTTCTGGATATAAATATTTTGAAAAGACACTCTTTCTTAATAAAGAAATGGAATCAGAATAGGAACCGCTTTGGAGAAAAGAAAACAGAGTCTTTAGCAATGAATATACATTTGATGACCTAAAGCTTTCAAGTGCGGGATTGTGGATAGGCACATTTTTTTCTCTGAGATGATCGACTATGTAATCGGTCAAATTCACGTCCATTGTAATAATTGCTAAATTTCCGCTATCGAGATCACGACACACAGGAACCAATTCCTTTACCATAGACTCTACATCATAATGCGTACGAATATTATTTTCGATAAGTTTGATTTGCTTCTTTTTCCATTGATCCGGGTTAGGTCGACCCATGTCATCAAAACTGTCGCCATCATTGCCAGAGCCACTATTAAGTAAGTGAAGGGATTTATGCTGGTTTATCTTTAATTCAATTAAACGCGATAAATCCGAAATGCCACAAATGAAGATATGATTGTATTTGTCAAACTGAGAACTCTCGTAGTTAATAACCACTTCTTCTGACCCACGGTAACCTAGTTTACATAACCGCTCATAATACAAGGTTTCGATAGATGCTAATTCATCCCATCTTTTTTGCTCTGTAAAATCGGGTAAATATTTTTTAACGTCAGCGATGAAATGTCCTCCTTCAGCTAAAGATTTCTGAAGTTGAAGCAACCCTTTCGCCATTGTCAATGACCACGTAACACTCTTTGAGTCAAACCGAGGAAAAAGTGTTCTAACAAGATTCGACTTTAAACTCATTAGGATTTCTGCCCAAACTAAACGTTCTACATAAGCATCACATTTATACTGGCTACGAATGTCTTCCAGTAAAAGACCTGATGTTTTGATAACAGGAGAGAGTATCCCTTTTCCCTGTTGATGGGCTAATTGCGTTAATTGACTCTTAACTATTCTTCCGGATCCTGTAGTCGGAACCAGCAATAATACATTTGATAAATCGAAATCGCCAACCGTCTTAATGATTCCATTCGCAATGGTTTCAGCTAATGGAAGAGGTTTAGAATTCGACATGATAATTAAACCGTTACAGTCTTTCCTGTTTCATTAGATTTAAAACAAGCATCTAATGTTTTTTGAATAACTGCACCCCGAGCAAAATCAGGTTGATCTTGAACGCCTGACTTAATGCTTTGTATGAATCGTTTTAAATTATTTGGCGTCTTCCCACATTTGATAACAGTCCACTTTGCTTTATGAATGGCTTCGCCGTAACAAACATTTAAGTCGCTAATGGATTCATCTAAATCAATCATTAACGCCCCTTTTCGGCCATGGATTTTTAAGCGTAATGAATTCGTATGACCTGTTGCTAATCGTGTCGTATGTATAGTTCCAATCGCCCCATTCTTTAATTCTGCGGTAATGATAGCGCTGTCATTAGCGTCCAGTTTGTATTTACCCATTCTATTGCCCTTGGCTTTTGGGAATGTTTTAAGCCTACAGTTAACGGTTTTCATTTCTCCTGCAGGAAATAATGCAAAATCAAGAATATGAACCCCCACATCTCCTAGCACTCCTTTACTTCCATGTGATTTTGATAATCGCCAAAGCCACTGATCGCCTGTTTTCCAATCACCCCATGCTTTTGAGGTTAACCAACTTTGTAGATAGCTCGCTTCGAAATGAACAATTTCACCAATTTTACCAGCGGCGATAAGTTTTTGTGCCCGTTGTAATGCAGGTGATGCACGGTAACTCAAATTTACCATATTGATAACCGAAGCTTTCTTTGCCGCTTTGACCATTTTATTGGCATCAGCAGCATGGGTGGCTAGTGGTTTCTCACAAAGGACATGAATGCCTCCGTGCTTTAAAATCTGCAAAGTGGTGGAACAGTGAACCGCATCAATTGTTACATTAATAATACCGTCCAAGGTCTCATGCTTTAGCATTTTCTTGAGATCAGTGTAATACTCCGGAATATTAAATTTCTCAGAAAAAGTTCTCGCTGCGCTTTCACGAATATCGCAACAAGCAACGATGCGAATACCTTTAATGTTAGCCAATGTTTCGGCATGGTGATTAGCCATACCTCCAGTGCCTAGAATTGCTAATCTAGTTATTGCCATCTTGTAAAACGCCTGCTTTTCCGAATGAATTATCAATCGATCGAATTTCTTCTAATGGTTTTGCATTGTAGCAAGAATCGGGGAGAATTGCATTTGGAGCAGACCATAATACTGCATTTTCTATTACTTTCATAATCTGCTCATTGTGGTAAATGGGATATGTTTCATGCCCAGGTCTAAAGTAGAATATTTTTCCATGGCCACGACTAAATGTTACGCCACTGCGAAAAACCTCCCCGCCTTCAAACCACGACAAGAATATAATCTTGTCCGGTTGTGGGATATCAAAACGCTCTCCATACATTTCTGC
>CAWUTK010000257.1:0-28449 GCA_963924785.1 uncultured Opitutales bacterium
AGAGACGATTAATAACGGTGGAAAGGAGTATCACGTGTCCATAAGTGGGAGTGATGAAAATGATGGTTTTGAGAAAAGCCCATTCAGAACAATATCTGCTGCTTCAATTATGGCGCAACCTGGGGACAGTATCATCGTTCATTGGGGTATTTATCGTGAAAGTATTAATCCACCTAGAGGTGGTAACTCTGATGGTGAGCGTATTGTTTATAAGGCGGCGAAAGGCGAGAAGGTTGTCATAACAGGTTCAGAGCAGATAACGGGTTGGGAAGAACTAGAGAATGAGACTTGGGTGGTTAAATTACCAAATACATTTTTTGGTGATTTTAATCCCTATTCGGATTTGATAAAGGGTGATTGGTTTCAAGCAAGTCAAGCTTACCATACTGGCGCTGTTTATGTTAACGGGCATTGGCTTAAGCAGGCTTCTCTAAAATCTATTCTGATTGGAAATAATGATGTCGGCGTTGATTCTAGGCGAGATCTCATGAATGTTGAGCTTCTGAGGGTCCCCGATTTCAATACGGTCTATGCAACTGATGTTTCTTCTCAAAGCAGTTCTGCGACGGTGATAAAACTTTCTGATGGTAAGAGTTGCCTCGGCCCAGTGAAGGGCGGGGATCGGTTGGTTTTTGAAAATGTGGATTTTAGAAAAGGCGCAAATAGTTTAATTCTTAGCACTGGGTCACCAGTAGGGGGCGGATTTGTCGAAGTCCGAAAAGGAACTGCTGATGGAGAACTGTTATGTCAAATAGATGCAGGCTTGACTGCAGAATGGACACACTTTCAGTCATTTAAAGGAAAATTAAATCAAACGCTTTCTGGAAAGCAGACGATTGTTTTGATTTTTAAGGAGCGGCCACTGCCACCATTCAAAGCAGACGATGCAGGGTTTTGGTTTGCTGAGGTTGATGAGGATTTTACGACTATTTGGGCGCAATTTAAAAAGGTAAATCCGAATGAAGCACTGGTTGAGATTAATGTTCGCCAATCCGTTTTTTATCCTAAGGAAACAGGCAGGGATTATATTACAGTGAGTGGTTTCACACTGGAACAAGCGGCGACCCCTTGGTCACCACCAACAGCTGAGCAAATAGGTTTAATTGGGACGAATTGGTCTAAGGGTTGGATAATTGAAAATAATCTAATACGTTATTCCACTTGTACTGGAATAACGCTTGGAAAACATGGAGATGAATTTGATAACACCCATGATTACTATCGTTCTATAGAGGAAGGTTTGAAAAATGGTTGGAGTCGTGATAATATCGGTGGCCACCTTGTTCGCAATAATCATATTCTAAATTGTGGCCAGGCTGGAATTGTTGGTAGTTTGGGAGCTGCATTTTCAACTATTATCGGTAACGAAGTTCACGATATTAGAAAGAATCATTAATATGGCGGGTGTGAAACAGCCGGAATAAAGTTACACGGGGCAATTGATACCGTTGTCGCGAATAATCATGTTTACCGTTGTGAACATTGGGGCGGTATTTGGCTAGACTGGATGGGCCAAGGTTCACGTGTGAGTGGTAATTTACTTCATGACAACACGAATGATCTGATGGTCGAAATGAACCATGGACCCATGTTAGTTGATAATAACCTTTTTCTTTCTAATCACGGACTGCTAGATGCTAGCGGAGGTGGCGCTTATGTACATAATCTATTTAAAGGAAGTGTGACGGTTTGGACTGATAACTTGCTTCCGCGTCATACACCGTTTTTTGAAGCGCATAGCACAGTTGTAACTGGTCCCGAGGGCGCGAATACTTTAGCTGAGAAAATTTATGGAATAACAGTGGATCAGAATGATGACCGTTTCTACAATAATTTAATTTTGAGCAAAAACTTTTTATTACCGTATGAGGAAAATAACTATAAGGTTAAAGCCAATGGTAATGTTTACCTTTCTAAATCGAAACCCTTGGCACAGGAAGCAAATGCGATTGTTATTAATGACTTTAAGTCTGGTTTAAAGTTAGAAAAGAAAGCTGATGGTTGGTGGTTGGAAATGAATACTGATCCCGCGTGGCAAGAAACTTCACGGATTTTGATTACTACGGAGTTGCTTGGTAGGTCCAGTGTTACTAGTTCACTGTTCGAGAATAGGGAGGGCTTGCCGTATATCATTGATACCGATTATTTTGGTGGTAAACGGAATGAAAACAATTTGTCGGCTGGACCATTATCCGATGTTTCAACAGGAAAGGTGTCTGTTAAAGTTTGGCCTCGTGGAAAATGACATGGATTGTCTGTGCTACTCTATTGGATGTTGTGATTAAACAATTATGCATTCTCTTGTTGAAGTAGAATTGGAAGACTAAAGCTAAACGTAATATCGGACTTTTAGTCCGTTTTTAACCTATGGACTTTCAGAGTATAGTGATTTTGAGTTTGTAAAAATTGGCCTATTTTTGTGATTACGTTGCTATTCATCGAATCAAAGAAGTTAGCTATTGTGAAAAGTATAGTTGTTTTTATGATGAACCTTCATTTAGTTGAAATAAACGTATATGGAGATGGAGATGGTTATTAAAAATAAAACTATTGTTAAAGCAATTTTACTCATTGGCTTGTTTACGCCGATGCTATCATCATTAATTGCGGATGATCGTCAGAAGTCACGACCTAACATTGTGATTATCATGACGGATGATTTGGGGTATGGGGATGTTTCCTATTTGAATCCTAATTCTAAGATTAAAACGGCACAGTTGGATAAATTGGCATCTGAGTCTGTTTGGGCTACTGATGCACATTCGCCAAGTGCTGTTTGTAGTCCTAGTCGCTATGCGATGTTGATGGGACACTATGCTTGGCGTTTACGTAAATTGCGTTCGGGACGTTTAGATCCATGGGAGGAGTCTGTTATCAAAGGGGATGCATTAAGTCTTCCGAGGATGTTGGATAAGAATGGATACAACACCGCTTGTATCGGCAAGTGGCACCTAGGTTTTGATTATCCATGGAAAGGTGGAGAAATGCCATCTAGCGATATTATTGGGAAGGGCACAAGTAAAGCAACCTGTGATATGTTTGACTGGTCAAAACCAATTACAGGAGGGCCTCTAGGAGCAGGGTTCGATTATTACTTTGGGGATGATGTTCCCAATATGCCGCCATATGCTTTTATTGAGAATGACCGATTTACTTGTGATCCTGTTGATGTAAATGGTAAAGCGTTACAGTCTCAATTTTTGATGAAGGGAGGCTATATACATGGTGTTGGTCCAGGAGAAGAAGGGTGGCGTCTGGATAAAGTGATGCGAACTATTACGAGTAAAGCGGTGAGTTATATTCATGAGAATAGTCATAAAAAGGAACCTTTCTTTTTGTATTATAGCACGACATCCCCCCATTCACCGATTGTTCCTACTAAAGGATTTCATGGGAAAAGTTCTGCGGGCTTTTACGGTGATTTCGTTATTCAGACGGATGTGGCAGTTGGGCAGATCGTTGATGCCTTAAAGCAGGCTGAGGTTTTTGAAAACACCATACTCATTGTGACGAGTGATAATGGGCCAGCACCCTTTATGCGTGAGTTGATTCGTTCACATGAGCATGATACTTCTGGTGGGTTACGTGGTCTTAAACGTGACATTCTTGAAGGGGGACACCGCGTTCCTTTTATTTGTTCATGGCCCAAAGGTAAACTAATGGGGGGGCGTCGTGTTGATGCCACCATTAGTTTGGTTGATGTTTTTGCAACGTGTGCAGGAATCATAGGTAACCCTTTGAAGCCAGAGGAGGCAGTCGACAGCATTGATGTATTTGCATCATTGTTGGAGAATAAATCTGTTCGAACAGAGCTTGTCTATCATGCGTCGGATGGGACATTAGGTCTTAGGCAAGGAACTTGGTCTTATTTGAGAAAAGGGGGTATCACTAAAGAACCCGACTGGTATCTAAAAATGCGTGGAGCTGAACCAGTGCGAGATGCTCCGGGACTTCTGTTTAATCTATCAGTTGATCTCGCGCAGAAGACGAACCTTTATGAAAAATATCCAGAAAAAGTTCAAAGCATGGAGGCTAGACTTAAGTCTATTCAAGGATCTAACCGCCCAAGGTGATGCGGTGAAACAATAAATTATCAATAAACAGATTTCCCGTTCACCTTCATTATTACCCGCCAAGAATCCGGTTTCGTGTGCTTTCGTGAATTTCGTGGTTAAGACCCAAAGAATCTCTCATCCTCAAATACTTCTTTTTTTAGCGCAGCGCTATTTGCTTACGAAGTTTTCGCGCTCTTTCACCTTCGATTACTTCCCAGCAGGCAAGTCCATTGCCCACGAGTTCAAAGTTATCAAACTGCCAGACAATCTGTTTGTCTTTGTTGATTTCAAAAATCTGTGGATTTGTTGGGCCAGCATGGCAATTGCCAATGACGTAGTTGCCCGCCTTGCTTTCCTGTATACAGGTCATCCAACCAAGCTCGATGTCTGTTCCCGGAACTTTTTTACTGACTTCCCATACCACTGAGTTGTCTGTGGGGTTGACTTCTAAAATGCGTTTGCCACCACCGGCGCAAATAAACATATTCCCGTTTTTAAGTTCACGGGCACCATAGACTCGGCCGCTAATCGGATACTCCCATAGGATCTTTCCGTCTTTGTCGTAGTGAACGATACCGAATTGCTCTGATGCCACGACATAACCACCATCATCCGTCATGCGAGTCCAACGAGTATTGTGTGCCCCTTGTTTGAGAGGAAACTCTTTGACGAGTTTACCCTTCGGATCAACATGGATAATTCGTCCCCGGTTACTTTCTACAATCATGGTGTCACCATTCGCTAGGCGGGTAAAAGCATGGACACTCGCAGCGCCTTTAGCATTTTGTTTTGCAGAGTCGTATTCCCAGACAATTTTTTTATCGAGCGTGATCTCCAGTGTATGCGTCCAGGTGTCTTGAAAAAGAATATTACCGTTTGGTAACAACTGGACATCGTGATGCCCACTATGGCCACCTGCTTTCCCTTTCGTCTTATACTCCCAGATCGGCTTTCCGTTTACATCACAAATGGCAAGAACGTTTTTTCCGTAAGAGGCGCTTACCAGTACAAGGCGATCATTGTCGTCTGCATAAGTCGTGCATGTAAATAGCGCAGTTAATAAAAGGGTTAGGGCTTTGATGTAATTCATATTGGTTCCTTTTGATTGTGAAAAATTGAAGTGGAAAACTTTAAAACGTTCTGCCGCCATTGACGACTAAGGATTGACCCGTTATGAAACCTGATTTTTCGTTGGCCCAAAATAGCACGGCATGGGCAATGTCTTCTGGTGTTCCCCAACGACCAACAGGGATTGTGGCTAGGTATTGCTCCTTGCTTTCTTGTGGATCGTTCTCATGTCGCTCTACGGGAATCCAACCTGGTGCTACGCCGTTGACAGTAATTCCGTGTGGTGCTAACTCCGTGGCGCTACTGCGCATGTAACCTATCTGAGCGCCTTTGGCAGAAACATAGGCGGAAAAATTCGGCGTACCTTCGTGGAAGACTTCACTTGTAATATTAATAATGCGGCCAAATTTATTTTTTTTCATCGAAGGCAAAGCTGCGCGGGTGAGGTAGTGTGGACTCATCATGAACGCGGCGGTCATCGAGACGAAATCTTCAGTCTTTTGTTCCTCAATCGATTTTTGATATTGGGTGGGGGTCGCATTAAATACCAGCGTGTCAGGCGCTCCAAACGTTTCAGTCACTTCGTTGAATAACTGAGTGACACCCGTTTCTGTCAAGACATCTGCTTTGAAAATTGCTGCTGTCCCTACATTTTCAACTTGTTTCAGGGCTGAGTTTGCGGCTTCGTTGTTGTTGGCATAGTTGATAGCAACCTGATAGCCTTCTTGAGCAAAGGCTTTTGCCATGACGAGGCCGAGACCTCGAGTCGCTCCGGTGATAAGGACAGTTCGTTTCATGTTTTGTGTGCTTCGATCAATGGTTGCAGATTTAGCTTAGGCAATGATTTCATGTATCGGTTCGGCGCCTTCGACTCCGACCAGTTTTTCTTCTAGACCCGCATGAAAAAAGGAGAGATTGTTGGGGTCTATACCCATCTGTTGCAGAATGGTCGCATGAAGGTTTTTAACCTGGAATGGTTTTTCGACAGCGACGGAACCGAGTTCATCGGTTTGCCCAACACTGACACCGCCTTTAATGCCACCACCGGCCATCCACATAGTGAAGCCATAAGAATTGTGATCGCGACCTGATCCATTGGCGTATTCCGCAGTCGGTTGACGACCAAACTCGCCTCCCCAAACCACGAGTGTTTCATCTAGTAATCCGCGTTGTTTTAAATCTTTGAGCAGACCTGCTATCGGCTTATCGGTGTTGCCTGCATGTTTGTTGTGATTTATCTCGAGATCGCCATGGGCATCCCAGTTATCATCGTTATGGGCGCCACCAGAATAAATTTGTGTAAAGCGCACACCGCGTTCTACGAGGCGACGTGCAAGCAAGCATTTTTTGCCAAAGTCTTGGGTTCGTTCCTGATCGAGACCATATAAGCTTTTGGTGTGTTCCGATTCTTTATCAATGTCGATTGCTTCTGGTGCAGTGGATTGCATCTTGTAGGCGAGTTCGTAACTAGCGATTCGGGCAGCTAGGTTTGAATTGTCCCAGCGGGGTTCTAGGTGCCCTTGATTTAAATGGTTTAACGATTGGATGAGACGGTATTGCTCTTCTTTGCCCATGTTGTTCACATGCTTGAGATCGAGAATGGGTTCATCACCTGAGCGGAAGACCGTGCCTTGATAGGAGGCGGGCATATAACCCGATGACCAATTTTTGGCTCCGGAGATGGGGCCTCCCGTTTTATCTAGCATGACGACATAGCCCGGTAGATTTTGATTAATGCTACCCAGACCGTAATTCGCCCAAGAGCCCAGTGAAGGTTTCCCGCTGGTGAGCGAGCCTGAATTCATCATCAGCATAGCTGAACCGTGGATAGGGGAGTCGGCTTGCATGGAATGTATAAAGGCGATGTCATCTACACATTCGGCCACATTTGGAAAGAGGTCTGAAACGTATTTTCCCGATTGACCATATTGCTTAAATTTCCAACGAGGCTCGACAATACGGCCTTGGGATTTCTTGCCACCACGACCGAAGGTTTTTACATCAATCGTTTTGCCATCCATCCCGATCATTTTGGGTTTGTAATCAAACGTGTCGATATGACTAGGGCCACCGTACATAAAAAGAAAAATAACACTTTTCGCTTTGGCAGGAAAGTGAGCGGGTTGGGGGGCGAGTGGGTTAAGTGAAGCACTCGCTGCGGCATGAGCGCTGTTAAAAAAGTAATCTTTAGACAGTAATCCTGTTAAGGCCAGTTTAGCAAACCCACCGCCGATATTGCACAGGAATTCACGACGATTGGTTCGCCCGCAGAAATTTGGTTTTTCATTGCTCATAATGTCGTTCTCACGGTTAGGGGATTAGTCTAAGTATATCATCTCATTAAGATTTAGAACAAGTAGGCAGACTCTCTTGAGTGCCTCTTTTGGAGAGAGTTTATATGTTGTCGTCAATTCATTGAATAGTTTCTGAAGCTCGCTGCCTTCGTTTTCATTTGCGGGTCTTCCTGTTGCGAGTTCAAAACCGTAACGCATTTGCAGATCTATATCCTCTGGATGTTTCGCGGAAATACGTTCTGCAAATTTACTGGCACGGTCATTGACGAATTTGCTATTAAGCAGGGTTAAGGCTTGGGTGGAGACGGTTGTCGCAAAGCGGGCGGCACAGGACATGTCCCGGTCTGGGGAGTCGAAGGAACTGAAGATGGGAAGTTTGATGGAACGTTTCACGTGAACGTACACAGACCGACTGTTGGCTTCAGGACCTTTCGTTGGTGGCCAAACTCGCTTGGGAGTGGATGAAGTGGCAAGCACAGCGGGAGGCATCTCTGGGCGAACAAAAGGCTGTTTTGGTTTTTGTAATTGGAGTTCACCGGTTACGGCGAGGAAACTGTCTCGTATTTCTTCTGCACTAAGACGACGTGGCGTATGGCGCCAATGTAGTTGATTGTTGGGATCCACATTCATGGCTATCTCATTCGGTGAGACCGAACGCTGATAGGTGCCACTGGTAAGCATCAGCGAAAGCATATGCTTAACGTCCCAACCGGATTCCATGAATTCTGTCGCGAGCCAATCCAATAATTTCTGGTTAGTCGGGTCTTCGCCCAGGGTTCCAAAATCATTGGAAGAAGGAACTATACCGACACCAAAGCAATGTTGCCAAAGTCGATTCACCATGACTCTTGCCGTGAGGGGATTTTCCTTACTGCTTATCCACTTGGCTAGAGCGAGTCGGCGACCGTGGGTACCGTTCTTTTTAAAATCTCCGATAATGGGAATTGCCGCTTTATCATTTGAAGAGACCATTACGGCCGGCACTGCTAAATGGACTTCCTTGCCTGAGGCATGAACATTTCCTCGAATATGAATCTTAGGTGCGTCAACTTTTTCGACTTCTTTCTGACTCATATAGGGAAGCCCCTTATCATTGACCTTGGCTCTATCAGCCTTAACTACTTTGTTCAAAGTGAGGAACTTGACGAGGAATGGTTTTCCGTAAAGAGCTTTGGTTCGCTGAGGGAAAAGGCTCGCATAGTGCTGCGGTGCAATCGTCGTTATCGGGTTAGTAAATAGGCCGATATTGAAAAACTTCACCTGTCTATTCTTGTTCTCTACGACCAAGCTGATGGTATTCTTACCTGTTGTTAGGGCACCGACATCCTTTGTGCTAAGTGGATAAAATTGATACGAACCCGCTTTATGAGGTTTACCCTTGAAGACTTGCACGCCATTGATGAAAACGGTCAAGGCCTCGCTGTTTGCAAGGGAATAGAACATCACCCGCTCAGGGATGTTGGTCAGGACAAAGTTTTTTCGTAAATACAGTTTGGGCTTATGCGCCTCCCAGGCATCGGCTTGACCGGTGAATAATCCTGATGCCCGGCCAGCACGCATCGGAAGTTTGACGGGTTTAAATTCAGTTCCTCCATAAGAAGGGTGGTTCCAATTCAGGTCCTTTGGTTGGGTATAACTATACAACCATTCCTGTCTTATTTTGTTCTCACTCAGAGGAATAATGGGAGGAGTTGCTTTATCCGTTTTTTTGATAAATGGATCGAGTTTGCTGACATCAACCGTAGCCCATAGTTTTTTCATTTTCCCCTGGCTTTGTTTGGTTTTTTCTTCGAGCTTTGCCTGGTGGGCGGGGTCTTTCCAATAATGCTCCGCCTGCTTGAGTTGAGCTTTTGCAATGGGGTCGAAAAATGCCATGAGCGAATAATAATCACTTTGGCGGATGGGATCTCCTTTGTGGTCATGGCACTTGGCGCAGCCGATGGTGCTGCCCAAAAAGGCTTCTGAAGTTACATCAACCATTTCACTAATCATGTCAGCATGGGCTTGTGGTCGGTCGGCGGGTTCATCATCACGTTGCATGAGAGCGAGATAACCGGTGGCAATTCGTGAGTCACGACCGGCATTCTCCACTTCATCTCCCGCTAGTTGTTCGGTGATAAAGCGATCGTAGGGCATATTGCTATTGAAGGCATTGATGATGTAATCGCGGTAGCGCCAAATAAAAGGTTTTACAGAGTCTCGTTCAAAGCTGTTGGTTTCAGCATAGCGCACCAAGTCAAGCCAGAGAATAGCCATGCGTTCACCAAAGTGTTTGGAAGCGAGTAGTTGCGTGACCCTTTTTTTCCATTCCTGTTGATTCTGAGGGGCCTTCGTAAATGCATCTAGCATTTCGAGACTTGGAGCTAGGCCTGTTAGATCGTAATGAAGTCGACGCAGGAGATGTTTTGGATCTGCCCGAGTGTTTGGACTGATGTTTTTTTTGTTCAGCTCTTTTGCAAGAAAGGCATCAATTGGATTTTTTATAGAAGCGTTTTTCAACTGGGGTACTTTAGGTTTTTTAGGAACTTGATAGGCCCAGTAGCTTCTAGCCTCATCATCGATAACCATAAGGGCTTCATGCGTTATTACGGACTTGATTTCACGGGCTGGATTATAAGGCGCTCCCATTTGTAGCCACTGTAAAACGACCTCTTTTTCTGCTTTGGAAAGCGGTGGCTGTTGAAAGGGCATACGCTGCTTAAGATCTTCGTTGTTGATCATTTTTAGCAAAACGGAATCAGCAGGGTTTTGGGAATTGATGCTTGGACCTCGTGTTCCACCTTTTAATAGACCCTCGCGATTGGTGAGAACGAGCTCTGCTTCAACTTTATCTAACCCATGGCATTGAAAGCATTTCTGTTCGAGTATGGGGTGAATGTTCTTGTCGAAATAAGCGATACCATCTTTGTCGACGTCCTTGTTTGCCTCTATATTCACTTCCTGCTCAATAGCCCAAAGAGAAAGGGGGAAGCATAGAATGGAATATAAGATAGCGTTGAGTTTCATGATCTTAAATTTGCTCCAATTTTTGTTCAATCTGTTGACAGGCTTTTTGAATACTCTGTCCAATGCGAGAAAGATCCTGCTTTTTAAGTCGGGAGGTTGGGGCCGTAATCCATAATGCACACACACCTATCCCAACTTGGGTTCGGATCGCTGCGCCTATGCAACGTTGACCGTAATGCTCTTCTTCATTGTCCACTCCATAACCAAGCTTCTCCACCTGTTTGAGATGGAGAAGTAGATCCTCATGGGTGGTAATGGTGTTATTATTGAAGCGCTGCATAGTAAGCTCGCGGACGAAACTTTCTTTGTCTTGAAGTTGTGCCATCATGGCTTTACCCGGTGCAGCGGAGTGTAGGGCAAAGGGCGTTCCTAGGTCGATATGGAAACGAAAGGCATTTGAACCATCTTCTACCGCCAGGACCACACCCCGTTGATTCACGATGGTTCCCAAGCAGCAGGTTTCGCCAGTCTGTTCAGAAATTTCTTTCATGAAGGGCGCCGCCAGGCTTACGATATTTTTGCCTGGAGTGATCGCTCCCAATGCGAGATTAATTATTTTTTGAGTTAAGTGATAGCGCTTGGTGTCTGAATTGCGGCTTAGGTAGCCAAGTGTCTCTAGCGTGTGGCAAATGCGAAAAATCGAATTTTGCGGAAGGGCGGTTTGGTTGACCAATTCTGTGAGTGTCAAACCTTGGTTGAATTGCCCAAGGCATTCCATGATTAAAAAGGATCGTTCTAGGTTGGGCACAGAATAAGTGGCTTTTTCAGTAATCATAATATCAGTACCTAAGAGTTATTTGAGGTATCGCTTCTTGTAATTCCAGAAGTCCATCTGCTGTGAGCTGGGTTTCTGAAAGGTTAACTTTAGTGAGTTGGCCTTGTGCTATTTTTGGTTTGATGTAGGGAATAATGTTATCACTGACGGCTACCCCGTAAAAATTCAATGTGTTTAGTTTCGGGTTGCGCTCGATCAACTCGATGAGTTTCACTTCTGATATTTTGGACTGGTTTAAATTCAGCACTTCCAAATTCGTGCAGTTGCTAAGCAGGTTAAGCCATTCATTACCCATTGTCCGGTTATGCCAGTCGATACGCACGATTTTTGGCAATAGTGGCTTAATCTGTTCTCTTAGTGTTGCTTCATCTATATTGTACATTGAGGCGGAATGAAGTTCGAAGCGGGCCTCTCCTTGTACAGATTGGATGACTATACCGGGGAAGGTGAGGGAAATTTTTTGATATTGTTTAAATAAGAAGGCCTTTAATTCGCGTTCTTGACGACGTCGAATGGCATCGGGACTGTTTCCGGTAAAAGCCAGAACAAGAGGTTTCAGTTCTTCTGGAAATGTTGCCTCGCCGACCTTTAAAGAGGGGGCAGCATTTGAGCCGACCCACCATTCAAGAAAGGCGAGTTCTTCTGGCGTAACTTGTTCTTTATCTTTGGGAGGCATATGCTCTTTGGCGCTTAGTGGTAAATGGATCCGTTCTAGGAGAAGACTGCTTTTTAGGTCTCCAGGAACGAGGGAGGCGCCATTTGATCCTCCTTGAACAAGTGCTTTATAAGAGTCCATTCGCAGTTTACCTTTTGCGCGAGTGGTTCCGTGGCATTGAATACATCTACTTTCTAGAATGGGTAATACGATATGGTCGAATATAAGGGGATCCTTTGCACTGGCTTTTCGGGAGGACATCTTTAGCGCCTCTTCTTCAGCCTGTTTTTTGAGGATAACCCAGGGTGCTTTATCCATAGGTTCACCGTGTGTGATGACGCCACCAACATGTCCCGCGAAACAAAGCACAGCCATGGATACTATAGCTGTGAGCCAGAGTATGGAATGCCTTGCCTTGCGATTCACTAATACACAAAACAGGAGAACGCCCGTTAGGAAGAAAAGGGCACCATACATATGGGGCACCAAGGTCTCTCTACTATAAGACCCCGCTAGGTATAAATTGGCTCCCGTTATAAAAGCCATCACACCCGTAAAGAAGGTAACACAGGCACCACCGAAAAGGTAGCTCCTTAGATATCGCTCCTTGGATAGAGTGTCACCCAGAAGTAATAGTAGTAAACCAAACCAAAGTCCAATGGGTAGATGTAAAATTACAGGGTGGAAACTACCGAGGAATTCTAGGGTTAAAATCGTTCGATCAGCTTGAGGAAGAGGGAAAACGGTGAGTCCTGCGCAAACAATCAGCAGGGTGATAGCTATCCAAAATAACGTTTTCTTAAAGTTAATAGGCATCGTTTATGAAATCTCTATAATTCTCTAATATTTCATATATAAAAAGAATTTAATAAATATCTATATATGAAAACTTAGTAATGCAAGCAATAATTCGTTTTTTGTCGCAGAGTCGAAGAACTTCAAATGTTAATCGAGTTTTTGGTTGAGCTTCTGTTTTAACCACGAAAACCACGAAAATACACGAAAAGACATCGTATAATGGGAGAAGGCGTTTCTAGTAAGGAATACAGAGAGTTTTGTTGTTTCAGTGGGGTTGTGAAAACTATGCGATTTAAGTGCAAGCGTTTACTTCTTTAGTCTGATTTTTGATGATATGGTGATACCAACTTAAATAACGAGGATTTTTTTGTCAGCTGTAATAGTTTTCAAGTGATAACTCTAGTGTTAGAATAAAAACTCGTTTCCCGTTCCCATTCACTTTACCGCCGAAGAATCCGGTTTAGTGTACTTTCGTGAATTTCGTGGTTAAAATCCAAAGAATCTCTCATCCTTAAATACTTCTTTTTTTATTGTGATCAAAAATTCGGGTTGCTCCGACCATGTAATAGCAGAGCCGAAGAACTTCAAATATTAATCGAGTCGTGAGTTGAGCTTCGGTCTTAACCACGAAATTCACGAAAAGACACGAAAGGGCATCGTATAATGGGAGGAGGAGTTTCTCGTAACGAACATTTTAGGCTCATTTTTTCTCTGTGTCCTCTGTGGTCTCTGTGAGACAAAAAACAGGCTTTCCATTCACTTTACCGCCGAAGAATCCGGTTTAGTGTACTTTCGTGAATTTCGTGGTTAATATCCAAAGAATCTCTCATCCTAAAATACTTCTTTTTTTATCGTGATCAAAAATTCGGGTTGCTCCGATCCCGTAAATCAAAAAGGATTAAGTTATGGATATTAAAAGAGGTGTTGTTTTCGTGGTTCTGCTCTTCCAAGGTTTAGTGTTTCCATTGCTGGGAGACGACGAGACTAAATCAAATAGGCCGAACATCTTATTCTTATTGATTGATGATCAACGTAGCGACACGCTTGGATGTGCTGGGCATCCTATCATTAAAACCCCGGTCATTGATAGTTTAGCCTCGGAAGGGGTGCGTTTTCAGAACGCCTTTGTGACCACTGCCATTTGTGCTGCCAGTCGTGCTTCTATATTGACGGGGTTATATGAAAGAACGCATGGTTATACTTTTGGTAAACCGGCGCTTAGTAAGTTTCACATGTCGGCAAGTTATCCTGCGCTTATGCGTCAGGCTGGATACCGAACTGGATTTGTTGGAAAGTATGGCGTTCAGACTAAGGGTAAGCCTGAATTCGATATGTTCGATGTTTTTCAAACGCACAACCGGAATCCCTATTTTAAGAAACAGCCTGATGGCACTCGTCGGCATGAAACTGAAATAGCTGGTGATAAGGCGATAGCTTTCCTAAAGGCAAATCCCAAGGGGAAACCCTTTTGCCTGTCGATTAGTTTCAATGCTGTTCACGCCGAAGACGGTGATCTTAAAGATCATTTCCCATGGCCGAAAGCAGTGGACGGAATGTATGAAAATATGGAACTACCCGCACCTCGCTTGTCAGACCCAGCAATTTTTGAAAACCATCCTGACTTTTTAAAGAACGCGATGAATCGCCAACGCTATGCATGGCGCTGGAATACGGCTGAGAAATATCAGAAGAATATGAAAGCCTATTTTAGAATGATCAGCGGTGTGGATCATGTGATCGGCCGTATTCGCAAGGAACTTGATCAAATGAAACTTTCAGATAATACGGTGATTATCTATATGGGAGACAATGGATACTATATGGGCGACCGTGGTTTTGCTGGCAAGTGGTCTCATTACGAGCAGGCGCTTCGTGTTCCTTTGATTATCTATGATCCACGTTTGTCTCAAACCAAGCGGGGGACTTTGAATGATGAAATCGCATTGAATGTCGATGCGCCTGCGACCATGCTTGAGTTTGCTGGTATCGCGAGTCCTTCGCATTATCAGGGTAACAGTCTTGTTTCATTGATGCAGGGCAATGAAGACTCTGACTGGCGAAGCGATTTCTTCTGCGAACATTTGATGAAGCACAAAGATATTCCGAAATGGGAGGGTGTCCGAGGGGAACGTTACGTATATGCGAGATATTTTGGCCAAAAACCCGTTTTCGAATTTCTTCACGATCTCAAAACTGATCCAGACCAGTTGATTAACTTGGCTTCCAATCCAGAATACAAAGAAATTCTCAATCGTATGAAAAGCAGGTCTAATGAATTGAAAGACACATACGAAAAAAGTAGGAACATCGGTAAATGAAAAGAGGAAGTTTGAATTCTCCCAAAATGCAGGACGCATTAGGAGCTTGAATTCTTAGAGAGTTATTGAAAAATCTTCTGAATGAGGAAATTAGGAATCGAGGAACATGTTCGAAACTATTCCTTAATTCTTAATTTCCTTATTCAAAATAAATTTGTTATTTCTAGTAAGCCATGCGAACTCTGCTCTATTTAATATTATGGCAACTGAATATACCTCATGTAGCCAATCGGACTTTCAGTCCGTTTTCAACCTATGCGCTTTCAGTGCATAGTGGTTTTGAGTAAAAATCCATTGTTAAAGTTGACAATTCAGCTATCATCTGGTATCGATAACACTGCTACTAACGATACCGTTTTAATGATTATATCTCCTCACTCCTAAGAATTGCTTGATGAACTTATCCGGATGGCTGATCACAAAACGAAATTTTATTAAAATAAACAATAAGACAAATAACCCAAATTAGAACTACTATGAATAGTACGATAATCTCATTTTTAATTTTTACAGGCCTAGTGGGTTTAGTCACTTGGTTTATGACTCGTAAAGATGATCATCAAAGTAGTGATGGTTTCTTCCTCGGTGGTCGTAGTCTGACGTTTCCCTTTATTGCGGGGTCACTTCTTTTGACAAACCTTTCGACTGAACAGTTAGTCGGTCTTAACGGCGCTGCTTTTTCAGGTGGTTTACATGTGATGGTTTGGGAAGTGTTTGCCGTGGTTGCGTTAGTGATTATGGCATTGTTTTTCCTTCCAAAGTTTTTACGTAGTGGTATCGCGACAGTGCCGCAGTATCTAGAGGTGCGCTATGATCATAAAACACGTATGATTGTTGATATGATTTTCCTCATAGCTTATGCGATTATTTTACTCCCGATCGTTTTGTATACCGGAGCAAAAGGGCTTTCCAGTATGTTGGATATTAATGCACTCACTGGCATAGAAAGTGACAGTGCGGTATTATGGTTTATGGTTATTTTGATTGGTGTTCTCGGTTCTGTTTATGCGCTATTTGGTGGACTGCGAACGGTTGCTGTTTCCGATACGCTTAATGGAGCGGGGTTATTAATTGGTGGCTTTTTGATTGCCTATTTAGGTTTGCAGGAAGTTAGCCAAGGTGGCGGTGTGTTCAAAGGATTGGACATTCTGCAGGAATCAAGCCCAGAGAGATTTAACTCTATTGGCAGTAGTGAACAATCCGTACCGTTCGGAACTATTTTCACGGGAGTGGTTTTGCTTAACCTGTTTTATTGGTGTACGAATCAGCAGATTATTCAAAGGACTTTTGGTGCGAGTAGTTTAAAGGAAGGGCAAAAAGGCGTGCTTTTAACTGCCTTATTGAAGCTACTGGGGCCAATCTATTTGGTTATCCCAGGCATGATCGCTTATTATCTTTATTCTTCTAACCCAGAATTTAAAAGCGTGAACGCTTATGGAACACTGGTTAAAGATGTTCTGCCAGCACCGTTAACGGGGTTTTTCGCAGCAGCAATGGTAGGGGCAATTCTTAGCTCATTTAACTCTGCACTGAACTCAACGTGTACGATTTTCAGTCTTGGTTTTTATAAAAATGTAATCAATAAAAAGGCAGATGATCGCCAGGTGGTTTCTTCAGGAAAGTGGTTTGGCGTTTTTATTGCAATTTCCTCAATGCTGATTGCACCTATGCTCGATGGGCAAGAGAAGATCTTTGATTACTTGCAGAAAATGAACGGCATTTATTTTATACCATTATTAGCAGTGATTGTTATGGGAATGTTTTTTAAACGCCTAACCCCTTTATCCGCAAAAGTCGGGTTACTTACAGGGTTTACCGTTATTCCATTTTGTTACTTTGTGCCTTTCGGAGAAGCGCTTGTTGAAGATATAAATGGGTTTCACTTTTTAGGTATAGCGTTTGCCCTAATCGTAGTCGTTATGCTGTTGGTCAATCTGTTTGATTCACGTAAAGATGACTTTGTTCAGAAAGATGTAAACGCGGTAGATATGACACCTTGGAAGCATGGAAAGCTATGTGGCTTCATTCTTGTATTAATGGTCATCGCTATTTATGCGAAGTTTGCAGATTTCTCTGTTCTTACCAGTGAGGCAGAAGAGCCCGTTCCTGTAGAGCAATCTTCAGCCAGCCAGGAAGACTCTAGTAAATAAAACGAATATCAAATATGGAAAACACCAGACAACTTAATTCGTGTGGTCGGGACGTTGCCGTCCACCTTGGGTCTGGAAATAAAGCAACTTGGAGTAACGGAAACCAAATGAAGTCATGGTATTAAGATTTTGTGTGTTCACGCTTTTGTGTGTTGCCCCTACTTGCTTTACTTATGCCGTTGAGCGTCCCAATATTCTTTTTTGCTTAGCCGATGACTGGGGTTGGCCGCATGCCGGAGCCTATGGTGATAGGGTGGTGGCGACTCCGGCATTTGACAGGCTAGCCAGAGAAGGAGTGTTGTTTGACCATGCATATGTCTCTAGCCCATCTTGTACGCCGTGTAGAAGCTCCATTCTAACAGGTCAGCAATTCTATCGACTTGGCGAGGGAGCTAACCTCTGGAGTACACTCGATATAAAGCATCCCAATTTCATGTTTCTGCTTCGTGATGCCGGTTATGAAATCGGTCATTGGCGCAAAGCATGGGGACCGGGCACTTGGACGGCAAGTGGTTATAAGGAACATCCTGCCGGAAAAGAATATGGCCAGAAAAAGGGCGCAACCCTGTCTGGTTTTGAAGTATTTATGAAAGAGCGGAATAAATCGAAACCTTTTTGTTTCTGGTTCGGAACTAGCGATCCGCATCGTGGTTATAAAAAAGGCACTGGTCAGCAAAGTGGCATTCCTGTCGACCAAGTGCGGCCGCCCAGTTTCTACCCGAACAGTCCTGAGATTAAGAATGACATAGCCGATTATTACTATGAGGTTCAACGCTGGGATTCCGATGTGAGTAAAGCGATAGCGTTACTGGAACAGAAGGGCCTCCTTGATAATACGATCGTCGTCATGACTGGTGACCACGGTATGCCATTTCCACGCTGCAAAGGCAATCTTTACGACTGGGGGACTCGTGTTCCTCTTGCAATCCGTTGGGGGAGGAACGTTAAAGTGGGGCGGACTGTTAATAGCTTTACATCTCTGACCGATCTTGCACCTACTTTCTTAGAGGTTGTTGGACTTAATATACCCGAGCAGATGACGGGTCGTTCGTTGGTTTCTCTCATGCAGAATCCCAACTCCGAGAATGTAGATCCGAAACGCAGTTTCATTGTTACAGGAAGGGAGCGGCATACGCCTGCACAGGCGTTCCCTTCAATGTCTGGTTATCCATCTCGTGGTATCCGCACGGATAAATGGTTATTGATTCTCAATCATGAACCCCAATTATGGCCAGCTGGCGTGCCACAGGGTTCGACCCATAAAGCAGACCAGTTCTCTGACTGCGATGGTGGTCCTACTCGAACCTTCCTTTTGAAAAACAAAGACTCTAGGTTTTATGACCTCTGTTTCGGAAAACGTCCTGCAGTTGAACTGTATGATAATAGGGCCGACCCCGACCAGATCAACAACTTAGCGGAGAACCCCGAATATTCCAAGACAGTCAATGTCTTGCGTGACAAGCTCATTGCCTATCTGAAAGAAACGAATGATCCACGCCAGTCTGGCGAACCCATCACCTTTTACAACTTTCCCTATCGCGGTCCTCGCCTTAAGCAAAGTGTGAAGAATGGGAGCAATGGGAAATAACAAAAAAGAAAACTGAAGAAAAAAAGAAACCAATGCTATCAAAATTTATCACTCTCAATAAAACGACTATTGGCGGATTGTTGATTTTACTGCTTTGCGTAACAACTGTTCATGCTCAGGAGACCATAGGTCCTTGGAACAAAGCTGAATTGTTTGCCACGCCGAAGTATTATCCCTCGGATCAAATTAATGTGCAAGATGTCCAGTCTATTCTGTATGAGGGGTTGATCTACAAAGGTAAGCTTTCGCGCTTCTATGCGTATTAGGGAGTGCCGAAAGGTCCGGCTCCAGCTAAGGGTTGGCCAGGTGTTGTTCTGGTTCACGGTGGTGGCGGAAGAGCAAGTGCGAACTGGGTCAAGGAATGGAACGAGCATGGGTATGCTGCAATCAGCATGGACCTAGAAGGACATTTCCCTAAACAGGGTGGAAAACGAGCTAGTCATGAATGGTCCGGCCCACATCGGGCTAGTAACTTTGAAGAGACCCCCATCAATGAAGGGCAGCCCGTTGATGAACATTGGTTCTATCATGCCGTTGGTGGGGTTGTGCGTGCTGATTCATTGCTACGTTCATTCCCAGAAGTAGATGCAGATCGCATCGGAATTGAAGGGTATTCATGGGGTGGCGTTCTGACCAGTGTGTCAGTTGGTGTCGATTCTCGATTTAAGTTTGGGATCACGCATACCGGTTGCGGATTTTTGCACGAAGGGGATAGTTATCTGGGGAAAAGCTTTAGACGAAGAAGCCCTGAAAAACTGAAGCGAAGTTTAGCACTGTACGAAGCATCTACATTTCTGCCGAATGTCACGTTTCCTATGCTGCGAACGACTTCACCCGTAGATCTACATTTCCCACTCGCCTGTGAGCAGAAGTCTGCCCTCGCAACTAAGGGACCTTCTTATCTCTGGGTGAAGGTTGGATGGGGGCACGCCCGCAGACCGAAGAAAGAACCTTTTGTTTTTGCAGACAGCGTTATTAAGGGCGGACAGTCACTGCCGCAACGAGGCGAGCTTGTGCAGGATGGCAAATTGTGGTTGGCATCATTCTCATCCCCGTTTGCATTGAAGCAAGCAGAACTCTGCTACACCTCCGACGTTGGTGTCAGTAATAAGCGAAAGTGGCATGTAGTTCCTGCAAAACTTGAAGCAGGCAAGGCTAGTGCTAAGCTTCCAGATGGAACTACGGTGTTTTTCTTTAACGTGACAGATGAAAGGGGATGCATGGCGAGTTCATTAAGTCGTGAGTTATAAAGTATTAGGTCCAGCATTCGTAAATTAAAATTCTCATAACACTCCTTTATCATGAAATTGAATTTATTAATAATATTTCTACTAAATATAAACTTAGTCGCTATAGACGCTTCCCCCCTAATTACACCAGATTATCCAGATGACTTAGATACCGCGGCATCAAGGGCATGGTGGGAAACGGCTCAATTAGCGAGGGAAGGGAAATTGAAAGCAAAGCATAATTTCCCAGATGCGAAAGTAGTAACGGGAAGGCATTTTCTTGATTTAGAATGTCCACGTGATGAAGTTGTCGCTTTTGCGATATATACTGTTCATAAAAAAAAGTTGAAACTATCAGCTCAGCTTTATCCTCTTTTCCCTAATGAGACGAGAATTGTTCGTTTAGAAGTTAATAAGTCCGGAAAATGGGAACAAATTGCTACAGCAGAAGTTAACGATTTAGGTTGGTCAGCTTTATTTGAAATAGAAAATTGGAATGACCGGGAATCATTAAACTATCGTGTTCTACATGGTGATAAAGCTAAATTCGAAGGACTTATTCGCAAAAACCCTCTTGGTAAAAATGAAATTGTTGTGGGGAGCTTATCCTGTAATTCATCTCGTGATAAATTAGGTAGAGCGCAGTATGTTCACAATCTTAAAGCGATTGATCCAGATTTGCTCTTTTTTGCGGGTGATCAACATTATGACCATTTAGAACATACCGCAGGTTGGATTATGTGGGGAATCCAATTTAAAGAAATTCTTAAAGATAGACCCGTTATCACAATTCCTGATGACCATGATATTGGACAAGGTAATTTTTGGGGTGAGGGAGGTGTCAAAGCGGAAACCCCAGCGGGGGTTTCGGGTGGTTATTATTATCACCACCAATACATTAAACAAGTTGAGCGCTGTCAAACTGCACATTTGCCCGATGCCTATGATTCTAGACCTATAGCTCAAGGCATTGGAGTCTACTTTACGAATTATCATCTTGGAGGAATTGATTTTGCTATTCTTGAAGATCGAAAATTCAAAACAGGTCCTAAGGGAACTATTCCTCAACAAGGGCCCAGGGAGGATCATATACTCAATCCTAATTATAATCCTAAAGAAATCGATGTTCCTGGCTTAAAATTACTGGGTCAACGCCAGTTGGATTTCTTGAATTCCTGGACTCGAGACTGGCAAGATATTGAAATGAAAGCAGTCCTTTCTCAAAGTCCATTTTCCGGAACCTCCCATATTCATGGCCGTCCAAATAATCGTTTACACGCTGACCTAGATTCAAACGGTTGGCCACAGACTGCACGGAACCATGCACTCAAAGCTATGCGGAAGGGGTTTGTCGTTCATTTGTCTGGAGACCAGCATTTAAGCACTCTATATCAATATGGTATTGATGAACACAATGACGGGCCATGGGGGTTAAGCTCTCCCGCTATTGTGAATTCTATTTATGGCCGTTATTGGCATCCATTAGATGAGGCTGCCGGAGCAAATAGGGACCCTAGATCAGCTTTGCCTTGGACGGGAGAATACTTAGATGGGTTTAATAATAAAATAACGATGCATGCTTACGCTAATCCAGATGTCCCCTCTGCTAAAAAAAGTCGTGCTGCAGGTTTTTCAATAGTTAAATTTAATAAATCTCAACGAACGATCACTTTTGAGAGTTGGGATCGTTATGTTGATGTAACAAAGCAGAATGCGAAGCCATTTAATGGATGGCCTAAAGTCATTAAGCAAATAGATAATTTTAATCCAGCATCATGGGGAAAATTGAAAGAGTTTACATTTGATCATGAAAATCCAGTTATTGAACTTATTAATGAGACGACTAAAGAAATTCTTTATACCATTCGAGTTAAGGGTCACCGATTTGCACCACACGTTCCGCTCAATAAAAGTTTCACTCTTAAATCAGGAAAAAATAAACCAGATACAATTATAGCTCAACATCTCAAGGTGACTGGAGAATTGTAATAATATATAAAAATCAAAAGAAAACTGTTTATGAAAAATAAAACACAAAAAGCCTTCCTCGTATTCACAATGTGTTTACTTGCGTTCTCGCTGACCGATATACATGGGAAGCAAAAACCAAAACAGCAAGATCCGTTTCAGCATCCTTTTGCTAATCCGGTTGATCAACCCGGTCTGTCTCGGGTCCTTATTCTCGGAGACTCTATCTCAATTGGTTATACACCACGTGTTCGTCGCTTACTGGACGGAAAAGCCAATGTGCATCGACCGGCTACAAATTGCCGTTGGTCAGCTTTTGGTGACGAGCAAGTTGAAGCATGGATAGGTGATACAGCCTGGGACGTCATTCATTTTAATTTCGGACTTTGGGATTGGTATGGTTGGTCACAGGAGGTAAAGGCAACACCCGAATCTTATGCTGCCAGCTTAGATAGCATTGTCACCAAGATGAAAAAAACCAACGCAAAGTTGATTTTTGGAATAACCACGCCACCTTGTATCGGTCCCGAACGTAAAGTAAAATTCATCATCTCCGAGGAGCGAGCCAAGGAATTCAACAATGCCGCTCGAGCGGTTATGAAAAAACACGGAGTGCAGATTAACGATCTCTATGCGGTCATTGGCGAAGATCGAGCGAAATATCAGCGAGGCGAAAATGATGTTCATTATACCGAAGAAGGGCGTGATATTCTCGCAGCAGCAGTCGCTAAGATTATTGACGAAGCAATTTTTATTGATCGTAAATAACCTCCAGTATTCAGCACAGATCATTGGGAATTACAAAATCACATTAAGAAGAATAGAATGACAATAATTAAAAAGATAGTAATTGGCATATTGTTGGGGTGTCTGTCTTCTGTGTATGCGTTGGACTTTAAAGTCGACTATAAGGAGTTTCTTGCTAACCACGATATGACATGGGACCGGGTTCCTAACAGGTGGGAAGTCGCGCCTTATACTGGGAACGGTAATGTGGGTTTCACCTTTTATCAGGCAAAGGGGGCGAAAAATGTGATTTCGATTCACACGGGTCGCCATGACTATTATGATCATCGACTGCCGCACGAAGGTCGGGGGAATTCTTGGATTTACCGATGTCGTCTTCCCTTGGGTCGTTTCGATTTAGAATCTAAAGGCGATATTACGAGTGTGGATTTGCGCCTGGATCTCTGGGATGCTGAGTTGGTGGGGACAGTCAAAACGTCGCAGGGTTCTTATGCATTACATGGCCTAACTCATAGCGAGTCCGATGTGATTTATTTCGAGACAAACGCTGCTGGTGGTGAGTCCATCAAGATTACTTGGCGGCCTGAAGTGCCGTTCTCCTCTGTTCGGAAAACTCTGGATTCCGGTGGGGGTCCAAAGAGTTGGAAGACGATGCGAACAGATCCCTATCCGCTACCTCCAGAAGCAATCTTTAGTGAAGAAGGTGAAATGAAGTTCTGTTTTCAGCCGCTCTATCAACACCGTGGCGAAACGACCACTGGCTGGAAGCTTTCTGGAGACGCGACTGGTAAGCAATTACTGACCGCCAGCGTGCATCATAGTTTTCCCGAAAAGAATAGTATGGATATTGTGAAGCGTAATCTGGCAGAGGCACACAAATCAATAGGGGAGGAACGTTTTATTTCTGCACACCAGAAGTGGTGGCATACTTATTATCCTCAAAGTTTTTTGACATTGAATGATACAGAGAAGGAAGGTTTTTACTGGATTCAAATGTACAAGCTCGCATCGGCTATGCGCGAAAATGGCCCGATCCTTGATGTCATGGGACCGTGGTATCACTACACGTTCTGGCCGATGGTATGGGGCGACTTGAATGTGCAACTGATCTACTGGACACATTTGGCAGCCAACCGTATGTCGGTCGGCGAGTCGTTACCCAACAATCTTGATAAATATGCGTTCAATTTGGTGAAAAATGTCCCGAGCCACTGGGAAGAAAGCGCTAGTATTGCTGCTTGTTTTCCACAGGATTGTTTCGCTCCTAGTGGGGGTGTGCCGCCCAATATGCTGGCGTGGGTTTTAAATAACTATTGGCTGCATTGTCAGTATGCGGCGGATCATGATCGTCTGCGCGATAAATTTTTCCCGCTGCTACGTAAAACGATGAATGCTTATTTGAACTGGATAAAGGACACAAAGGCTCCGATCATTGACGGGCGTCTGCATCTCGCAAAATCCTGGTCGCCAGAATATCCGGCTCCTTGGGACGAGGACTGCAATTTTACGATTAGTTTATTGCGTTGGACTGCAAAAACTTTGCTCGATCTGAATAGTGACCATGGATTGAATGATCCACTCGCAGTCGAATGGCAACGCATTCTGGATACACTAGTGGATTATCAGATCGATGAACACGGACTTCGGATCGCCAAAAATACGGCTTTCGATAAGCCTCATCGTCACTATTCGCACTTGCTGGGTTTCTTCCCATTAGCGGATCTAACACCGGAAAACCCAGAAACAGCCAAGATGCTGCGCACCAGTGTTGAACATTGGTTGAAGGTTTCTAGAAGTGGTATCAAGGTTGGGGCAATGCCGGTCACTGGTTACACCGCCACAGGTGCGGCGTCTATGTATGCGTGGCTTGGCGATGAAAAAATGGCTTCCTATTACCTTGAGTTTTTGGTCACGCATAAAAATATTTCACCAACGACGATGTACGCCGAAGGTAACCCCGTTATCGAAACACCACTCTCTTTTGCTAAAAGCGTCCACGATATGCTACTGCAGAGTTGGGGCGGTAAAATTCGTGTCTTCAATGGCACGCCTAAAGAATGGCCAGATGCAGCCTTTCATCAGTTGCGCACACAAGGCGCATTTCTGGTCAGTGCTAAAAAGAAAGACGGCGTGACACAGTTTGTAAATGTCGAAAGTATGGCCGGTTCTCCGTGCCTGATTCGCACGGATATAGAAAAGCCACGCATCTACATTAATGGTAAAAAGGCTAAAGGTTCTCAGGTTAAAATAACCAATGACGGATTCTACAACGTTGCTCTGAAAAAAGGCGACACCGCTATCTTCTCTCCAGTGACCTTAAAATCGACAAACCTAAGTATCGAAGCGATTTCAGTCGCTGAAGATAGCCGAAACCTCTTCGGTCTTAATGATAAAACAACGCGACTACCGGGTCACCAGAACTATTACCCAGAGAAGGGGCTCCTTGCGAAATTAGCCAAGCCAATTCCGATGCCCGTTTCTAAAGGACGTTTTGTTCGAATTGAACTGCCAGGAAATGAACGCATTCTTTCTTTGGCGGAAGTTGAGATTTATGAAGGTGGAAAGAATGTTGCAGTGAAGCAAAAGGCGACTGCCAGTTCTGCGGTTTATGGTGGAGTGCCAGAACGAGCAGTTGACGGTAATACGGACGGAAAGTTTGGGAACGCTTCGGTTACATGTACGAAGGAGCCGTCGGCCAATCCATGGTTGGAAGTTGATCTGGGTCGACTAACCGATATTGAAAAAATCCAAGTATATAACTGCACCGATTGTTGCGGGGGACGCTTGAACGGCTTTACGCTTAAGGTTCTCGATGGAGACCGAAAAGTACTTTGGTCAAAAGAGAATGTGCCCGCCAATACGGTTAGCAAATTTTCTAAATAGAAAAAGTTGGCAGTTGATTGCTTGAATAGCAACAAAGGGGTCAAACGTAGAAAATAGAATAATTTCAATATTCCCTCTGCCAATATTGGTTATGCGAGAAGAGTGTTCCATGCTTCGGCGTAGTGTGATTTGTTAATTGTGGTCGTTTTCCAGTCGATTGAAGTGAGTTTCAAAAGTGCTTTGCAGCCACTTTATACTTTCAATAATTGCCGGTTCCTGAGTTTTCACTGCTGACTGTAGTGGTTGCTCATGATCACATCGGAACGAGTTTCCACCCGCATCGCTTGAGGCTTCTGAAGATCGTGTTCTCAAATGCCTTGCCAGTATGCGATGATAGGGAAACTTCTTTTCCGATAATCGGACTGATTAATTATGTAATAGACTGCACGAGGCACCTCGATTCACTTTTTTCGCGTATTATACGAGAGTTGTATCGGTTATGTGAGCAGGCGCTTAAAGATTCTATTTTCTACGTTTGACCCTTTTTTGTCCTACTTCATTAAAAATATCCGTATAAGATGTAAGCACTGATTATCTTAATGAAGACACTTGTGTTGGAGTACAAAGTATTGACTGCCAGCTATGCCATTCACATATTTATTTAACAATTAAAAACATACGGCTAACACTTTTTTGCAAGTAGGAGATTTATGAAAATATTTTATATCATTACTATTTTAATACTGAGCGTTTCCACTTACGCAGGAGAACCCCGAATAGTCGCACACCGAGGTGCCTCTCGTGATGCGCCAGGAAATACAATACCCGCATTCAAACTTGCGTGGGCGAAGGGAGCAGATGCCATTGAAGGGGATTTTCATTTGACCAAAGACGGCCATATTGTTTGCATTCATGACAAGAATACGAAGAAGGTCGCGAACAGAAATCTAATAGTAAGTGAATCAACCCTAGCTGAACTGCGAACACTGGATGTTGGTTTGTGGAAGGATAAGAAATTTGAGGGAACCCGTATTCCTACCATTGCAGAGGTTTTTTCAACGATTCCCGCTCAAAAGACTATCTATATTGAGATAAAGTGTGGTCCCGAGATTATTCCTGCCTTGCTGGAACAAATTGATAAATCGGGTCTTACACCAGAGCAGATCCTGGTGATATGTTTTAACGAAAAAATGCTCAAGCAACTAAAAGAAAAATCCCCAACATTAAAAGTTTCCTGGCTATGTAGCTTCAAGAGAAACAAGAAGTCGGGAACCATAAAACCTCCTCTTGAAAGTGTTTTGGATACGCTGAAGGGGATTGGGGCCGATGGTTTCAGTTCGAATTTCGGCATTCCAGAGATGTTTGTTGATCCGATTAGGCAGCAAGGTTATGACTGGCATGTCTGGACAGTCAATGACCAGAAACAGGCTAACCGCACTAATAGACTAGGAGTTAAGTCTATTACCACAGACCTACCTGCCTTAATCCGCGGTTGGATTAAAACAGTTGATAGCAATGTCCTAACGCATTTGACCTTCGATGCTTCTGGCGCTGACGCAAGCGCAGCGGGTATTAGTGGCCAGTCGTTGTCCAATAAGGTGTTCAAAACGGACAAGCCACTCCCGCCGTCCGGGACTGTAGCGTTGTGGTATCGACCAACGAAATGGTACGACTACCAGACTATATTTGACAGTACAAAGAACAAGGATATCTGGGAGTTGTGGATTAATAAGAGCGCCGAGATTGGCTTTCGCACGACCTCCGAGGACGTTCGTATAGATTATCGGTTGCATGCTGTAGCGGCAGTAGATCAATGGCAGCACTTTGCTGTAACCTGGGATCAGGAAACAGTGCAGCTCTATGTCAATGGCGCTGCGGCAACGATGGCGAAGCGTAAACGGATAACACCCCCGGTTGGCGACTTTTGCCTGGGCGGTGGCAACGCCGGAAACACCAAAGGTAAAGGCTCTTGGGACGAGGTCGTTGTGCTCGACGTTGTACTGACGCCCGATGAAGTTCGCAGAATTATGCTCGATGGCGTGGACAGCCTGATGGGCGGTAGCCCCAATTTAAATTAGTAAAATAAGAAAATAATATGAAAATTAAAATTATTACAAAGACCGTAATCTGTGCTGTAGCATTAGCGTTGAGTTGCTCAGCTGATGTTACTTTACCGGATATTTTTGCGAGCCACATGGTTTTGCAGCGAGACTCACAAGTTCCAATCTGGGGAACGGCTTCGGCTGGTGAAAAAGTGTCGGTTAAATTTAATGACCAAGTGCAATCAACCGAGGCTGATGAATCCGGTAAATGGAAAGTTGAACTCGGGCCAATGGTAGCAGGTGGACCTTTTAAAATGGAAGTCACAGCGAATAATGCCATCACTCTTGATGATGTTCTTATCGGCGAAGTTTGGTTGTGTTCGGGGCAGTCGAATATGGAATGGCCCGTTGCAAAATCTGATAATAAAGATGTTGAAATTGCGAATGCTAATTATCCTCAAATCAGGCTTTTTGATGTGGCAAAAAGCAAGAATTCTAGTCCGCAAACGAAAATGGTCTTAGACTCAAGTTGGATTGCTTGCACCCCCAAAAGCATTCCTGCATTTTCTGCAGTCGGTTATTTCTTTGGGAGGAAGTTGAATAAGGATTTGAATGTACCAGTGGGGCTTATTAGTTCAAATTGGGGAGGGACTCGTATTGAGCCATGGACGCCGCGGGTGGGATTCGCTAGTGTTCCAACCCTAGGCAAAATAGCAAAAGAGCTTGCTATCAAAACGCCTGGATCTCCCGAAAATGAAAAATTAACCCAACAGACGATTGATAAGTACAAAACCTGGATTGCACAGGCGGAATCTGCCTTACAAAACAAGGTTTCCATTAATCCTCCGGCAGCCTATCCTGCCACACTAGCTCCATACACGAATCACCAGTCACCAGCAATGTTGTATAACTCCATGATACACCCAATGGTTC
>CAWUTK010000258.1:0-15704 GCA_963924785.1 uncultured Opitutales bacterium
CTACGGGTTGCCCTTCGGGACGGCCAACGCAAAGCTGAGAGATTTGAAGAGTCTCAACGAAACACTAACTCAATCCGATTGAGAGCATCAAGCTCCCTCTTAAAAATCGATTTCTTTGGTTTGAATTTGGGGGGAAGCGCACTCATAGAAGTGAACCCTCGTAAATCAGTAAAGCTAACGCTCATATGCCTTCTCTCAGGGTATCTAAAGGTTTGTAAATCTTCTTCTGATAATTCTGTTACATCGATTGATACATATCGTTTAACTGCTCCTCTTGGCTTATGTCTTGAAGAACAATGTCATGGATATTTTTTTGTAAAGTGGATCGGACCTCCCAGGTTTTTCCAGTATGTTCCCGTATTTTGTGAATAGTGGCTTGTTCTGTTTCGGGTCGCTGAATGGCCTGTGGTACAATTCAGAAGATAAAATACGCTTTAGGACATCAATGCCGTTATTGTATAGGTCATCTTTTTCAATATTGAATTCTTTTGAAAAGGCAGTGTTCGCATATTGAATTTTACCATCTTCGCCGAGTCTAAGAAGAAGTAGGTTTAAGCCAGCGATCGAAACATCTTGTCCGTGTGATGGATCGCTTTCAGAAGCAGCCATCAAGTTTATAGATTTTTTGAGGTCTGAAACTTGAAGTTTTAAGTGGGTGTTTTCTTTAAGGAGTTGTAGGGGGTCAAAACTCATGGATTTTAAAATTTGATATTAAACTCGTTAACCCGTTTCCTAAGGGTGGATCTAGTGATGCCGAGTATGGTTGCAGCTTTTGCCATGTTCCCTTTTGTTTCATTGAGGGCACGTTGTATAAACTCTCGTTCAATAATTTGTACAATGCCTCCTTCGGGAGAAATTTCTTTAACATGCTTGTATGCTAAATTAAAAGCTTCTTCAGCAGATATGCTGCTGAGTTCGGTCGTTGAGACGGGAAGGGCTTTTTCTACGATTTGCTTTTCTTGCGGTTTTTTAGCAGAGCTAGTTTTCTTGCCGGTTACTTGTTTCTTCGGACGGATTTCTTCAGGTAAATCTTT
Organism: uncultured Opitutales bacterium; assembly: GCA_963924785.1. Classification (GTDB taxonomy): domain Bacteria; phylum Verrucomicrobiota; class Verrucomicrobiia; order Opitutales; family CAJWYM01; genus CAWUTK01. The sequence continues at coordinate 1,035 of CAWUTK010000258.1, forward strand.
AAGTAGGATTCTGTCACTTTGTGCAAGAACGGCACTTCGGTGCATAACGTTTTCTAATTCTCGCACATTTCCTGGCCAAGTGTATTCCGATAGTGCACTCATTGCTTCAGTCGAAATTTCTTTTACCGGAAGGTTTCGCACTGAATTGAGACGTTGGATCATGTAATCAATTAATTCAGGAATGTCTTCCAGTCTTTCGCGAAGAGGGGGGATATTGATCGTTATAACATTTAGGCGATAATATAAATCTTCCCTAAAGGTTTTATCCTTTACCATTTGCTTGAGGTTCTTGTGCGTTGCGGCAATGAGTCGAATATTTACCTTAATTGTTTTCTCTCCACCAACTCTTTGTATTTCGCCTTCTTGAATTGCACGTAGGATTTTGGTTTGAGTTTGAAGAGCCATGTCTCCAATTTCATCAAGAAAAATACTTCCTTTGTCGCATAGTTCGAATTTACCTTTTCGAAGTGAAGTGGCACCAGTGAATGAGCCTTTTTCGTGACCAAAAAGTTCGCTTTCGATTAAATTATCTGGAATAGCTGCACAATTTACGGCGATAAAAGGTTGATTGGAACGTTGACTGTGTTGGTAGATGCAACGAGCAACGAGTTCCTTGCCTGTTCCGCTTTCTCCATTGATCATGACGGTGGCATCACTTGCAGTGACTTGTCCGATGACCTTGAACACCTCGTGCATCTTTTCCGAATTACCGACAATGCCCTCTTTATAGTCATCAATATTAATCAGTCGAGACGTAGGGGAAGCTTCTAAATTTAAATCATCATGTGCTTTGAGTGCACTAGTAGTTAAGTTTAAGACTTTTTTTAAATCAAAAGGTTTAATGATATAGTCGAATGCACCATACTTCATTGCTTCGATTGCCGTTTGGGCAGTGCCATACGCTGTCATGACAATGATCATTGTTTGAGGACTGGCAGTGCGAAGGTGTTGTAACGCTTCAATCCCGGACATCCCACCCATACGGTTATCGAGAAATATGACAGAAGGCTGTTCTTTTGTGGCGACTTCAATGCCTTCTTCGCCGCTACCTGCACAAATAACTTCGTAATTGTGCGATGTTAAGACTCGGGTGAGAGAATAACGAATTTCAGCATCGTCATCGATAATCATTAATAGTGGGGATGTCTTATTCGCCATACTGCTAATTCATAGAAGTATTAGGTTAAAGGCAAAAAAAAAGTGTCCGATTACTCAAAGAGTAAAAAGACACTTAAGGGATGGGAGGGAAATTGTTAAATTAAGTAGCTGGGCTGATATACTTGTGACAAGCAGCTTTTGTTCTATCGGCTTTGTTCTTGTGAATAAGTCCAATTTTAGCAGCTTTATCAACTGCAGAGACTAGCTTTTTACCAATTTCAGCAGCTTTTTCTTGATCGTCTTTAGCTCCATTGAATTGCTTGTACAAAGTCTTTAATTTAGTGCGTAAGTTGCGGTTATGCAACGTGCGTTTTTCAATTTGTCTAATTGATTTGATTGATGTCTTTAAGTTAGCCATATTTTTAAATGTAGTCAGACGGTTTTAAGAATCTATGACTGGCTGTCAAGGGTTCTTTCGTTGATTGTGATGTAACTAGTTTATAATTAATGAGATGATATTTTTTTGATTATGCGATAATAGATCCAGAAAGCTATAAGCCGGATTCTGTCATTCCACAAAAGTGGAAGGATATTCATTTATCTATCTCTTCGAAAAGAGATCTCTGCATTGCTGCAAAGTGCGACATACCCGAAGCCTAAGGACGAGTAGTCCGACTCCCTATTTTGTCTTGCACCGGATTGGGTTTATCCTGCCCTGTCTGTTGCCATTCAAGCGGTGGTCTCTTACACCCCCTTTTCACCCTTTCCCAGTTTGCCGAAACATTCTGGGTGGTTTATTTTCTGTGACACTGATCCGTGACCTTATTTTGAAATAAAGCCCCCTCGTTTTCACAAGGAATCCTACTCTATGGTGTCCGGACTTTCCTCTCAGCGGTTTAAAGCCAAGCGAATATCCGCTTTCTGGAAAAGAACAAAGTTATGGATTGAAGACGCTATGGCATTAAAGGGTTTATACCAGCTTAATTTTATAGCGAATTTGTAACGGGAGAGAACCGTTTGTGCCATTCATTGAAAATGGCGACTTTATGTTCTCCGAATTTAAGCAGGTTCTTTTGGATTTTTTTAATGGACCTTTCTTTATGTAGCTTATTTTTGTTTTTAGAAAAGAAATTATCTGCATAACAAATTATTTGTTCTTCTACGGAGATGGGCATCATGTCTCGGATAGGTAAGGGGAGATCATTCTCCGTAATGTCTTTAGAGGTTATACCTGTACCGGTATGCCGTTCGCAAACTAGGGCGTGTTTAGGCAGGCCTTCTTGGATGAGTATTTCCGCTCCTAGGTATCCGTGGCAAATATAGGGCATGTCCCCATTGCAGCCTATCCCAGGGGCATTTGTTAGGAAAATCCCAATATCGTGAAGCAATGAAGCTTCTTTAATAAAATCTATATTGAGTGCTAATTGCGGTAAAGATTTAGCTATAGAGACTGCTTTTTTTTCAACTAAACGACTGTGTTCAAGTAAGATATAGTATGAAAGAGATTCTTTCTCGTAATACTTATTGATGATATTTATCGGATCCATTGGTATTGAATTTAGATAGCTAAAGTCATTTATTTCTATAGGAATGTCGAATATCTTTAATTGTGTTTTCAAAAACTAAATAATGAATTGCCTATACCGTGAATTCTATTAGAAAATTAATATCATGAAAATCCTTACCCGAAGAGAATTAAGTTACACTACCTTAAAATTTACAGCCGGCGGGCTGGGCGAGCAGTTATCGGAAGAAGATCTTAAAGCGTTGAGCTCTTATGGAGAATGGATTTTAGCTAAAAATGAAATGATTGTCAGCGATGGTGAAGAGCAAGGGCACCTTTACATTGTTATTGATGGTGAAGTTGAGGTATTTAAACAAATTGGAGATATTACAGAAGAGGGTGAAATAAATCGTCAAGTTCTAGCAACAATGGAACCAGGGAAGTGCTTCGGAGATATGGCTTTACTTTCAGGAGGTGCTGCGACAGCAAGCGTTGAGGCTAAAGGGCAGACTTATATTTGGCGAATTGATCACATGAATTTACTTGAATTTGTAGGATCTTATGAAGGCGGTGGCCAGTTATCTTTAAACCTTGCGAATATTTTATGTAACCGAGTTATTAATGGAAACGGTATGGTTTTAGGGTTAGCGTTAGAGTTTAATGATTTCATCACAAAATATGCACCTCAAGATGTGTCAGAAGAAGACCAAGAATCTATTGATGCAATGAAGAACAAATTGGGTGAAATGACAAAGTCGTTAACCGATGAAGATGGAAAATCAAAAATTTCTCCAGTTATAACGATTACATTAGGTGTTTTATTAGTGTTGAGCCTTGTTGGGCACGTCGTTCGCTTTATCTTTTAGCTCACCACAGTAAGTCCACTTGCATTGGGTTTTTAAACTATAGCCTTTAGGCTCATTTTTTTTGACATTAAACCAAAACGGATGGATAGTCTTTTTATTATCAAATAAGAGAGAGCATAAAAACTTATTACATTTTAGATCTTTCAAAAACAATAACCTCAATAGGAAATATCATGGAAAACGAAAATCTTACAATTCAATCAGAAATAAAAGCTGGCGCAGGCTATGATTACGACTTTGCACTAGAAGCGATGCCGGACGATGTCCAAATCGCTTGGTAAAATCTTAATAATAAAAGAACCGAAGTAAACCCCACTTCGGTTTCTTTTTAAATAGATAAATAAGGGACAGGAGCATAATTTTTAAGTAGGTTGACATGAGAGTTTCGAGGGTGAAGGTTAAGGAGGGTATTTATCACTGTATGAGTCGGGTTGTGGCTGGTGAGATGAGATTGGGGGAGCGTGAGAAGGAAGTCTTCCGGAAGCAGATGTGGAGTGTTGCTGCTTTTTGTGGAGTGGAGATTTTGACTTATTGTGTGATGACAAATCATTTCCATGTGTTGGTAAAAGTTCCTGTTTCACGGGAACTATGTGATGGTGAACTGTTGAGGCGGTGCCACCTACTCTATACGAATGATAATTTACACCTTTCCTTTATTGAGAAAACACTTGAGAAGGGAGGTGTAAATGCAGATGTCTTACGTGAGAGGTTGCATGAAAGAATGTGCGATGTTTCTATGTTCATGAAGGAATTGAAGCAGAGGTTTTCTGTTTGGTATAATAAATCCCATGATCGCTATGGAGTGTTTTGGGCTGATCGTTTTAAAAGTGTTCTTGTTGAAGGCGAGCACTTTGCGATGGAAACGGTTGCTGCCTATATTGATTTGAATCCTGTTCGAGCGGGGTTAGTAAAAGATCCAAAGGATTATCGATTTAGTGGGTATGGTGAGGCATGTGCGAATAGAACGGATGCCAAAGCAGGTGTGATGGAAATTTTAGGTGAGAGTGACTGGTATAGTGCATTGAATGCTTATCGGTTGGTACTTTTTGGGAAAGGGGGGCAATCAAAGGCTCTTGATAAGCAAAGTGTTGATTCTCGAAAAGTGGATGCCGTTTTATCTGGGAAGGCTAAATTTACTCGGTTAGAGCTATTGCGTTGCCGTTGCCGCTATTTTACTGATGGCTTGATCATAGGTAGTAAGGCGTTTGTAGAAGACTATTATAATAAGAATTTTCAACACCTGAGTGAGAGTCGACCCTCGGGTTCACGAAAAATGCGAGGTGTTGAAATGGATGAATTGATGGTTTTTCGTGATTTGCGAAAAACTGTAATTAGTTTATCCGAGTGTGACTAAGCAGACTGCATGAGCTGCAATGGCTAGGCCTTTGCCAATATCGTCGACAGTTTCATTGGTTGTTGCTTTGATTCCTATGCAATTAATAGGGATGTTGAGTGTCTTGGAGAGTTCGGCTTTCATTGCGTCTAAATAAGGGGAAACTTTGGGTTGTTCTGCAATAATCATTGCGTCGATGTTAACAATAGAAGCTCCGTGTTTTTGAATTTCTTCATTAACATTTTCCAATATTTTGAGCGATGAGATGCCTTTGATAGATTCGTCTGTGTTTGGAAAGAGGTGTCCAATGTCGGGAAGTCCGCATGTGCCTAGTAATGCGTCTGCTATCGCATGTGAGAGGCAGTCTGCATCGGAATGTCCATCAAGGCCAAACTCTGATGGGATTTTAACCCCGCCCAGAATTAAATCTCGGCCTTTAATTGTTCTGTGGATGTCGTAGCCGAAGCCGACGCGAAAGGGTGTAGTATTAGACATTTAAAAATTTTATTAAATCCAAATCTTGTGGATAGGTTATCTTTGGGTTCGGTTTTTTGTTTTCTATTATAAATATTTCTTCTCCTATCGCAGAAACGGCAGAAGTATCATCCGTGATGATTGAATTGTTCTTATTGACGTAGTCGTATCCACTGAGAATTGTTTTTTTGTTAAAAATTTGAGGGGTTTCTATTGCCCAAAGTAAATCGCGTTGGAGATCTTTTAATGCGAATGCGTTATTCTTCAGAGGAGGTCTTTCGGCAATTTGCTTGATGGTGTCAGTGACTTTATGGGCAAGTGTGGCTGCATTATGATCAACCATTGATTGCTGAAGTAGTTTTAATTGTTCAACGTCAATTAGCGGTCTGGCACAGTCATGTATAAAAACATGCTGGATTTGTTCATTAATGACAGAGAGGCCATTATAGACAGAGTTTTGCCTTTCTTTTCCTCCAGGTGTAAATGTGAACTTTTCTAAGTTGGGATGATTAATCTTTAGCGCCCTTTTGATGTCTAGGAGCTGATTCTCGTCTTTATAGACAATAATGTATTGTTCTACTGTTTGGCTGTGTATGAATGTGTCCAAGCTATATTCTAAGACCGTTTTATTGTTAAGCTTGAGGAGGATTTTATCCTCAACGCAATGACCCATGCGGTTGCCGTTTCCTCCGGCAAGAAGTATGACTGCTGATGGCATAGAATGATTAAGAAGTGATTTCTTGAATAATGTTCTCAAATGCTTGAACGGGGTCATCTGCTTTTAAGATAGGCCGACCTATGACGAGGTGCGATGATCCATTTTTTAGAGCATCTGACGGCGTTGCGACCCTTTTTTGCTCTTGAGCATCAGAGCCCGCTGGGCGAACGCCTGGAGTCACTAGTTTAATGTTGTTTCCTAGTTTTCTTCTAAGATTTTGCACTTCAAGTGGGGAGCAAACCAGACCCTGTACATTGGCTTTTTGAGCGAGGAGAGCTAATTGTTCAACTTGTTCAGCTGCATTATGTTGAATATTCAACTCAGCCATATTGTTATCATTCATAGAGGTCAGAACTGTGACCCCGAGTATTTCCAAATTGCTGTTATGTTGATTTGCTGACTCAACAGCTCTGGACATCATTTCATATCCTCCCGAGCAATGGATCGTGAGGAGGTCAACTGGGAGTTTTGATATACTTTGAACTGCTCCCGCAACGGTATTGGGAATATCATATAGCTTTAAATCTAAGAAGATTTTCACTCCCTTGTTGGAAAAATGATGAACAACCTCTGGCCCGTATTTAGTGAAGAGTTGAAGGCCGATTTTTACCCATCGAAGCTTATTGTCTAGCCTATCGACGATGTCTTCTAATTGATTTCTATCATCAAGGTCTAATGCGAGGATGATTTTTTCTGCAGCTTCTAAATTTCCCATTGATATGTTTTTTAATGTGTCCTTGTTAATCTATTAAGTAACGCCGTGTGCCATCATTGCATGGGAGACTTTTAGGAATCCTCCAATATTTGCCCCAAAAACGTAGTCATTAGGTTGTCCATATTTACTGGCAAAGTTCAAGCAGTTATCATGAATTGAAGTCATAATTCTTTGAAGTTCTACGTCTACTTGCTCGTAACTCATTGTTTGCCAGCTGGCATTTTGTTGCATTTCAAGACCTGAAACTGCTACGCCGCCTGCATTTGCGGCTTTCCCAGGAGCAAAAGCTATACCCGCTTTTTTGATTAATACATAAGCTTTTGGATGCGTCGGCATATTTGCACCTTCTGCGATAAGTTTACAACCGTTGTTAATTAGCTCCTTTGCATCGTTTTCTAGGAGTTCGTTTTGAGTGGCACATGGAATGGCTGCATCGCATTTAATTCCCCATGGTTTTACGTCTTTTAAATATTTAGCATTGGGCTTTAGCTTTAAGTAGCTACTTAGCCTTTCCCTGTTTACTTCTTTGATCATACGTAATGATGAGAAGTCTAGGCCGTCAGAGTCATACAGAGTACCTGTAGATTCGGAGCAGGCAACGACTTTTGCCCCCAGTTCCTGAAGCTTTTTGATTGCGTAAAGAGCAACGTTGCCTGAACCAGAGACTACGCATGTTTTACCTTCAAATGAGTCATTGATGTGTTTCAGCATCTCTCTTGCAAAGTAAATGCAACCATAGCCAGTTGCCTCTGTTCTACCGAGTGCACCGCCCCAATCAGTGTGTTTTCCTGTAAGGGTACCTAGTTCGTAGCGATTCGTTAGTTTTTTATAATGACCAAATAGATAACCAATTTCTCTTGCACCCACTCCAATATCACCGGCAGGAACATCTGTTTGAAAGCCGATGTGGCGGTGAAGTTCATTCATGAAGTTTTGGCAAAATCTCATTACTTCAGAATCGGAGCGACCTCTTGGGTCAAAATCAGAGCCACCTTTTGCCCCTCCCATCAGTAGGCCAGTAAGACTGTTTTTGAAAATTTGTTCAAAAGCGAGGAATTTCATGATACTTGCATTCACTGTTGGGTGAAAACGAAGACCGCCCTTGTAGGGGCCGAGAGAGCTATTGAATTGAACTCTGAATCCTCGGTTAACATGAACCTGGTTGTTGTCGTCTTGCCATGTTACTTTAAACATCAGGAGTCGTTCAGCTTCTGTTAATCGTTCCAGAATATTGGCTTCTTCAATTTCTGGATGTTCATTGACGACAGGTGCGAGGCAAACTAAAACTTCTTCAATTGCTTGAAGAAATTCATCTTGGCCATGGTCGCGTTTTTTTACTTTTTCAAGAACTTTTTCAATATATGGATTCATGGGCTATATAGGAGATGGGTTAATTGAGTGAGTTATAAACCAATGGTGACATACTATACCTCATTTGTTGAAAAAATGCATTCAAGAGTAGGGATATATTCTATCTAACAGCTAATAACATGTATGTTCTGCGTAATACGATATTTGACAAGGGAATACTAATTTGTTTTCATACGGTAAACATAGAAGGCACATGAGTCAAGTTACAGATTATCCAGAACGTATTACAAAAGAAGAGGTTAACGAAAGGCCCCTTGGGTCTTTTCAGGGAGAAATCTTAACGCTCTCTTCTGAAGTAGAGGCGATAAAGGTGCTTGAATCGTTGATTGATGAACCGGTTCTTGGATTTGATACAGAAACAAAACCTGTTTACAAAAAGGGAGATCAACACCTCCCGGCATTGATTCAGTTGGCTACAAGCGATAAGGCTTATTTGTTTCAGTTAAAAGCCCTAGGTGGAATTGATTTACTTTTACCAATTTTGGAAAACCCTGAAGTTAAAAAGGTGGGAGTTGGCTTAAGGGACGATATTATGAATTTGAAAAAGATTCGTGCTGTGAATGCAGAAGGATTTGAAGAAATTGGTACATTGACTCAGCATTTGGGGATTGTAAACACTGGCTTAAGAGCGTTATCTGCATTATTTTTGAATTTTAGAATTTCTAAGAAAGAACAGCTTTCAAACTGGGAACGCCGGGAGTTGACTGAATCTCAGAAACGATATGCTGCTACGGATGCTTGGGTAAGCTATTCTTTGTATATAAAGGTTGTCAGTGTTCTTGTTGAAAGGAAAATACTGTGATCAAAGGTTTTTACAGAATCTAGGTCTAGGTTATGGGTGTGAGCGCGAGAACATACCTTTGACATTAATTCCATATTCCCTAATTTTTTACGAAAATCTATAAAAGTGAATCTACCAAATTTAATAACTGTTTCCAGAATTCCTATTTTGTTCATCATCACAGGGTTGCTTTGGCCATCTCTATCAAAAGAGACGACCGTTTATGTTCCTAGTGTTCAGTGGGGGGTAACGATTGCATTTGTTTTATTTCTTTTTGCATCAATTTCGGATTGGTTGGATGGTTTTTTGGCAAGAAAGATGAATATTGAGTCTGATTATGGTGCATTTATGGATGCCCTATGCGATAAGGTTTTAGTAACAGGAATGTTTATTGTTCTTTTGGCTTTTAAAATAATGCCTTTCTGGACATTGCCTGCGATTTTATTAATTTTATGTCGTGAGTTTATTATAACAGGTTTACGATTAGTTGCTGCCGGGCAAGGACTCGTCTTGGCTGCAGAAAAGGCTGGGAAATTAAAAACAGTGTTACAATTGATTGCGATTAATGCCCTTATCTTCGTTGAAGGGCTTAGGCATGAATATGAGATTCCGTTAAATATAGTCGATTTACTGGAGTTAGTTGCTCTGGCAATTTTTATTGTAGCAACGTTGTTAACGATTATTTCGGGGGCAATGTACCTTAAGAAATACTGGAAAATCATATCACCTGGTAATTCATAGTTATTTATGAGGAAGTATTTTATATGGGCGTTGGCATTGCCTGATAAGCTTGTTTTAAATGCTGCAACATTGGGGCCTATTGGTTTTAAAACCAAAGCGCCTGGAACACTGGGCAGTGTCGTGGGAATTTTCTGGTACATTGTCGCATTTCACCACCTTGCCCCCTTTGAATATTTGTTGTTATTGTTGCTGTCAGCTTACGTATCAATGGCTATTTGTGATCAAGCAGAGATTCGTATGAAGATGAGAGACCCTGGAGTTATTATACTTGATGAGTTTGTCGCCATTCCATTTTGCTTTATTGGACTATTTGATCCTGCGCAATATGGGATTACTTTATTGTGGCCATGGCTACTAGCTGGATTTTTGTTATTCCGATTTTTTGATATACTTAAACCATTGGGAATAAATAAGCTTCAAAAAATGGAAGGAGGAGTAGGCGTTGTCGCAGATGATTTGGGTGCAGCGCTTATCACATGTGCGATGCTACATGGTATCGCCATGTATGTTGCGTGATCTATAAGTTCTTAAGGAAAACTTTTGAGATTTCATCACCTCTAGTTTTTGATTGAGTGAGCCAATGTTTTGCTGATTTATCGCTTGCGTCAACACCTCTTCCATAAAGATATAGTATACCTAGAAATCGTTGTCCTACTGGATCGCCTTGTTTAGCTGAAGCTTCAAAAAGATGAAATGCGTGTTGGTAATTTTTCGTTGTTGATTTTTTCGCAAGGATAGCGAGTGCTTCATTGTTAAGGCTTTCAGGTTTAGTTCCGTTAGGGATTTTAGGTAATACTTTTGCTATAGGGATAGTTTTGACGGTAGGTTTTTTCATTACAGTTGGGGGCTTTTTAGCAATAAGAGTCTTTGGCTTTTCAACTTCTTTTGTTTCGATTGGTTGAGTTGCGGCAGGCTTTGTCTTAGTTTTAATAAAATCGGAGAGTTTTTTAGGTTTAGATGATGAAGCAACTGCTACTTTTGGCTTCGGAGGATCTATGGTTTTAGGAGCAACGTTGATCGTAGGCTTCTTAATAGGTGTAGTTTTTCTCTTGGCCTGAGAGGGCTGTGTTTTAAACGTCTTTCTTGATAAAGCGTTCTTCAGAATCGTTTTGGCACTCTTAACAGAAGATGGATTCGATGCTTTTTTAGCTTTGGGAAGCTCTACGACACTTGTTTCAAGAGTAGGGTTTGCTTTTTGGCTATTATCAGTAGCTTTCTTATTTTTCGCTACCGTTTTGATTTCAATTTTCTTGATTGGTGAAGCAATTGTTTTATTAACAGGTTTTTTTGGAGTTTCAGTTCTAGCGATTTTTGGAGTTGGGTCCTTTATTGTGACAGTTTTTTCAGCTCTTAGCTGACTGACCCGGACGAATTCTTTTTTTGCAATGGGGAAACCTCTTTCGGCGGCTCCTTTTAATAAGTTGAAAGATTTCTCGGTATCTTTTGTAACGCCAACCCCATCTCTATAAACAGTGCTTAGGTTGAACATCGCCAAAGGTGAATTAAGTTTTACGGCCTTTTCTAAAAGGCGAATGCCTTCATCTACTTTTTTTTCTGTACCAATTCCTAGAATATACATGATAGCGAGCGATGACATTGCTGGCGAGAAATTCAAATCAGTTGCTTTTTTGTAGGAGCGGAGAGCTCTTTCGTGATCAACTGGCTTGGTTAGGAAGAATATTTGACCTAGGCAATAGTGGGCGAATGGATCATTCTTGTTTTTAAGTCGTAAGAGGCCACCGTTTAAGAATGTGTCTTCGAAGTAATTTTGTGATTTCTTGCCATCGCCGAATAGTCGATTGATTATTCCAAGGTTACAAAGGCCAATGGGGTGATTTTTTTCGGCAGATTTTTCTGCCCAGTGCTTCGCTTTATTGAGGTCAATGTTTACTCCTAAAAACCCTGTGGTGTAGGCGATGGATAATACTCCGGCAGAGTAGGAGTCGCCTTCACTTGCTTTTTCGAAGTAATTATCGAAAGTTTCAATTTCAGCAAAAGAAATTTGTGGCAGAGAGCAAAGACTTAACAGTGCGATATATAGCTTAATGTATTTGAAATTCATGGACACGAAATAAATGCCATTAATAGCGAGAAAATCAATTTATAAATATAAGCTATTGATGTTCGAGTGGTTTATTATCGAGAACATCAGCTAGCTGATCGAGAGTTTTTCCTGTTCTTTTCTTTGAAAAGCTTTCACCTAATGTGATGAAATGAGAAATGTCGAAGTTTTGTAAATGAACCGTGTAGAGGTGGTTGCCCATCATTCCAATAATCTCCCCTGTTTTCGAAAAAACAATGTCACCTCGGGAAGGAGAAAATTCACCAAAGAGGCGACTGAATATCTTTGCATTTACTTTCAAGTAACTCGGGTTCTTCCTAGAGAGCTTGAACTCCGCCTCGCCGAAGTACCCTTTGCTTCGATTAATTAGTACAGCTTTCGTGAAGAAGAAGGGGTTTTCTGCTAGATCAAACGGTTGAATGTTTAATTTTTGTAATACGGAAGCATTCACGGGAACGATTAAGAGTCTCGGGTCCGTTTTTAAGAAACCTATTTCACGAATTTCTATTTTACGCCCCTTAACAAGAATATTTCCTGTTATTGCCGTCATTGAATGACTTGGACTGATTAACTGAAAAGGTGTTTTACTTGAATGGAAGATGGCGAAAGTTTTACCAGAATGCCTAATGAAAAGGCTTTCTGTTTGATGTTTTTTTTCTGAACTACCAATGATTAAATTATCTTTGGTTATATTAAATTCAATTGAAACAGAATTTTCTTCATAGGTTTTGAAAATTTCATTCTGCGTTTTTGGCTTTATTTCTTCAATCTTGTCATTGAGCTCCGATGTATTGGTTGCTAGTGATTTTACACCTTCTGCAAGTTTAGTGGTTTGGGAGACTAGTACTTTTTTCTCTGCTTGGAGCGAATTGAGATTTTTTCGTATATACTGTTTTTCAATAACTGCTTGTTGTAGCTCTGATTGAAGTGATAGTTTTTCTCGAGTGAGCGTCCTTAGTTTTGCATTATCGGCATCTGCTTTGTCTTTAGAGTCATTAACGATACTTGCTAGGAATTCACGGTCTTTAACTGCGAGGGCTAATTGTTTTTGTGCTTCGGCCTTAAGATTTGTTTCGGTGTTTTTCTCTTCAAGAAGGTTATCTACGGTACTGATAGCCTTGCCTAGTTGGCTTCGGGTTTCGTTTAAACTTTTATTTTTATCTAATAGTAATTGTTCTTTTTCTGTTAGGTTTGCTTGAAACTGATCAACCTTTTCTTGTAAGGCTTTTTTCGCGCGAGCAAGTTTTTCGGCAACCGCATTTTTCTCCAGAAGGGCTTGTTCTTTTTGCAGTAGTTCTTCTTCTTTTTGCCTTAAGGCTTCTTCTTGCTCATCAAGTTGTTTACTCAATAGTTTTTGATTGTCGCTGAGTTCGCCTTTGAGATTATCTGCTGAATTTTGCTCAGCTCGGAGTGACATCTTAAGGGCCTCGATGATTTCATCGGTTTCAGTGTTTCCTCCTGTGCTTTCTAGAGGTTCCGCTACTTGCTGGTTTACGACTTCTTCGTTTGGTAGATCGAAGCGTGCAAAGCCTAAAAGGCTTAGCAGAAGAAAATCGCAAATGATGAGCAGTAGACTACGATTCATGATTGAGTCGCATTGTCCTCGTTTTCAATTATTAGTTGAGACGCGTAAGGACGTACGTTGAAAATTTTCAAGATAGCTACGAATATAATGCCGAAGAGCGTAGAGGCGTAGGCTGCAATTAAGCTAGCTTGTAAGACCCCTGCAACAAGCAATATCAAGGAGATAACTGTTCCGCCTAGTCCAACGTAGAGGCCACTATCAAATAGGTTTTCTTCGTTTTGTAAAAGCTTAAGCTTGAGTTGTGGTTTTGCGTCTTGTTTTTTCACCTCTGTGATTCGAACTAGGCAATATAGATAAATAGCCAGTTGAATGATGAAGAACATTCCGAGGATGATGCCTGCAACGAGGTCGAGTTCTACTGTTTTTCCCATAGGATTAGTTTTTAAGGATTCTCCAAAATTGGCAACTGCAAAATTGGCTTGTATTGTGGCGAATGGACTGGCTGTTTCTTGATGTAATAACACGGGTTCAAGTATGAAAAGAGCGATAGCTGTAAATAGTAATGCGAAGGCACAGTTTCTTAAAATGACAAAAGTGTTTAGGTTTTGGTAATTGCGATAGCTCATTCGCTGTTTTTCTTTCACATCTTGAATCATTTTCGAAAAACTGAATCCAGCTATGAATAAAAGCATGATTTTCACAGATAACCCTAGTAAGGATGAATCTAGGCATGTTTTTGTTAAAAATTGATTAAGAGATGAGGGTAAGGGGGTTTTGGCGATACCGGATAAACCATTGTTGTTGTCGATGGGGAGGTTTTGGAATAAGAGGTGCTGAATGCTCCCACTGCCTTTTGTGGTGGCGACTTTAATGTCTTCAAGTCCCTGTTTCCCGAATTTATTTAAGTAGGCGATTGTAGCGTCAGGGTTGCCGGAAAGGACAAGGATTTTATAAAAAAGGCGATGGTATTTGGGGTGGGTTCTGAAGAGGGCACTCATTTTATTGAATGAGTCCGGTGTTTTACATAGAGAAATAAGTTCGGATAATTCGGCCCACTTGAAACGCTTGCTCATTCCTAGGAATGAAATGAAGAATTGGTCAATGTGCTGTTTTGAAATATGATTACCATTGTTAGATCCTATAATGGTATTTCTTAAATCTCTGATGAATGCGGTTTGAAAGTAGTTCCCTTGAGCATAAAGTGCTATGCCAAGTGTGATTGCATCGAGAGGAGCACCGGCAGCAGAGTTGATATGGAAAAATCGCTCACTTTGGTATATTGACCGACATTGTAATATTTTCTGAACATTTATGTTGATAGAATCTTGAAGATATAAATGGAGTGCTTTGCGATTTTTAGGGCGAATGAGGAAATGAAGTAGGTTTTCTGAAGGTGCTGAAGGGTTAGAAAGATTAGTTTGGTTAAGGAAACGTTCGAAATAGGGAGATGGACCCCCACTAATAGTGACCATTGGATTATCG
>CAWUTK010000259.1:0-10345 GCA_963924785.1 uncultured Opitutales bacterium
CTTCTTTTTTATTATTAAATTTTTCAAGATTTTCGTTAGCGAATTGTGTCCAGTTTTCCAATTCACTTTCTGTCGGTTTACGCCCAGTTGTCAGTCTAAGCCCTAGGGTGATTCGATCCTTTAGTGCCTCTTTCCATTCGCCTTTTATTTCATTGAATAGACGTGTTGCTAATTCCCGCGACATTTCTAAATAAGTTTCATCATTCATTAGCATAAGTGCTTGTAAGGGGGTGTTTGTTATTCGTCTTTTTGTGGTGCAGGCTTCTCTGGAAGGGGCATCCATCAATTCCATTTGTGGAGGAGGGGATGCTTGCTTCCAAAAAGTATATATGCCCCTTCGATAGAGTTTGTGCCCTGTGTCTCGTGTAAAATACCCAAAGTTCGAATCTTTTCTCATTGATTTTTCTTCCCAGAGGCCAGCAGGTTGGTAGGGCTTAACACTGGGTCCACCGATCTTATCATTTAGAAGACCTGAAGCACTCAGTGCATTATTGCGAATGACTTCTGCTGGAAAACGGTATCTTGGTGAACGGGCTAAGAGTTTATTCGCAGGATCACTGTTAATAAGGTCTTCTCTGACTTTAGAGGATTGCTTATAAGTGGCACTGCTGACCATTTTTTTAATCATACGTTTTATATCCCAACCGTTTTCCTGAT
This sequence comes from uncultured Opitutales bacterium, assembly GCA_963924785.1. GTDB lineage: Bacteria > Verrucomicrobiota > Verrucomicrobiia > Opitutales > CAJWYM01 > CAWUTK01. Next base: position 658 of record CAWUTK010000259.1, read on the forward strand.
AGTCAACAGCTAGATAGTCGAGTAATAGAGGATGGGTAGGCACCTCGCTTTGTAGACCAAAGTCCTCTGATGTTTTAACAATACCATGTTGAAATAATTGTTGCCAAAAGCGGTTGATTGAAACACGAGCCGTAAGTGGGTTGTCTGCTGATGTTAACCATTGAGCCAGCCCCAGTCTGTTTTTTGGAGCATCATCTGGCATTGGGTCGAAGGCCGCAGGAGTCATTCTTTCTCGTGGGCGATCCTTCAACGGTTGGTCATAAACACCGCGATTGAGGACATAGGTTGGCTCAATTTTATCTTTCTCTTCCATGACCATACATCGAGTCGGGTATATCGAAATGTAGCTTTTAATGAAGTGCGCAATTAGAAGCGCCTTGTCTGAAGTCTTTGATTTGCCTGCTTTTTGATGTGCTCTTAGTATATCTAAGTCTTTCTGCCATTGTGTTCTTTCTTTAAAAGGAACTAGTGAGATGAGGTTGTTGTAACCATGTGGGTTGTTCGCTACATGAAAGGCTAGATCATTAATATAGCTATCTTTGTAGGGGAAACGCATTCCTTGGTAATCAAGCTTGATTTTGACTTCGGCATTTTTTAAGTCTACTGCTTTTTCAAGTTCTAGGTAGTAGGTGTGAGCAACTCTAGGTAAACCATTTTGCCAATTACTACTCGTTTGCCCTGGTGTTTTAGGCTCATTGTGAAATGTCGAGTAACCGGCAATGATCTTGATAGGCTCTACTTTTTTGCCACGCTTAATTTCTACTGTGATATTAGGGATTGTTTTTTCATAATCACCAAAGGGTGTATTTATGGTGTCTCTAGCATATTCATTGGCGTAATAAAAAGGTGTCGATGATTCGACTCGTATCACATTTATACTTCCCTCGTGCTTAGATTTGGAGAAGTTAAAGGTGAGTTTTTCATCCTTGTTTAATTTAAGAGGAATATGGGTTGCCCCCATATCATTAAAGACGGCTTTGCCTTTGAAGTTTGGATGATTGAAGTTGATTGAATCAAAGTCGGAGAATTTTCGTTTAATAGTGTTAAGCTTTGTTTTCGAAGTATTGATGACTTTGGGGAGAAGTTTTCCCCATTTTAGCACTTTGCTATCATCGGAAGCTTTAATAGTTTTATCAGCGAGTAACTGCTTAATTGTATTTAGAATTTTATCGCTGTTTGCTTTCTCCTCTTTTTCTTTCTCTGTGTAAATGGTGACGTTCGGAGCGTAGGCAAGTGCAGGAGTGCCATTTTGTCGTTCGAGTCCTCTTTCTGGTATATTATTGAAGAATGACATGAGGCTATAGAAGTCATCTTGTGAGATAGGGTCAAATTTATGATCGTGGCAACGGGCGCATGCTGTTGATAAACCCATGAAGGCTGATCCCATTGTGCTGACTCTGTCTACCGCATATTCAATTAACCATTCTTCATTGATGGCGCCTCCTTCATCAGTGATACCATGGTTTCTGTTAAAGCAAGTGGCGATTTTTTGATCTGTTGTTGCATTGGGTAAAAGGTCACCAGCCAATTGCTCAGTAACGAATTGGTCGTATGGCATGTTTTTGTTGAATGCATTTATTACCCAGTCTCTGTAGGGCCAAGTGCTTCTAATAAAATCAACATGAATGGCATTTGTATCACCATAACGTGCCACATCAAGCCAGTCGATTGCCATGCGTTCGCCATAGTGTGGGGAGGCTAATATTTTATCCACGAGAATATCATAAGCCGTTTCAGAGTTATCATTGATAAAGGCGTCAATTTCTTTTGGAGTAGGGGGCAGGCCAATGAGATCCATATATAAACGACGAATTAAAGTTTCTTTGTCTGCTTCTGGAGACGGTTTGATGTTTTTGCTTTCTAATTTAGCTAAAATAAATTGATCGATATCGTTTTCAATCCACTCGGTGTTTTTAACTTCCGGTAAAGCAGGTTTCTTTGGAGTAACAAACGCCCAGTGCTTTTCATATTTAGCTCCTTGTTCGATCCACTTAGTTAGATAAGCAATTTCTTTTTTAGTAAGGACTTTTTTCTTAGCTTTAGCCGGTGGCATTGCTTCATGTGGATCTGTGGAAAGGATTCGACTAATCACTAAGCTTTCATTGGGTTTACCGGGGACAATTCCAAAACGTGGTGTTTCACCCTCTGCTGCGAGGTTGGTCTGGGAAGCTTCTTCAGTGTCTAGGCGAAATGGACTCTCTTGATTATCTGCATCAGGGCCATGACAAGCAAAACAGCGATCCGATAGGACAGGGCGAACGTGTCGATTGAAGGAAACTTCGCTGATATCTAATTTATACTCGGACGGGCTATTGGATAACAGCTCCTTTTTTGAATCTAACGCTTGATTTGTAGAGTTACTACAAGAAGAAAGTAGGAACGAACCGAGGATGAGGATTGTTGCGAGAAGATGGTTAATGGTTTTCGATATCATGATTTAAAGTGTTTTAGTAAATGCTTGTTGCTTAGTAGGTTGAAATATGATTTGACAAAGGGTTATATCTGATTACCGTGATAACGGTAACATTAAGTAATATAAGAGTCAAATTTTAAGTCAAATTTTGTTAATTTTAAAACTTTAATTATTATAGTATACCTTTCTGGTATTTTGCTAGTTCAAATCGATAATTTTCAATAAAATATAATGAATCTAATGAAAGTTTTTCTCACAACCCTCTCCACATTATCCGTTGCTTTTGGAGCGATTGAGTCTGGTGGTCTTGGATGGCCCACACGCGACCCTCAATTGGATGCACTTCCAGAATTTAAAACACCCCCTCGCGGGTATGGTGAAGTGCCATTTTGGTGGTGGACGGGTGAAGAATTGGATGTTGATCGTCTGATTTGGCAGGTGAGGGAGCTTCATAAAAAAGGGATCAGTGGTGTTCAAGTGAACTATTCACATACCGATACCGAAGGATGGCCGACGGATTTTAAAGATCCTGCTCTTTTCACTGAAGATTGGTGGAAGATCTATTCAACTGTCTCAGAGGAGTGTGGAAAGTTAGATATGGGAATCGGTCTGAGCACTTACACTTTGGATTGGCCAAGAGGCGGGCAAAATTTGTTTTTAGATTTGTTCTATAGTAAGCCTAAGTTGAATGCCTATGAGATACAGGTGAAGGAACGCAAGGACGTTAAAGGGGGCCAGACTGTTAAAATAGAGGTTGGCTCAGATCATGTTGCGGTTTGTGCCTATTCTATAATTGAGGGAGAACTGCAAAGTGGTGGTGTAAATTTAAATTCACAGATCAGTAAGGGTAAACTAAATTGGAAAGTACCTAATGGTGATTGGACGGTTTGGACTTTCACTGAGATTCGTAAACCAGGAACGTTGAATCCTCTGTTGCCCGATTCAGGTGCGACTGTAGTGCGTGATTTTTTCCAGGAGTTTGAAAATCATAATCCTGGGCAGTCCTCAAAGGGATTGAACTATTTCTTCAATGATGAATTGCATCTCGGTGCAGATAAGTTTGCTTGGAATAAGGATTTTGCCGAAGAATTTCTAATACGTAAGGGTTATGATCTCTTTGAAGAGTTACATGGCATGTGGAATGAAATTGGAGATGTGACGCCGAAAATCCGAATGGATTATGCGGATGTGCGTATGAGCTTGATGGAAGAACGCTACTTCAAACCGATTTATACGTGGCATGCTTCTCGTGGCATTATTTTTGGTTGTGATAGTGGGGGTCGTGGAACGAAACCGCATGAATTTGGTGATTATTTTCGAGCGACTCGCTGGTATTCTGCTCCAGGGCATGATACTCCAGGTGGTAATGCTGATTTGATAAAAGGGAAGGTCTCCTCATCGGTAGCCAATCTTTATCAGCAACCTCGAGTTTGGCTAGAGGGTTATCATAGTATGGGTTGGGGCGCGACTCCAGAGCAACTGATGTTCGCAACTCGAGAAAACTATTTGTATGGGTGCACACTGCTTAATTTACATGGGCTTTATTATACGACTTATGGTTCTTACTGGGAATGGGCACCGCCATGTTATCATTTCCATATGCCGTATTGGGATCACATGGACGAGTTTCTCGGATACTTTGATCGACTTTCATATTTGATGAGCCAAGGCCATCATGTTGCTGATGTTGCCGTTATTTACCCAGTGGCTCCTTATGAAGCTGAGACTGAGGGAGAGGCTGCGAAAAATACGGCATTTGATCTTGCTAGAAAACTAATGGCAGCAGGGATTAACTTTGATTTTATCGATAACGATTCATTAGCGCGTGCGGTTGTGAAAGATGGACGTCTTGTCGTTGAGAATGCTAATACTTCATATCAATCGCTTGTTTTTCCTAACATGGATGCTGTTCGTTGGGAGAGTATTGAAAAGGGGGCCGAGTTTGCTAAAAAGGGTGGACATGTCATGGTCGTTGGAGCCTTACCGAAAGTATCAGATCGTGCCGGTCGTAATGATAAACAGTTAGACGCTTTAAACGAGCAGGCATTCAAACCGGATTATAGATTTAAAAGTAGCCTAGAGGTTGTTGATAAAATCAAGCGTTCATTTATACTAGATGTTCGTGGTGCTGATACTGCGGTTAGAGCATTGCATCGTAAGGTCGGTTTTCGTGATGTTTATATGGTGATGGATGCGACACCAGGAACAGTTGCTGAGTTTCGTGCGAAAGGGGCGGTTGAGCTCTGGGATCCTTGGACAGGAGATGCCAAACCACTGCATGTGGTTGAAGTGACGTCTACTGGAACGAAGGTCACATTGCCGTTAGAAAAATACGAAGCGCAGATTGTCGTGTTTACTCCGGGGCAAACTCACAAGAATCCTCAAGTAGAGAAACAGCCATCGAAAGAGTTAGTCTTATCTGGGCCATGGACGGCTTCGTTCAAGTCAACTATGGATAATCGATATGGTGATTTTCGTTTACCGGTAACGTCTGATAATAAAATGATAGGAGTTGAGGCGCGTCGCTTTTCTTGGGCACAAGAGAGTGAGGCAATTGCTAAAGTAGCGATGCTGCCAGAAACAGATACTTCGAATTGGGAAGAACAGTTGCATGGCTTTGGGCCGAAATTTTATCAGCTTGGACCCATTCCTGAAAGTCTTGATCCTACTGAAATTGATAAGAAATTAGCGAAAATTGATCAAGTTGATCCAGCGGTTCCCATTGTGATTGATGGAAAAAGTTATCATTGGAAGCCTTACTCATTTTCTTGGAGATACGGGAATAAAGATGATTCAGGTCATCAAGGCTATCATGGATTGAAAGGTGTCATATCTGATGATTTTATTCGTATGGGTAAAATCAGTGATAAATCTCCAGGGGTGAAATACGTTGCGGCTGAAGCGCATAAGCGTTATTATCTTTGGAGTTCTGCTGTTACTAAAGCAGAGACGACTGCTAGTGTTTTCACTAGTGTAACGACTCCTGCAGTTAGGAATGGCTCACCGATTGTCGTACCCAAGGCTATTTACGTAAATGGTAAGGGGGTTGAAGATTTCTCGCAGTCAATTAAATTAAAGAGTGGAAGTAATTCGGTATTGATTCGATACGATGACTTCGGTCAGAGTCATGTCGTGTTAAGGGATAATAATGTTCCAGTTCCTAATTCTCCTGAGAAATTGGCAATGAGATGGTATAAAGACCCAGGGGTTATTCCGTTTGATATTCAATCGAAGGAATCCAAGGCTGAATGGTTTCGTTTCCTTTCAGTTCCAGGAACTTCAGCTATTCAATTTGATACAATGAGCAAGGAGCCTGCACAGGCTTGGATAGATGGAAAGCCTATGACGTCGAATGCGGATGGCCGATTTGAGATTTCAGAAACGATGGATGCAGCGGTAGTTGTTGCCATTCGAGTGGTTCCTAATGTTGGTTGTAGCGGAGGATCAGCGATTCCGGAACCGGTTATTATTGAAACAAGTGGATATGGAATTATGCCACTTGGAGATTGGTCAGAAATGGGAGTCTTAAATAATTACTCTGGAGGTGTCCGCTATCGGAAAGTATTCACTTTAAGTGAACAGGATCTAAGCGGAAGGGTTGAACTCGATTTAGGGGAAGTGACCGCAACCGCGGAAGTGGCCATAAACGGTCAGAAAGTTGGCGTTCGAGTGGCTCCACCGTGGCGATTTGATTTGTCCGATTCCCTTAAGGTTGGAAAGAACGAAATTGAGGTATTGGTTTTGAATACATTGTCTAATCATTATCAGACCATTCCGTCTTCTTATCGCGGCGACCCTAAGTCGGGCTTAATTGGGCCTGTTAAAGTTTTATGTTTTGAAAGTAAGTAAACGTCATGGTGTGACTAGAAATTAAAAATAGAAAGATAATTGATATGGCTGAAGAGCAACAACAGAGTAGTGATGAATTTGAGCGAGAGCCAGTTCCTGAATCGAAAACACGGGGGCTGAAGGCTTTTGTTGGCATGTATGCGGGGGAGCATTGTGCTGGAACGGAGTTGATGATTGGGCCATTGTTTGTGGCCGCGGGCGTGAGTGCACTTGATGTGCTCGGGGGCTTGTTCGTTGGTAACTTGCTAGCGGTTCTTAGTTGGATGTTTTTGTGTGCACCAATTGCTGTTCGCACAAGGTTGACGCTTTATTATCAGTTAGAAAAAATATGTGGGCGTAAATTGGTAACGCTTTATAACCTGGCCAATGGAGTCATGTTTTGTTTCTTGGCGGGTTCGATGATTACTGTTTCGGCTACAGCTCTAGGGGTTTGGTTTAATTTCCCAATGCCGGGCCTCAGTGATCTCCTGCCTAATAGTGTTGGTTGGGTGATAGCTATTTTAGCGATTGGGGGAGTCATTTCAGTAGTTGCGGCTTCTGGTTATGATACCGTTTCGAAGGTAGCTAACATTGCGGCACCTTGGATGGTCTTAGTCTTTTTTGCTTTTGGTATAATTGGCTTACGTCAATTTATCGAAGTGACGGGCGCAGAGGTTAACTCACCGTCAAGCTTATGGCATCTTTGCACGGAACATATATGGAAGGGTGGAGATCCTCTGCCGGGGCAAATCAAATTTACTTTTTGGCATGTCACGTTTTTTGCTTGGTTTTGTAATATGGCAATGCACGTTGGGATGTCTGATTTGTCGGTGCTTCGTTTCGCTAAGAAGCCATGGTATAGTATTGCCTCTGCGGCAGGTATGTACGTCGGTCACTTTATGGCATGGTTAGCGGCGTCTATTTTGTACGCGCTTCAATTGCATTTAGATCCATCTAATACAGATGTTCTTCCTGGGCCTTTAGCCTATCAAGCTGCAGGTGTGGCGGGACTCATTTGCGTAATTATTGCGGGTTGGACAACTGCGAATCCGACAATCTATCGAGCTGGATTGGCCTTTCAAGCCATAATGCCGAATAAATCGCGTTTTGCTGTGACAATCGTTGCGGGCTTATTGGCAACATTAGCGGGTATGTTTCCGGCTATTGCGATGCAACTCCTTGGATTCGTTGCTCTCTATGGTCTTATTCTCATGCCGATGGGGGCCGTTGTTTTTACGGACTTTTGGATATTACCGAAACTCGGTCTTAAGCAATACTATGCTGAACACCGTAAATTGACAATTAACTGGTCTGCAGGCATCGCATGGATCGCAACTTTGATCATTTGTGTCGCCTTAGTGAAATCAGGGAAACCTCAGTTTCAGATATTTTTCGTTTCATTACCAGGGTGGTTTATTGCTTCTGGTTTGTATATCATCTGTAGTAAACTTCAACAAAAGGGAGAAGTATCATGAACCAAATCTTAAAAATTATTTCCATCATTTCACTTATACTAATCGTAGTGCCTCCTTCATTGTTTTATTTTGATAGAGTATCACTAGAAACGAATAAGACGCTTTTACTCATTGGAACAGTTGCTTGGTTTGCAGCATCCATTTGTATGGCGAAAGGAAAGTCTAATACTTAAGTTGGGTTTAGAAATTTGCGATTTCAAATGACCGCGATTATCACCTTGAACATAATTAACGATATAAAAACACATGACTCCTATAAAAAAGCATTGGATGCTACTACTCTTATTGCCATCGGTTTTGTTGGCGCAATTGCCAGATACATTGCCTCCTTTGATAAATGGTATGGTTCCGCAGACGTTTGATCAGTTATGGGCTGGATTTGATCCAAGGTTAGAGCCACTGGATGTAGAAGTCTTGGATGAATGGGAGAAAGATGGAGTTGTTTTGAAAGTGCTTCGATATCGCGTGGGTGTTTTTAAGGGGAAGAAGGCGATGATCGCAGCTGTCTATGGCTATCCTAAAGGCGGACAAAAACTGCCTGGCTTAGTGCAAATCCATGGAGGAGGGCAGTACGCTCAATTTCAAGCATGTGCTACAAATGCAAAGCGTGGTTATGCCACTATTTCAATTTCGTGGGCAGGACGAATTATCGCACCAAACTATTCGGTGCGTCCAGCCAATGTTAAAAAGTTTTGGGAAGGGAACACCGAAGATCCAGCTTACAAGGTAACAACTGATTGGGGGGCTATTGATTCGTATCATGCACCGTGCCGATATCCTAAGAATACGTTTACGCTAAATCCCCCGTCTGAAAGTACTATCGATTCTGTTCCATCTCCACGAAATAGTGGTTGGTTCCCTTGCACGATGGCAGCACGTAGGGCATTAACATTTCTTGAGAAACGGCCAGAAATTGATGGAGAGAAACTCGGCGTCTATGGTCATTCTATGGGAGGTAAGCTTACTGTGTTGACTGCAGGTTCTGATTCTCGTGTGAAAGCAGCAGCACCTTCTTGTGGGGGTGTTTCTGATAGAAAAACGGATCCAAGCTTTCTTGTGGATACAATAAGTGATGCGGCTTATTTAAAACGTATTACTTGTCCTATTATGTTCTTAAGTCCAGCCAATGATTTTCATGGGCGTATAAATGACTTACAGACGGCATTGACGGAGATTAAGTCGAAGGACTGGCGGATGTCTTGTGGGCCTCATCATAACCATCAAGATACCGGAGACTTTGAGGTCGCTACTCAAATTTGGTTTGATCAACATTTAAAAGATGCTTTTGTTTGCCCTAAGACACCCGTAAGCAAGTTGAAACTGAAAACACAATCTGGGGTGCCTCAGCTTCTTGTAATGCCAGATAATACTAAGTCTATCATTTCTGTAGATGTCTATTATACGCAACAAGGGCAAATTGATGGATTGAGGGATAATTCCCAAAATACGATTAATCGCTTTTGGCATCATTCAGCCACAAGTAAGAAGGGCAAGGTATGGTCTGCTGATGTTCCAATTCTTAGTGTTGATAAGCCTTTATGGGTTTATGCGAATGTGGTTTATTCTATGGACAAACCTATTACTGGTGCAGGTTATTACTACGGGGAGTATACGGTTGAACAGTTCAATATTTCATCAAAGATGGAAATGATTGATCCCAGTGAACTTCAATCAGCCAAGGTTAAGCCTACACTTAAGTCATCAATGCTCATTGAGTCATTCAAAGACAACTGGAGAAAGGAATGGTTTAATTATAAAACGGGAAAATGGTGGCTCTATACACATAAACTTTATGATCCACAATGGATAGCTCCAACTGGGGCTAAGTTGGCAATAAAAGTACGCTCTAAAGAGGCCAATAAACTAGTTGTTAGCATTGATGGATATCAGGCAGAAGTTGACCTTAAAGGTGGATTGGTGGAGTCTGTATCATTGTCTCCAGGTGACTTTAAGAAAAAAGACGTCGCATTGA
>CAWUTK010000260.1:0-28142 GCA_963924785.1 uncultured Opitutales bacterium
GGCCTTCACTACGCAACAATCCTATTCCTAATTAAAAACCAATTGACTTATAATTTAGTCTAATGTTCTATTTGAATTTTAACAATATGGGTGCTGCACTTTTACTCCGCTACCCGCTGCATTATTGGCCCGCCATTTACAACACCCCGCTGCAATTACACCAATCAATATGACACTCATTAAAAATGCTCTTTTTCTCATAATAATAATGCCCTTACTTGCTTTCCGGTTGTGCCTCTAGGCTATAAACCTTCCATTAACTCACCAATTTTATTTTCCCACGTCCAGCTCTGTATTGCTTTAGCACCACGAGTGCCAACAACGTTAGCCTCATCTCTGTTTAGGTATAACTTCTCAAGCATTGCAACCGTTTCATCAATTGAAGATTCTCCCCAGCCTTCAGTTCCCTCATCTTCTCTTATCGGACCAACCGCAGATTGATTTTCTAAAATATAACAAGGCACTTTTTCTGTTATGTCCAAGTGGCCTGTGTTATTTGAGAGTATAGTCGGAATACCACAGGCAATGGCTTCCATAGCGACAAGATTAGTTCCACCCTCAGCTCGATTTGTAAACAGTGCGGCATCGCAACTTCGAATAACTTCACCCATAGCGTAATTAGGAACTGCACCTGTATCAACAATAGCCAAATCCGGAATTCCCTCACTAGTCAACCATTGTTTAATATCAAAACTATTATCAGGACTAATAACTGGTGGCTTCACATGAGTTGAACGGCCCATAGTTAATCCTAAAAACTCCCAGGGACTTCTCCAACTAGCGACTAACTCTGAGTCGGGATATTTTTCATTAAAAATTTTAAACGCTGCGATTACAATATCCTGCCCTTTACGAAACTCTAATTTCCCACCTGTAAAAACCCTAAACTTGCCATTAGCACTCTCTTTTTTCTCCGATGGATGAAATATATCAAAATTAATACCTTGTGCCCACGCCTGAACATTTTGAAAGCCCTTAGCGTTTAATAATTCAGCATTCCATTTTGAACCCGCATAGATTCGAGTGAAAACTTTAGCCGCTTCAAGCATTTGTGGATTAATGAAACTATTTTCAAAGAAAATCACCGATCGACGTTCCTCCTGAGTTAAGACTGGAATAGAATGCTGGAAATGATTCCCTCCACAGTAAAACACTGGAAAATCAACCATTGGTGGCTTCTCAGGAGCTTTTTCTCTTTCTTGCTTAACAAAATCAGTCGCATTCATGCATTGATTAAAACAATCAGCATCTTCAACCGAAAGAACAACATCGCCTGGATTCTCAAAGAGAACAGGTTGCCTCCCCCTGTTTTTAATCAATTGCAAAGCGAAATTTATACCAAACACGCCCCAACCAAAACCACTTCCTAATTGCCAAGTTATACCAATTTTTTTTTCCATATCATCCAAAAACATTCGACTAGTTAATACACTCAGCCAATACCAATGGTATTTTCCTGCAAGATCAAAATATTGAGCCTACTTCAGTCCGAGTAGGTCTAATATAAAACGTGATGCTTGAATCGAACCATTTTCTTCATCTCTATTTATTCTGTTAATTTCCAGTAACAATGGTAACGAGTTCAACCAATCTCCGTTATTAAAACAACTTTCTGTGATTAACAAACTGGGCATATTTTCTTTTATAAATTTCTCTAAAATCGGAGACTCCGGGAATTGTGCCCTTGGAATAAAACCAAACGGAACTCCTGCATGATAAACTTCAGATAAAGTGCTATACCCTATTTTTCCAACTACTGCATCGCTTGTATTTATCAAATCAGTATGACCGATCTCATAGGAAAATGGGATTCTGTATAGATTTCCATTTTTAGTTAGCTCTTTGCCATTGCTTGGAATAAGAAAAACACAATCGTCAAACTCAGTCATTCTATCCAGCTCATATTCGCCTAAAGAATGCCCACCACCCATAGTGATTAAAACGAGTTTTTTCTCATTAGAAACACCTAGTTTCATACGGACATCAACTCTTGAAAACATTCTTTCCCGAGAAACAGGATTAGTGACTAAATCGGCCTTCTGAAAAACAGTCACTGGCGTTGCCTGAATGTGATAAGTTGCACTGGCGAACAAAGAACTCAAATAATCAACAGAGTCGCCCATTCCAGGAAACTTATCTTGATAAAAACTATAAATCCAATCCCATGTGAAATTTTCTATCAAAACAGATGACACTCCCAAACCTTGTGCAACAATAATACCAATAGGAGCAATATCGCAAATGACTAATTCGCAAGATTTCTCTTGAAGTAAACTGACATAAGGCGACACCATAGATTTCTCTACCGGATAAAACGCATTAATTTGCTTAACGGTTTCCTCTAAATCCTCCTCCAACGCCGTTTTCTGGATCAAGCCAATATCTGTTAAACATTCATTATAGGAAATCTTATCCGACAAGGCTTCTTCAACCAACCAGCGAGGGGTACTTGTAAAAACTTCAAACATTAAAGATGAATCCTTTTTCAACATTGCTTGCATAACAGCTAGCGCACGTGTGGAGTGACCAAACCCATGTGATGTAATAAAGTATGCAACCGTCCGAGTGCTCATAGAGATTAGGTTTATATTCGAAATTTCTTTACGATATCACTTATCACTGGAGAAAACTTTCCTATCAAAATAAGCCCTTCATCCGTATGCTTCTGAGTTGAAATAATCCCACCATCATGCAAACGAGATACATATTGGTACTGATCATGGGGAATGAGCAACTCAACATCAATTAGTTCATTAACCAAAAGTGCATCTATAGTTTTTAAAAGTCCCTCATTTCCTTCTCCAGTTAAAGAACTCACGAACAACGCATCTTTGTATTGCGCCTTAAGTTCACCTAAGTAAGCGCGATCTTCACATAGATCGATTTTATTAAAAACGGTAATTCGATGAATCTCATCTGCCCCCAACTCCTTGAGCACTTCCAATGTGGTATTATAATGCTCTTCCACTTCAGGGCTAGATACATCGAGAACATGAATCAAAAAATTCGCCAGTATGGCCTCTTCCAATGTCGCCTTAAATGCATTAATCAGCTTGTGGGGTAAGTTTCGTACAAACCCTACAGTATCGGTCACGATTAAAAGCTTTCCCGATGGCATTTCGAGTCTACGACTAGTCGGATCAAGCGTAGCAAATAACTTATCCTCCACCAATACCTCCGATTCAGTTAGGTGATTCAACAAGGAAGATTTACCGGCATTCGTATAACCCACAATCGATCACGTAGGGATTGGCAACTTCATCCGTCGCTTTCTCTGAACTTCCCGATGCACAACGACCTTGTCTAACTCTAACTTCAATGCACTAATCCTCTTCCGCACCATTCGCTGATCCAACTCCAGTTGCGATTCACCATCACCTCTCTGAATAGCCCCACCTCCGCGCTGGCGACTCAAATGAGTCCAAGCCCTTTGAAGTCGAGGCAAGTTATACTCCATTCGAGCCAACTCGACTTGAAGACGTGCTTCTCGAGTCCTAGCTCTACGAGAAAATATATCCAAAATAATTTCCTGACGATCAATTACAGAAATATCACTATCCTTTTCCCAATTACGTTGTTGGGCTGGTGAAATGGACTGATCAAATATAATAATATCACATTCCTGAGCTTTCGCTAACTCAATAACTTCTTCGGCTTTTCCGGTTCCAACTAAAAACTTGGCCTGTGGTTTTCTTACTTTAACCGCGATGCTATCAACAACCCCAACTCCTAAAGTTGTTACAAGTTCCTCCAACTCCAATAATAAATAAGGGGCTTTTTCAAGTTCTTCGCTACTGAAAACTACCCTGACAAGCAAAGCCCTTTCAACCATCTTCGGTTTTTCTCGAACGTCAAACATGAGCTAAATATCTATTGCACATCAATCAAACCATAACGTCGTATTGCTGAATCTGACAACAACATATCGCAAGAAATAAGAATCAAGCGAGATTCACTAGGTAAATCATTACAAGAATATCGGAACAATAACCGCATCATGCTTAAATTATTAATATAGAGATATTAACGCATTTAATTAAAAACAGAAAAATGTATCCATACAGATATAAACCATAGAAACAGGGAATTAATCCCAGTTTTTCATATGGCAGTTAATAATCCGCTCAAACTTCTGAAAAATGCAATAATTCAGTTTTTTCACCCACTTTAATACTTTAGTCTCGAATAATTCCCCCATCCCCTTATTGTCCCGGCTTTTATATATATTATGAGTGATACAAAAAACATTAGAAACATTGCAATTATAGCGCACGTTGACCACGGGAAAACAACTTTGGTGGATGAGCTTCTTAAAAGCGGAGGAACAGAAAGAGAAAATTCACAACTCGCGGAAAGAGCGATGGACTCCATGGATCTTGAAAAAGAGAAAGGAATTACCATTAAAGCGAAAAATACATCAGTCCATTGGAAAGATAAGACAATTAATATTGTTGATACACCAGGCCATGCCGATTTTGGTGCCGAAGTAGAACGAGTAATGAAAATGGTAGAAGGTGTTCTATTGTTAGTAGACGCTCACGACGGACCACAAGCACAAACTCGCTTTGTACTTAAAAAAGCTATTGCTGAAGGTCTTAAAATTATCGTAGTCATCAATAAAATTGATCGTCCCCACTCAACACCTGAGAAAGTTCAAGACTTAGTCCTAGAATTATTGATGGAACTAGAAGCCAGTGAAGATCAATTTGATGCTCCTTTCGTATATGGGTCAGCAAAGAATGGTATTATGATCAAGGACCTTAGTGATCCCCAAGAGAACATGGAACCCCTATTCCAAATGATCATGGAATCTATTCCAGAGCCTGTTGCCATGCCAGATGAGCCATTCAAAATGCTGATCAGTAATATTGACTGGGATGACTATGTTGGTCGTGTTGCTGTGGGAAAGATCCTCTCCGGTTCAGTAAAGACGAGTGATCGCATTTTCGTAGCGCATCGCGACGGCAAGAAATCACGCGCTAGGGTCAGTAAAGTATTTGAGTTTACGAGCACAGGCATCAAGGAAACCCCTGAAGGTGTTGCAGGAAATATCATCGGCCTTTCCGGCTTTGAAGATATCGACATTGGTGAAACACTAATGGCAAATGAAGAAGATACAGCCCTACCATTTGTTGAAATTGATCCAGCAACCATTCAAATGCAATTTGCAGTAAACGATGGTCCTCTTGGAGGAACTGAAGGCAAGTATGTTACATCTAGACAGATATGGGAACGGCTTCAAAAAGAAATGAAATCTAACATTTCAATCCACGCTTCAGAGTCAAGTAAAGGCGGTGTATTCAACGTACTAGCTCGTGGTTCAATGCAAATCTCAGTTCTCGTCGAAATGATGAGACGAGAAGGTTTCGAACTACTCGTATCTCGTCCCGACGTAGTCATGAAAAAAGACGAAGAGGGTAAAAACCTAGAACCATTCGAAAACCTTTGGATAGAAGTTCCTAACGAATGTGTTGGAGGAGTCATGAAGCTTCTTTCTGAAAGACGCGGGAAGACTGAAAACATGGTTCAACATAACAACACAACAACACTTGAAGCGGTCATTCCGACTCGTGGAATTATTGGACTTGAATTTGAACAAATCAATTTAACAAACGGCCGCGGCGTAATGTCTCACCTTTTCAAGGAATACGGTCCTTATGCAGGTGAAATAGTTGTCAGAAGAACAGGGACTCTACTTTCTAACAACAAAGCTTGCACTACAGCTTACTCATTGTTTGCACTCGAAGATAGAGGGAAACTTTTTGTTGGAGCTGGCATTGAAGTTTATGAAGGCATGATCATTGGAGAAAATCCGAGAAGAGAAGATTTACCCGTTAATGCAACAAAACCAAAGCAATTGACCAATTTTAGATCAAATGGCGATGGTAAGGGAATTCAACTTGCCCCTCCGATGATATTCTCTCTGGAGCGCTCAATTGAATATATTGCAGGTGATGAATATGTAGAAGTTACACCTCAAAACTTGCGTATGAGGAAAAAGATTCTTAGGTTTGAAGATCGTAAAAGAGTACAAAAACAATTAAAGCAATTGGACGAAAGTTTGGCTTAATTCCCATCAATATTAAATTCTTCCCTGAAACAGCAAAATGCCAAAGAACAAAGAGCTTGAAATCATAAACATTGGCGACGAGTTATTGCTAGGTGTTCGTGAAAATGATCATTTGAATTATCTAGGTTGTTTTTTTGCCGACAATGGAATCCCCGTCAGCAAATGTACTGTTATCAGGGATAATCCAGATGAGATTAAAGCCTCTTTTCAAAAAGCATGGGGATCATCCGATATTGTTATTATCACCGGCGGACTGGGTGTTACATCCAGAGGCAACGTTAAACAAGTTATTGCTGATTGCTTAGGCAAGGACCTTGTTTTAAACAATCACACCAAAGAAATCATCGAGTCCAAACCAGGGTATGCCGACAGCCCTCTCGATGGAATTGAATTGCAGCAATGCTTCATCATCGAAGGTTCAACAACTATTTCAAATGATGTAGGAACGTCACCAGGCATATTCCTTCAAGTCGCCAATAAAACACTTCTTCTTCTGCCAGGGCTCTATCAAGAAATAGAGCCAATGTTTGAGGAGAAAATAATTCCTCTGATTAAAGAGCATTCCCTCCTGACAGCAAGAGAGCCATTTTTACAATTAAGGACTATCGGCAAAGACGAACTCGCGCTTACCAGACTCCTTTCACCAGAGTTTAAAAAGAACGAAGGAATCAAAGTAAAATATCTTTCTCATAAAGGCTTAATTGACATTAGGTTGAGCCCTAAAAATGAAACAGTTAATCAAGAGGATTTACTTAAGACGGGTGAAATATGTCGAGAAATTCTTGGTGAAGATTTTGTTTGTTACGAAGATGTCACTTTAGCAGAACTCATCACATCACGCCTTCGTTCAGTAGGAAAAACAATCTCAATTGCAGAATCTTGCACAGGTGGTTCCCTCTCAAATGAATTCACTGACATTCCTGGTAGTTCTGAAGTATTTACAGGTGGCATTGTCACTTACAGTAATGATGCAAAAATCCAGCTATTAGATATTCCTGAGTCAGTTCTCCTACAGCATGATGCCGTGAGTGCGGAAACAGCTATTGCAATGGCAACTGGTGTTGCGGAGAAATTCTCATCAGACTTCGGATTAAGCGTAACAGGATTTGCGGGTCCATCTGGAGGAACAGAAGAAAATCCGGTTGGAACAATTTACATGGGCTTTCACTCTCCCAAAGGCGAATGGTCACAAAAGATCAACATTCAAGGATCTAGAATTTCAGTTAAAGCAAGAGCTGTTAACTGCACATTAGATTGGGTTCGCCGAATAATGGATCATTATCGCTTCGCTGATGTACTAGACGTATTAGACGACGAATAGTTACGTTCCTTCTTACCTAAATTCATAATGAATTTGAAAAAAGGCATCTATCAGCATTTTAAAGGAAACCAATACGAAGTCCTTGAAATTGCCACTCATTCCGAATCGGGAGAAGAGTGCGTTGTGTACAAAGCACTGTATGGAGATTATGGGGTGTGGATTAGACCGCTAAAGATGTTCAATGAAACAATCGAACGTGACAATAAAAAGCTTAAAAGATTCTCCTTTTTAAAAGATAAGGAATAAGCCGATATAGCCCAACTACTCCTTTTCCAAACGCACCAAATATATTACCGCTGAGGAAATAACAATACTAGCAACGCTCATACCAATAACACCATTGGACATCGAAATATAGATTTCTTTAAGCTTAAGCAATCCATCAAGGTCTTCGCCGCAACTGGCTGCTTTCATTTTTCCGATAATCCCTGTTATCAATAAAAGAACAGGGAAAAGTAAGACTAACAGCACCTTATTTCTATTCATTTAGCCTAGATTGTAAATTATTTAAGGCTAACGGGGATCTTGAAAACGACTTTTCTCACAGTATCAATTTTATCCCCGCACTTCACCTTCGGCATATGAGCATCTTCTGGGAAAAACACAAAAAAACTACCAACAGTAAAATCAATAAAACTTAATGCCCCCTTTAATTTCTCAAAATCTTTCTCTTCATCATAAGAAACATCGCTCGCACAATTAACCTTATGACAAATGCCCATTCGCTCCATTCCTGAAATAACGACCTGAACATCGATATACTTCCTGTGGCATTCAATAAAGCAGTCATCAAAAGTTTGGGTATCATAATCTTCAACGACACAAAAGGCTCCACAATCATTAATCTCATAAAGCCCATCTGCCCTCGAAGCCAATGGTTCTTCAGTTAAAAATGCCTGAACATCTTGAAATTGAGTATGTAAACTCAGATACTCATTAAACTGTTCCAAGGAATCGTAGATCATGATTTCGCTACCTCTATTTTTACTGATAGTTGATTAAACTCGACCACATCGCCTTCAATAATTTTACGACGCTTGCGATACTCTGCTTCCCCATTCACCTCGACCATTCCCTCAGAAATAACCACCTTTGCCTCGCCTCCACTCATAACCCAATTTTCTATTTTTAAAATCTTGTACAATTCAATCGGCAACGCTTTTACAGTTAAAATTTTCATATTTAAACTCCCTTTGATCAATACAATAAATACTTTTTAAGCCTATTTTTAATCCGGGGATCACGACTCTTAATCTTTATTTCATACAGATCCCCTTCAGTTTTCTTCAAAAGAACCAGGGTCTTTTTATTAATTTTCACGACCCCCTCCATGCCTGTTTTGTAAGAATGAATAGCAAATTCGACCTTTTTATCGGTTCTCTTTATTTCTTCTACACGAACGTGCCATCCCGATTCATAGAAAATAGCTCGCATTGAGTCGATATTATTCAACCGCTGCTCGACACTTTTCAAAGTCTTAGTTTCTAAATATAGATTAGTTGTCGAGCAACCGACTAAAAATAAAACTAATGTTATAACGATTCGATTCACAGTGATAAATTCTATCCTAATTTCTCTTCGAGTCGATCGCATAACGTTTTAATTGCTTGAATGCGCGCGTATTTTTTATCATTCGCTGAAATCAATGTCCAAGGAGCATGCTTAGTGCTCGTCTTTTCAATCATTTCATTAACGGCAACTTCGTAATCATCCCATCGCTCTCGATTACGCCAATCCTCGTCGGTTATTTTATGCTTCTTATAAGAAACGCTCTTTCTATGTTCAAAACGTCTAAGTTGCTCTTCTGGACTAATATGGAGCCAATATTTAACAACTACTGTATTGGCGGCAATAAGATCCGCTTCAAAATTATTCAATTCATCATAAGCTCGACCCCATTCAGCCGGAGTTGCTAAATTTTCAACTCGTTCAACAAGCACACGTCCATACCACGACCTATCATAAATAGTCATATTCCCCGAACAAGGAATATGCTTCCAAAATCGCCATAAATAATGATAGGACAATTCTTCTTTACTAGGTGCAGCGGTGGTAACCACTCGATAAAGTCGAGAGTCAACAGCCGAAGTTATACGTCGAATATTCCCCCCTTTACCCGCAGCATCCCAGCCTTCGTAAACAAGCACCGTTGATATCCCTTTATCAAAGGCATTCCATGCCAATAAATGTAGTTTCGACTGAAAGGAGTCTAATTCTTTCTTATATCCCTTGCCTAAAGACAAACTCAAATCTACTGATTTCAAGTAACTGCCTCCACCAACCTTCTGTTCAGTATCAGCTTCCGGTTGCACATAAAACTCTTTCTCTGCACTAAGCAAAGAACTATAATTACTCATGGCATCAAGTAATGAACGTCCAACATTATAATTCCTCGCATAGTCGTCCTCTGCCTCAATAACTCTCCATGGTGAACTTTCCGTGCTCGTCAATTCCAGCATCGCATCGTTAGTCTTCTGAAGCTTTTTGTATTGCTTTAAATGCTTCCAGTCAGATTCAGTCACCAGGCGTTTCGAATGCTTATCTTTATCAAATTTATGCAACCGCTTACTTTGCTTCTCTTCTGATAAATGGAGCCAATACTTCAAAATAAGTGCGCCATCTTCTATCAACATTGTCTCAAACGCATTGATTTTCGTCATTTCCGCTCGAAATGCTTTTTCGCCGATATCGCCTTTGTTGAAATTCAGCATCGGATCAACATACCATGCCCCAAAGTAAATACCGATATTACCACGTTGTGGAGACCTGCGCCAAAATCGCCAAAAATACGGTCGATTCTGTTCTTCATCCGTAGGATGCAATAATGAGATAGTATCGACTCCTCTCGGATCCAACCATTCTGTAAGTGCATCAACGACCTCACTTCTACCTGCAGCATCAAAACCGCTAATGATAATAATCAAAGGAGAATTCGCATCCCTTAATTTAAATTGAGCATTTAACAATCCTTCCCTTAACTCGGGAAGCATCGCCTTATAGTCTTTACCACTAATTTTCTCAATCATATTAGAGGGGTTCCCATTATAAATGGTTCTCTTTCATTCCTCTTTTATGTCTTGTTCAAAAACAAAGACAAGAATAATTCCTTGTCAAATCGCAGCCCAAGACTATCATAATAAATCAATCAAGATAGATCCCCCATGACTACCATCATACAATCAGAAACACCTCAAACTCGAAGCGATTTAATAGCAATTATCGACATCGGCACAACAGCCATTCGACTTGTTATTGCGGAAATTCATGAAAATTCCAAATATAGAGTGCTTGATGTCCTATCCCAATCAGTTAACATAGGGCATGACACCTTTACAAACGGATCGATTTCCTCAAGCACAACAGAAGAGTGTGTTAACGCATTAAAAAACTTCCAAAAAGTCCTTCGAGAATATGGCATTGTTAATGACGATCAAATACAAGCCGTTGCGACCAGCGCTGCCAGAGAAGCCTCCAATACTGATTTTTTTTTAAATCGTATCTACATCGCAACTGGACTTACCGTTAATGTTATAGGTAAAAATGAAATCAGTCGCTACCTCTACTCTAGTATACTACCGATCTACGACACACAGGAATTCCAAGGTAACCCAAATGTAATAGTAGTCGAAGTCGGAGCAGGAAGCACCGCAGTTTTAGTCCTTCAACAAAAGAATATTATATTTTCACGTTCGTTTCAATTTGGCTCATTTCGGCTACTCGAGGCATTTGAGGAATCAGATACCCCTGCCGCTCGCATTCGCTACTTCATTGAATCCCAAATCCAACATATCGTTGAGGAAGTAAAAAAGGAAATCAGTTTCAAAAAAGCACCTGCAATGGTAATCATCGGAGGTGATGCCAGAATCGCAACATCACACATTTCCCCCGAATGGAATAAGCAATCTGCAATAACTATATCAACGCTTTCCCTTCATACCTTAGCCAATATTCTTCTAGATAAATCAGTTGAAAAACTTGTTCAACAATACCACATCACTTTTTCAGAGTCCGAAACACTCGCTCCCGCATTACTGAGTTACACGAGTCTAGCAAAAGCATTCAATACCAGGAAGCTTGTCATATCCCCTTATTCAATGAGAGATGGGATTATAAGTGAATTCCAAAAAAATACGTCTCTTTCAAAAAAACTCGATAAACAAATTCAACGATCCGCTCTCTCTTTAGGAAACAAGCATCGATTTGACCAGAAACACGCTGAACATGTTGCCATGCTTTCGCTAAAACTATTCAAGCAATTAAGCGATGTACACAAGTTGCCATCAAAATACGCAACCACCCTTTATCTTGCATCAATTCTACATGACATCGGAACAGTCGTAAGTAGCCAGGCACATCACAAGCATTCAATGTACATCATCAAGAACAGTGAACTGTTTGGAGTCGATCACGACCAACTTAACCTCATTGCCGTTATTGCACGCTACCATCGTAAAGCCATTCCTTGCGTAGAGCATAAAGAGTTCTCAAGCCTCAACCAAAACGACCAAATAATTGTTTCAAAACTCGCATCAATCCTCAGAATTTCGGATGCACTTGATAGAAGGCACAGTCAACGCATTAACAAAATTTCCATAGAAATCGATTCTTCAGATATTACACTATTCACATCAAACGTTTCAGATATCAGTATAGAACAACTAGCTATGAACAAAAAAGCCAAAATGTTTGAAAAAATCTTTGGTAAAAAAATACAATTAAAAGAGACTTCCTGAAATATCCACTAAATACAATATGCCCAATCAATATATAAATAGAGAATTTAGCTGGCTTCAATTCAACAAGCGCGTCCTCGATCAAGCAAATGACGAAACAACTCCCCTTTTAGAACGGCTGAAATTCCTAGCAATAACAAGCTCTAACCTTGATGAGTTTTTCATGATCCGTGTTGGAGGAATAAACACTCTTGCAAGAAAACGTTCTCGGAAAAAAGATCCCTCTGGGCTCACCCCACTAAAACAGCTACAGTTAATTAGCACGCATTCCCATCAAATCGTCAAAGATCAATACAACTGTTTCACCAAGCAGATAGAACCTGAATTAAACAAAATAAACATCAAGCGAATCGGAACAGATAACCTATCACCCGAACACTATGCTTTTGTTAAAAAATATTTCGAAGAAGAGATCTTTCCTGTCGTCACCCCAATGCCGATCGACCAACCCGACAATAAGCCCAAACTAAGGAACCTCACTCTTCATCTCGCCGTCAAAATCAAAACTCCTGTAAAACGTCGAGCAGATAAAGTCCGGACCGTCGTCATTCCATTTGGAATTTCATTACCTCGCTTCATTCGTGTCGATTCAACATCTGGTTACCATTATATATTAATTGAAGATATTCTAACCCTGTTTGCTGACAAAATGTTTCCCGGTGAAAACATTGAAGAAACAGCCGTCTTTCGCTTAACAAGAAATGCCGATTTACAAATAGAAGATGATTTAGCCGTAGATCTACTATCAGAAATCGAACACATTCTTGATGCTCGGAAAGAAAGCTTAGCCGTTCGATTGGAAATAGCTAAAAGCACATCAGATTCATTCCTCGCGAGTTTACAAAAATCCTTTGGAGTAACAATGGACCAAACCTATAAAATAGCTGGACCAATTGATTTATCCATGTACATGAAACTAGCTACAATTGAAGGTTTTGAAAAACATAAGTTCATCGAATTGCCTCCAATTCACCAAGTAAATAGAAAAATCAGTATTTTCAACAGCATTGCAAAAAAAGACATAATTCTAATACACCCCTACGACAATTATGAACCTGTCATCCGACTTGTCCGAGAAGCATCGGATGATCCAAGGGTCATCGCAATCAAACAAATTCTATATCGAACAAGCAAAAACAGTCCGATTATCGCAGCACTGATTAATGCAGCAAATCAGGGGAAAAATGTCACGGTTATCGTTGAACTAAAAGCTCGCTTTGATGAAGCAAGAAATCTCGATTGGGCAAGGAAACTAGAACATGCCGGTGTTCAAGTAATTTACGGAATTAAAAACTACAAAACACATGCAAAAATATGCCTAATCGTTAGAAGAGAAACACAAGGAATAGTAAGGTATATTCATTACGGAACAGGTAACTACAATGAACAAACGGCTGGCATTTACAGTGACGTCAGTTTCATGACCTGCAAAGAAGAACTAGGAGCCGACGCTTCAAAGTTCTTTAATATCATCAGTGGCCTATCACAGTCTCAAGATTACAATAAAATTTCTGCAGCACCGACCAATCTCCGAGAAAAATTACTCGAAATGATCGACGCTGAAATTGAGCGAAAAAAACAAGGTCAAAAAGCTTTAATTATGGCAAAGTTCAATTCTTTGACAGACCCCATTTTAATGGATGCTCTCTACAGAGCTTCCAACGAAGGTGTTAAAATAATGCTTAACATAAGAGGTATTTGCTGCCTCCGACCTGGAGTCAAAAAATTGAGCGAAAACATTCAAGTTACCAGTATCGTCGATAGATTTCTTGAGCATGCGAGGGTCTTCTACTTTCACCATGGTGGCGAAGAAAAACTATTTATTTCAAGCAGTGATTGGATGGAGCGAAATTTAGATAAGAGAATTGAACTGCTTGTCCCTATCGACGACATCTCTTCAAAAAACAAACTGACGAAGGTTCTCAAGACCTATTTCGATGACAACGTTAAGGCCCAATACTTAAACTCCAACGGGAATTACACGAAAGCACCGAAGCCAACGGGAAAGAAAAAAAGGATTCAAAGCCAGTTAGAGTTGTATCAAAATAGTTTAAATGATCAGAAAAAAGTCCAAAAGAAGAAAACTGCCGTCTTCGAACCGCACACTAAATCGATCTGATTAACAATGAAGTTCAGTATTGTCATCCCTGTATACAATAAGGTTCACTACACAAGACAGTGCCTAAAAACACTATGCAGGGACAAGAATAATGATACCGAAATCATCGTTATCGACAATGCCTCTAGCGACGAATCCACCAAACTCAAAGACGAATTCAACGAAATAACATACATCCGCAACGAAGATAATCGAGGATGTGCGGGCGCATGGAATCAAGGCGTTAAACAAAGCATAGGGGATTGGGTCGTTATATTAAACAATGATGTTGAATTAACGGATAAATGGCTTGATCACCTACGACTTTTTGCAAGTGCACACTCCATTGACATAGTGAGTCCTGGTATACGTGAAGGTGATTTCGATTATAAACTGCAACCCTATGCAGATCAGTACACAAGCACTATGCAAAACGTGATTCGCAGAGGAAGCGTCTACGGCATTTGTTTTATGGTTAAAAAAGAAGTTTTCAAGAGTATTGGGCTTTTTGATGAAAATTTCAAAATAGGCCAATATGAAGATGCTGATTTTTTTAGACGATGTAAATTTGCTGGAATTAAAAGTGCAACAACAGGTAGTGTCCTCATTCACCACTATGGCTCTGTTACTCAAAAGTCATTACAAAAGCCTGACATGCCCGATTATGCAAAGAAGAACCAAATTTATTACAGAAAAAAATGGAAGCTCGGTTGGGGCAAGCGACACTTAGAACGTTATATCGACCAACTCACTCATTGGTATTGGAGAAAAACCGAATTTTATAAACATAAACACACCCTTTTTGAAAAATCTGAGAATGGCAAATTGACTTATTTATAAATAAGAAAACCTAATCAACGGGGGCTAAAACGATAGCTCCTTCTTCAATTCGAATTTCCATTCTTGCTCCATCGGCAAATGCAGATGACTCCCAAACTTCTTTAGGTAACCGTAGTAGAATATCACCCTCCTCTGTTTCAGTAACTTCAATTTTATTCATAATTCCAGTGTGTTGCTATTCCTCCAATGAAACGGTTGCCTCTAGTCTGTCATTGTTTTGATTCGAGTCGTTTTCGTCTTTTGAAAAAATCTGCGCATCGATATCCAACTGCTTAAGGTAATTAGAAGAATTACTAATCGAAAGAGGCAGACTCAAAACTTCGCCCACATTCGCATTCCCAATAGAATAGGTTCGATAAGAGCCATTAATTCCAATTTTTAAAAATAAATCATTCAAGATTTCCGTTCCTCTATTTTGAATTCCTATCAGCAATTCTCTACTACCATCTGCTTTAACATCATCTAGATAAAAATCACTAACTGAAGCATCATAAATCCCTTCGACATTTCGATTAATAATACGATCGATATTTAATACACCCTGCCCGTAAATATTATCAACCCCGGGATAACCATAATCGTCACTATAATTCAATAACAACGAATTAACGTCCGAGGCAGTTAGCTCTGGTTCTTGAGACAACAATCCAGCAATCGCACCTGAAACGATTGGTGCAGATGCCGACGTTCCGTTAAATCGAACATACTGATCATCCGTCCAAGCCGCATAAAGGCCATAGCCAGGTGCTGCCAAACTTACGCTTTGACCAAAATTCGAATATTTAGGCACCGCATTATTCGCGTCCGTTGCAGCAACTCCGATCACCCCTTCATACGCCGCAGGATAACTAGGTTTATCAGTGCCTTCATTCCCTGCTGAAGCGACCAAAATCACCCCTCCGCTCAATGCATAAGATACTGCTTGTCGCAATACTTCACTGTCACCTTCCGTTCCGAGACTTAGGTTCAACACATTAGCACCCGACTCAACCGCTGCGATAATACCTTGTGCCAGTAGAAATGTATTGCCCTCTCCACTACCATCTAAAACCTTTACGCTCAAAATCTCGGCCGCTGGGGCTATACCTTTAAGTCCATCAACATTCCCGACAATCAAAGACGCAACAACCGTTCCTTGGCCAGAAGCTTCTGTATCCAAAGTAGCTTGCTGCCCAAAATCTTCCACTAAATCCAACTCAGTAATAGTCGCATTCTCTAAAGCACTATGAGATATTATACCGGAATCTAAAACTGCAATAGTAACTCCTTCTCCCCAATTCTGATTGTCAGAGGGAACTCCAATTAATGCAGAGGCGTTTTCGTTCACGACCTCTAACAGCTCACCTTGATCTTCTTTTTGCTGGAAGGGAATTTGTGGCAAAGTGACAACGTAATTATAGTCAAAGGCCAGTTCATCATTAAACTCAGCTTGCAAACCATCAAGTAACCGAGAATCATTAACACTAACCTTTAGCATATTTATTTGAGGCAATTTACCCGTAATCCCAAGACCATTTTCATCAGCATATTCCAAAAATGCTTGATACGCTTCTTTCGTCTTAAACCGAACAGTCATATCGCCCGGAATTGAGTCTTTCGGGAATTCAATTTTCGAAGAACTTTCACCTGAAGAATCAAGTAACTCCAAATCGCGACTATTAGGTTTAAGGTTTAACAGCTTCTGTTTATTAAGAATTTCTGAGTTCTCCATATTCTCAGGTTTATTAAGACTATCCTTATCCGACGAAAGAACTTTTTTTTCAACGAGTTTATCAAAAACAAAAAACACTAGCATGCCTCCACAAATAATAAGAAACAATGGCGATTTCCAAAGTCTCCCACTCTTATATGTCATTTCCTTATCCTTCACGACATTTAAGCTTTAACCATTAACGCGTCCTGTAAAATCGCCCAACGTTCATGGTCTTTCCAAATACCATTGATTTGCATAAATTTTTCGGAATAGCCTTCTTTCTTAAAACCAAGTTTTTTAGCCAATGCAATAGATCGAGTATTTCCAGGTTGAATATTCGCCTCAAGCCGATGCAAACCAATACGTAGAAAGGTATGGTTCAATAAGAGTCGAACTCCCTCCTGCATATAACCTTTTCCTTCATACCGACTTCCCAAATAATAGGCAATAAATCCACTCTGAACATTATACCGCATTACTTGGGTAATATTCACGAGGCCAAGAATTGTGTCATCACCCTTCAAGCAAACCAAATAGCCAAAGAAAAAAACCTCATCAAATCGCTCAATATAACGTTCAAACTGCTCTAACATCAACGGAGGGTACACCCAGGGATAAAGCGAATCTACGCTCAAATTCATCAATTGCGTAAATTCATCCCCATCCTCCAAATTTGGCTTCCTTAAATATACTCGATTCATTAAATAGAAGTTAAAATTATTTTTGATGTTTGTAAAAGGCTTTCAACTGACTCTCTTTAATCCTTGATCTTATTTAGAATAGTTCTAATTTAGAAGAAGATTTTTAAATTCAACCAGATTATACAAAAAAAAGGAACTAAAATGAAAATAAAAGCATACTTAAAGCCTTCATGTGGATGGAGTAAAGGAATTAGAGCGATCATGGATAAATATGACCTAGCGTATGAAGATCTAGATGTTATTAATAATCCTGCTAATTATGAAGAAATGGTAAAAAAGACAAACCAGACATTTCAACCCTGTATTGAAATTGATGACACAATGCTAGTTGATGTTAGCGGCGAAGAATTAGAAGCATATCTTATTGATAACAAACTAGTTGGACAAAACGACAAAGAAGTCAGTGTTTCCATCAATTCTAGTTGTTCAAGTCACTAAAAACTAACGTTTTTCAATGAATTCACCTTTACTTAAAGGACTTGTCATTTCAAGTGCCTTAGTTGCTACTATTTTATTTTTGAATGGAAAATCGAAGCAGGAAAATAAATCAGCAAAAACCCAAACTCATTACAATCAGTTGAGCGACAAGGAATTAAAGAATAAACTAACCCCTCTCCAGTACAACGTTACCCAGGAGGATGGAACAGAAAGACCATTTGAAAATGAATTCTGGGACAACAAAAATGAGGGGATTTATGTTGATATCGTTTCTGGAGAGCCCCTTTTTAGCTCCACTCACAAGTTTGATTCTGGCACCGGTTGGCCAAGTTTCAGCGCTCCGTTAGAAAGCAAAAATGTTGTTGAGATCGAAGACTCAAAACTATTCATGACACGAGTTGAAGTGCGTAGTAAAAATGCCAACTCTCATCTCGGTCATGTTTTCCCTGACGGCCCGCAACCAACAGGTTTGAGATATTGCATCAATTCTGCATCACTTCGATTCATTCCTAAAGAAAAGTTATCAGCCGAAGGCTTTTCGAAGTTATTAGACTTATTTGAAAAATAATCTACCCTGGTAGACTCTAAGATATACCGATAATCGCCTTGCGTTTATCGGCGATTACTATTTTTTCGAATTTAGAGGTTTATTGCATTGTAGATCTAACAATCTTCCTCGTTAAATTAACACTTCAACATTGGGATTTTTATGAGTAAACCGATTTTCAATTGGTTAGAAAACAAAGCCGCAGGCTTACTATTACACCCAACATCACTTCCTGGGAAATACGGAATAGGAACCCTAGGGAAAGAAGCCTTTGAGCTTGTTGATTTCATAGAAGAATCAGGATTAAAATACTGGCAAGTATGCCCCCTCGGACCAACTGGTTTTGGAGACTCGCCCTACCAATGCTTTTCTGCATTTGCTGGAAACCCTTACTTAATTGATATTGAACTTCTCATTGAGGATAAATTACTATCTGAATATGATGCTAAAATATTAAAACGTCTTCCAAGCAACATCACAGATTACGGAAAACTCTATGGCACAAAATGGCCTGTCCTGCATAAAGCTTATCAAAATTTCACTAAAAGAAAAAAGAAACAAGTCGCAGACTATGGAGCATATGCTTCTTTCATAAAATCCAATTCAAGTTGGTTAGACGCTTACTCCCTATTCATGGCACTTAAGGAGCACCACAATGGTGGTTCTTGGGATGTATGGCCAGAGGACCAATCATCTTTTGATAAAGCAAAAACATCTGCAATTGCGAAAAAATTGAAAGCTGAAGTAGATGCCCAAAAATTCTTTCAATATTTATTTTTCGGACAATGGAATAATTTAAAACAATATTCCAACGCTAAAGATATTTCAATAATTGGTGATATCCCTATTTTTGTTGCCTTTGACAGTGCTGATATTTGGATGAATCCCGAAATTTTCCAATTAGGGAAAAAAGGTAAGCCTGAATATGTCGCAGGTGTACCACCAGACTATTTTTCTGAAGACGGTCAATTGTGGGGAAACCCTTTATACAACTGGGATCAATTAAGGAAATCAAAATACCTATGGTGGATAGAACGCTTTAAAATAAATTTCGGTCTTTACGATGTCATCCGTATCGATCACTTCAGAGCCTTTGAGGATTATTGGCAAATACCGGCATCTGCCGAAACGGCTAAAAAAGGTCAATGGATGCCTGGTCCAAAGCTCGATTTTTTTAAAGCGCTTGCAAAACATTTCCCTGACGCACAAATCATAGCTGAAGACTTAGGACTCATTACAGATGATGTTCGTAAACTTAGAGATGATACCGGCTTACCAGGAATGGCGATTCTTCACTTCGCCTTTGGCAGTGGTGATGATAATTTCTACCTTCCGCACAACGTCATCGAAAACAGTGTTATTTATACAGGCACACATGACAACGACACGACAATCGGATGGTATAATTCTGCCAACGAAGCAACCCAGCACGATGCCCGTTATTACCTTGGTGTTGATGGAGAAGATATAGCATGGGATATGATTCGATCCTGCTTAAGTTCAAAGAGTAAACTAGCAGTCATTCCAATGCAGGATTTAATGGAATTAGATGAGAAATCACGTTTTAATGAACCAGGAACAGCAATGGGGAATTGGCAGTGGCGTTATTCAAACAGTCAACTTGCAAAACTCAAAAAATTGAAATCGACTTACCTTAAAGAATTGATAATTCAATCCGATCGATAAAAAACTAAAACAGCATTATGTATAGAAGAACCCCTCTCTTAATAGCGTCACTATTCCTCCTAACCGTCTCAAATGCTTACTCCGAAAACATTGATATTGCCGGCGGCTTTAAAATCACCGGAGAAGTCATAAAGAAAACCTCGGAGAAAACCTACGTTGATGTAGGCTTTACGCTATTGGCCATCCCCAATAATGCTGTCTTGAAAATATCTGAGTCAGAAGAGGTCGAAAGCAACAAACCTTCCGATGAACATTTCTATCAAAACACAAGAGATGGTTTAGAAAAAAGCGTCAATCATTGGGTCAACGAAATTGGAACAGCAGTAGTCGCAATCAGAACACCAACCGGTCTAGGGTCAGGATTCATCGTTCACAAAAGTGGTTATTTAATAACCAACCACCATGTCATCGCAGGAGAGCACGAAATATCGGTCACTATTTACAAAAAAGATATAAAGGGAGCTTTCATAAAAAAACAATATGACGATGTAGCAATTGCTTGCTCAAGCCCTGAATGGGACCTCGCCATGCTTAAAATAAATACAGACGAACCCATAATATTCAAAACAGTAGCACTCGCAAGTTCGGAATACTTAAACCAGGGACAGCAAGTTTTTGCAATAGGAAGCCCTTTAGGTTTAGAACGATCCGTATCGGAAGGAATCATTAGTTTGAAAAATCGGTTAATCGACGGTAGACTCTTTATCCAAACAACTGCACAGATCAGCCCCGGAAACTCAGGAGGTCCCCTCTTTAACCTCAAAGGTGAAGTCGTTGGAGTAAACAACATGAAGGTAATTGCAATGGGTGCGGAAGGCTTAGGCTTTTCAATCCCTTCCAATATGTTAAAAATGTTTATCAGCAATAGAGAATCTTTCTCATTCGATCCAAGGAACCCGAATAGTGGTTTTCGTTATAATGCCCCTCCTAAATAAACCCGAACAATAACCGTATGAATATTTTGAAAAAAAGCTGCATCAGCTTCCTTATCCTTTTTTCGAGTTCACTCTTCGCAGAAAGCGAATTCCTAGAATATTTCCCCGAGGAAGTTACTGTTTTAATACACTTTGACGACATTGATGAGTTAAGTGAAAAATGGGACGAATACTCAATTTTAAATGCCTTCAAGTTTAAAGACGATAAACTATTAAGCGCATGGGAAGACGCTAAAGAAGATCTCATTGAAGAAGAACTTCAAGAACTAATGGATCTATTTGATGGTGAAACATGCTTAGCTTTTCATAGTAAAGATTTAAATTTCAATCTTATTGCTAGCTTTGATGGCTCAGCAAAAGATGTTATTCAAAACTTTGAGGATCTCGTTAACCGAGAGATTGGAGATGAATCAATTTCCTTTGAAAACATTTTCATTGAAGAAAAATATAACAACGAAACCATCTATATTCTCGATAGTGAAAAAATAGAAGGCGACTTCTACGGCAGTAAAACAAGTTTCACCATCATTGACGAAACACTAATCCTTTCTGCAACAACGGCGTTGTTAAAAGAAACAATCATTTCGTATCAGAACAATGAAACAAGCCCACTGTTAGACGACCCTTTATTCCAACAAGCCCTAGACGACTATGACGGCGATGACTTTTTAGCCTATATCAATATCAAACAACTCATTGAATTTGGTTTAAACAAACTAAGTGAAGAAAAGATTGAGGTTCCACAGAACCCTTTCGGTGTAACAAAAGAAAGCATATTAAACGCACTCGCTTTTGATAAAATTCAAACATATCACATTGCAACATCTATTGAAGAGGATCGCATTGATATGACAGGCAAACTTTATTTTGAAGAAAAAACAGGGCTACTCTCATTATTGCATTACGACAACAAAACGTTACCCTCTGAAGTATTTGTCCCAACTGATGCACTGAATGCATCTATGTCTAACTGGAACATCAATGAATCATTTCAAAATTTAGAAAAAATCATTTCAGAGATCAGCCCACAAGTTTTCGGTATTTACAACATGCAAGTCGAACAATTAAAGATCCAAATGGGTGGCTTAGATATACGGAAAGATATAATTGGGAATTTAGGAAATGACATAGTGTACTACAGTTCTACAGAAGAAGCAGAAAATGATTCAAAATTAGCAAAACCAGCTGATCAATTTTTTGCGTTAAACCTCAGCGATAGCCAAGCTATACAAACCGCATTTGAGACGATTAAATCAACTCTTTTAGGCGGAGCAAAGATGCTTGAAGAAAGTGAATATTTAGGAAAGAAAATATTCAGCTTCAATCCCCCACAGGCACAAAAAGGAATACCACAGCAACAAGCCATTTCATACGCATTTACTGATAATTATTTATACATAGCAATGGGTTCCATTGTAAACATTCAACGCTCTATTTCAAACGAAGGGAAAGAAGACCTGACTCTATGGAAAACAGACGAAGTCGAGGACCTGATCGATCAACTTCCGAAAAACCCAACGGGCATAGAATACTTAAACTTTGAAAATCTAACAAAAAGCATCATGAAGCAAATGTCTGTCCTCAACAAAATATCGGGAAAGAAAAAGCATGATAAAAACGATCCCAAAGAAATATTTGCCGAATTACTCCTCGAAAGTAACATTAGTATCCCCGTCATCATAATTGGTGCGAGTTATGAAAAAAATGATCACTTCGAAATCCACAGTACTGCAATAGAGAAAACACCTGAACATTAATCAAGGGTTCATACAATCATACACTCAATTGCTGACATGAATTTAATAAAACACCTTTCAATTTATTCACTAACCCTTACCATGTGTTTTTGTTCGCTCAATGCGCATGAAGCACACAAGGGTGTTAAACTCAATGGCCCTACTGTCTTTAAAGTTGGTTGGAATACCAGAGGAATAAACACCGCAGATATTAACAATGACGGTCTTCTCGATATTGCCGTTCTAAATAACGACAAAGCCCGTATTGATTTTTTCTTTCAAAAGAAGGATAAGGATAAACAGCCAGATAGAGTTACATCTATTCGCAAAAACAAATGGGAACCTATCCTTGAAGATCACCCATTCGTTCCGGCCAGTTTAATCACCGGGGAGTCAATGATATCTCTCACTCTTGGAGACTTGAACAACGACAACATCACTGACTTAGCATATTTATATAAAGATGGAAATTTAAATATTCACATTCAAAGCAGCAATGGGAGTTGGGGTGAAGTGCAAAAAATCCGAGATCTTCCATTACTCTCCTGGCACGACTCACTCAAAATATTAGACATCAACAATGATAATAAAAACGACTTAATCCTTCTTGGCGAAGGAGTGCTAATGGTTTGGTTTCAAACAGAGTCTGGTTCACTCGAACAAGATCAAGAATATTTCCTTACCTCAGACAGTCCGACTTGGTCAAACTTCGTAGACATTAACGACGACAAACTTAAAGATTTCCTATACTACACCCCAAACACCGAAGAACATGGTTTACGGTGTCGTCTGCAAACATCTAACCGTAATTTTGGCCCTGAGCTTCAATTTAAACTAAAAACACGTTCTCCTATAAATTTTTCAGGAAATCTTTTGTCAAAAGACAACACTGGTTTTGTAAGCGTTAACAACAAAACAAAAGAAATAGAATTCTTTGAACTCAACCATAGTGAAAAGCCTAACTCCCCTTTTGAATTTCAACCAAAAATCTACGCAACGGGTCTCGATGTCAAAAGTGCATCAAACTATACTTTCACCGATATAAACAATGACAGTCGTAAAGATGTGATCGTTACCGACCAAAACACTGCTAACATAACGATCTACCAACAAGATGAAAACGGTGAATTTCTCCACTCAACAAAACATCCGTCTTTAAGAGGTATTCAATCTATCGTTTCAGGCGATTTCATGCACACCGGGAACAATGAGCTTCTGATCGTCAGTGAAAAGGAGAAAATAGCCGGCATTTCAACCCTTAACAAAAAGAACGAACTAAGCTTCCCTAAGCCATTAGAACTGAAAGGAGGGCCTCTCTATGCTCAATCAGCTGATCTAAACAATGACGGTTATCCAGAAGTCATCATTATAGAAAAAGATGAAAGAATCTATAATATACAAATTTTCGAATGGAATACCAAAGAGAATAATTTTGATGTCAAAACAGTTGCACTTGCAAAATTAAAGCGGGCTCCAAATAGTTTATTTACTTTTGATTTAAACCAAAATGGCCGACTAGACATAATAGTAAACCTACCCAAAGATTCTTCTATTCTCCTCGTGCAAGATGAAGATGGCTCGTTCAAAGAAGTCGCAAAAGATTCACCTATCAAGAAAAGTTTGTTCAATGAGCTTTCAGCAGATGCTTACTGCTCAATTGACATTAACAATGACAAGAAGCATGAACTACTAATAAGAGGCGAAGGATTTTTTCGTGCAGTAACCATGACGCCTTCAAATGAGATTAAAATACTTGGTCAGTATAATACAAAAAATGGTGATTCTGCCATATCATCTCCTATTATAACAAAAGCCTTTAACAATAAAGAGAATATATTCTTTTATGATCCCGTTGAAGCAACTTTTCAATTCCTACAAAAAAAATCTTCAGACTACGAATATAATCAAACGTTAGAAACAAACGGCCTAAGTTTACTACAATCATCTATTGAATTGGATAAAGATAAAAACAGTCGTATTTTGCTGTTTGGACAAGAACAATTTTGGACAATTATTCCAAACGCGGACCACTGGTCCCTTAACAGAAAATTCACCTTTGAAACAAATCTTAAAGACATTTCCCCTACATTCACGCATACGATTGATTTTGATAATGACGGTCAATCAGAACTCATTCTATTAGACGCAGTCAGCCACATGCTAGAAATCCTGAAGTTTTCGAAACAATCAAATTCATGGGAAAGCATCATGCACTTCTTTGTTTTCGACGAAAACCTTCACTATGAAGGTCGAACAGGTGCCCCTTTTGAACCAAGAGAGATTATCAGTGGTGACTTTAACAATGACTCAAAAGTCGACTTCGCCCTACTTGTCCACGATAGAATCCTCATTTACAGCCAAGATTAAGAGCATTTGACAATTTCTCATAAAGTGTTATAGCTTAAGAGACTTAGAAAATATATTTTTAAAGCATGGCCATCGAAAAAATCATCGTTTTAGACGACGACTTAATTATTCGTAAAACACTTGAGCAGCAATTGCGTCAACGTCGTTATTCCGTTGCGTCCTGTGAAACGTTAAAAGATGTTCGGCAGTTAATAGCAAAAGACAATTTCGATATAATTTTCATCGATGTTCGATTACCAGACGGTGAAGGAACAGAACTACTTGATGACCTCAAAGACTCCCCCAACGCACCTCTTGTCGTAATGATCACTGGGCACGGTTCTGTTGAATCAGCAGTTACCTGCATGCATAAAGGTGCCTTTGATTACATTATCAAACCATTTTCATTTGAACAAATTGAAGTTGTTCTAAAAAAAGCGAAAGAGTTCAATCAACTAGTTAAACTCAACAGTTACTATTCTCAGCAGCAGAAAACTGAAAGTGAGATAATAGGTAATAGCTTAGCCATTCAAACGCTTAAAAACATGCTAAAAAAAGTTGCAGCGACTGAAGCAACTGTATTGATAACTGGGGAAAATGGAACAGGGAAAGAATTAGTTGCAAATGAACTATATAAACTCAGTTTGCTATCCGATAAGCCTTTTATTAAAGTAAACTGTGCTGCTATTTCAGAAAACTTAATAGAAAGTGAATTCTTTGGACACGAAAAAGGTTCATTTACAGGAGCGACTCAACGCCGCGAAGGACGTTTTGAATTAGCCAACAACGGGACTATCCTATTAGACGAAATCGGAGAAATTTCTCCTCAAATTCAAGCTAAACTTTTACGTGTATTGCAAGAAAAAGAATTTGAAAGAGTTGGAGGAAACAAGACCATCAAAGTTAAGGTGAGGGTTTTAGCCACGACCAATAGAGATCTGAAAGCTGCTGTTAAAAATGGTGAGTTTCGAGAAGACCTTTATTACAGACTTAACGTGTTTCCCGTAGAAGTCCCTCCCCTAAGAGATCGTGCAGAAGATATTCCAATCATCGCAAATTCCTTTCTTGAGCGTTTTATTCGTAAACATAACTTAAAGACCCCAGGTTTTTCAGAGAAAGCAATCAATTTAATGATGAGCTACAAGTGGGCCGGTAATGTTAGGGAACTTCAAAACACAATTGAACGAGCAACCATAATGTCTGAAGATGGTGCTGCTATTACAGGTGAAGTGCTTGGTCTATTAACTCAAATTCCTTCTGCAAACATTGAAGGATCAGAGTCTGTTACAGAAACAGGAAGCAGCAGTTCATTGAGTTCCGCCGATGATGGTCCTCCAAAAAGTCTATTTGAAGTTGAAAAAGAACACATTTTAAAAGTTTTAGAGTTAACTGGAGGCAATAGGACAAAAGCATCAAAAATATTAGATGTGAACATTCGAACGCTTAGAAACAAACTCAACCTTTACAATGAAAGCGAATGAATCTCTGAGTCCTTTAACTCAAAATTCAAAGCAAAAGAGTAACAATAAAACAAACATCGAGTTTGACGTTATTAATGCACTGTACGATATCAGTAGCTTAATCAACACCACAGAAGACCCTCATCTAGCCCTTGAGTTCATCATTGATAAATTGATGGATCTACTTCCCGCAAACAGTGCTTCGATTTCGTTAATAAGAATCGAATCAAACCTCCTGGAAATAGAAGTATCAAAAGGCCTTCCTAAAGCAGTGACTCAACACAGTATGCCACTCGGAATAGGAATAACTGGCAGAGTTGCACTTAATGGAGTGGCCATAAACTGCCCGGATGTAAGCACTGAAGCTCGCTACCTCTCCATTTCGAAAAAGGTGAAATCTGAAATGGCTGTCCCTTTAAAAGAGCAAGGTGTCATTACTGGCGTTATTAACATTGATAGCTATGATCGCAATGCATTCAGCAAAGCCGACTTAAAGGTCCTGACTCTACTCGCAAATGAAGCAGGTAAAGTTGTCAGTAAAATTTGGTTAGTCAAACAACTCAAAACCAAAGCGGATCAGCTGCAAGCGCTCATTGGCTTGAGTCAGAAAATGATTACAAAGCTCAAGCTAGAAGAAGTCTTAGAAACAATCGCCAATGAAGGCCGATCGATTCTCAATGGACACCTTGCAGCAATATACCTTTTCGATGAAAATGATAAAAAGCTCAGCCTAAGTATTTTAACAGGAAAAAAGGGCCGAATAAATCACCGTGAAACACTCAACCTCGATGAAAGTTCACTCGGATACGCATTTAATAAAAATAAACAAGTTGAAGTTA
Source organism: uncultured Opitutales bacterium (assembly GCA_963924785.1). Lineage (GTDB taxonomy): Bacteria > Verrucomicrobiota > Verrucomicrobiia > Opitutales > CAJWYM01 > CAWUTK01. The sequence goes on from CAWUTK010000260.1 coordinate 27,444, forward strand.
CTGATATATTAAAAACCGAAGAGTCGCATTTCATTAGCCTTCAAAACCGCGCGAAGCTTAGGTCCATGATTTGTACCCCCATCACATTTGAAGATAAAGTAATTGGCCTATTTAACATCTACACGGATAAAATTCGCCTTTTTAATAATGACGAAAAACTCATTCTAGAAACGCTCGCGAGTATGGGAGCAGTAACGATCCAAAACACCCTCCTCTATTCAAAGGTATTCTCAACAGAAGAACATTTGCGGAAAAATGAAAAGTTAACAACGCTGGGTATTCTCTCTGCTGAAATTGCCCACGAAATAAGAAATCCCCTCACCGTCATAAAACTACTGTTTGACGCCATGGGACTTTCATTTGGAGACGATGATCCGAGAACTAAAGATATCTCAATTATTTCAGAGAAACTCAAACAGCTTGAATCAATTGTTAGCCGAGTTCTAGATTTTGGCAAAAACGACAAAGAAATTAAATCCAATGTCTTTATCAATGAACTCATTGAAGATGTCGGTCAATTAGTTCGATTAAAATTAGCTCAAAGCAATATCGAATTATCCTATAGCCTTCCAAGTAAGGAGCTTGCAATCAATGCAAGCAAAGGTCAATTGCAACAAGTATTCCTGAATCTGATCATTAACGCGACAGAAGCAATGCCTCACGGTGGTAAGATCCGATTTGAAATTGATGAAAAAGACG
>CAWUTK010000261.1:0-4038 GCA_963924785.1 uncultured Opitutales bacterium
CGCAGTCGGAAAAGTGTGGTATCAATTAGGAAAATCTTTTGCAGCAAAGGGGCACGTTGTCTATGACATTTCTCGACAATATGAAGGTTTGGTAAACGAGGAAACTGTAGATGGCGGTTTTTATCAGAGAGTAAAGGGCTATGATTCTCCTTCTACTATAGTTCGGTTGAAGTTATTAGATTTGTTTTATTCGTTACGGTGCTTACGAGTGCTTCCTAAGTCTGATGGAAATTCGTTTGGTGGATACGTGCTTTATAGATCTATTTTAGAAAAGGTTGAATGAATCGCTTTTGTTTGTTCCAGAGGTAAACCTGCTTCGTTTGTCCATTCATTAACAGCATTCTTAACTTCTCTAAATATACTTGATGGAGAGGGGATATCGTACGTTTTTGCAACAGAAAAAATGTCCTCAATAGAAATCGAAAATCTTTCACCATTTACACTTAACTTATGCTCACAATTTTGAAGGTCATCTTTTTGATAGGTGTAAACCAAATCATATGCAGGGGATAATTTCCAATCGCCATTGTTATCCATTATGAATGAAAAATTACGAGTATGATCATCAGTGTTTTTTGTAAGAACATTAAATATCATTCTTCGAAACAATTCTTTAAATTGAGTCTTATCGCATTTAAGCTTGTCTAAGGTATCAAACAAATTTTCATATCCAAGTATGCTGGAGTCTGAATAATGCTCTAAGCAAGCCCATGTTAAAATGTGATGCTTCTCTCCATTATCTTCCCGATCAAAGCGTCTTGTTAAAAAGTGAGATTTGTTGCCATCGGTGATTAATTCAGAATTTGAAATATTAATGCCGGCCTTTTTTGCCATTAAATAATAGGCGTATTCAATTTTCCCATAATTTTTGAACAAATCAAAATCAGAATGAACTCCATCAATTTTAATCAGGTAATGTTCAAAGCCTTTTCGAATTCCCTTATAACCTCCGGAAATTTCTTTTGTTAAAGGATTGAATAGTATGACGGCTTTAGCCCTAGCGCCTCCAGCAGAGCTAGTTATTTTGATGATGCTCTCGATTGCGTTGGCTTTATCTGAACGAAGATTTCCTTTAATCGTGTTTTTTGTATTTAAAACTTCTAGGACTAGATCTGTTAAATTGGATAAATTAAGATCATGACTATCAGTGTTTTTAGATTTAAATAAATTGGGGAAATACTCTAAAGCCCCCATACCCCGAATGCCTACATATGATAGTCGATCAACATAACTTAGTTTATTGAAATTTATTCCTTTAGGATTTTGATATTTACTTAAAATAGTATTTCCAAAGGACTCTGGTAGCGATCCGATTAGAAGTCCTGGAAGACCATGAAATAACCAGTTTTTGTTTTCAGGGAAATAGTAATGAGCCCCTTTCGTTACGGGCATTTTAATAGGGGAAAGGGGAAGGGGGCTTTTACAGAAATCCTCTGAATATTCAAATACCGCCAATTTACGGCTAGGTTCCCAAAACACTGCTCCAACTAAAGTGTTTTTATATTTAACATCAACCACATTCATAAATGATCCTAGGTTCTTCCTGCTCGATGCCTTATTTTCCCCTTTCTGCTAGATAGAGACATTGGACTCTCTGGAGTATAACTAAAAAGAGCGTGCAACGAATCTAGCCGATTAAGGTGTCTTAATACATTTATAAAATTTGATAAAGATGAACCCTTACCATATTCTAAGGACTGAATAACTATCCTTGAAACACCAGCCCCCTCCGCAAGTTCGAATTGAGTCATATTTCGATTCAACCTTTCGGTCCGAATCGAATTCCCTATATCTTTTAAAATATCTATATTTAATGCCATTTAATCAGTGCGTAAAGTAGTTTTATCGCTATTAATGCATCTAAATTAACGCATTATTTATATCTTTCAAGTGGAAAATTGATGGATGATCAGCTTATTACTGTTGTTTCATATCATGTTATCAGTGTTAGTCTTATTGCATAACTTGACAATTCATCGATTCGAGTTGCATTTTATTAGATTAGTGGATCGAAAATATCTTTCTTGAATGTATGTAAACTTGGCTAATGAGGAAACTGTAGATGGCGTTTTTTATCAGAGGGTAAAGGGCTATGATTCCCCTTCGTCTTTGGTCCAGTTGAAGTTATTAGATTTGTTTTATTCGTTACGGTGCTAGAATTGTTTAGATATCTGATGGGATTGTCACTAATACTTTTTGGTTACCCATATTTTTGAGAAATGAGAAAAATGGAAAAGTCTATGTACATGTAGCGCGTTATCCAAAAGGCCAAATCGTTTATTTGAAATATTAGAAGATGGAAATGGATTAACAATCTTTCATGAAGCTGCTTATAAAAAGGCCTGTGAGTATTCTTTAGATAAAAGTTTCCGATAAATATCTCGAGGATCTTGAGCGAGTATTGAAGCTAGAATTTACCCACCACACATTGTGCTTGGAATTTGTAGGGGATGTTTTTACAAGCAGTTGGTTATGAAAAAGTCGATGGAACAGTTGGTCACTTTGTCGTTAATTGGAATAGATTCATTTTCTGATAGGGGACTGATTAAGTAGAGCATATTTATGTTTAAGCTTTCAATTGCATGATAAGTGCCTTTATTAATACTGGGAGTTGTTGACGCTTTAAATTCGATGGCTTTTAGCTCATTCCCTTTTTCTAGCAAAAGATCAATTTCGCCTCCATTACTTGTTCGATAGAAAAATGGTTTCCAACTAGATGCTTCGTTGCAGATTTGTTCTATTGCATAAGATTCCCAAGATTGTCCATATACGGGATGCCCCATTAAGCTGTTTAAATCGTTTATGGATAAGAGAGAATGTAGGAGGCCAGTGTCTCTTAGTATGACTTTGGGGCTTTTTATCATCCTTTTTTGTAGATTTTTTAGATAGGGCTGAAGTAGACGAATAGTATAAGTGCTTTCTAATATATGCAGATAGGTTTTGATTGTGGTGTGTGAAACACCAAGATTGTTCGCCAGTTGGGATTGATTAAATAGTTGTCCTGATAAATTTGATATCATTGTCCATAGCTTTTCTAAAACGGGAGTTGTAATATTAAATCCTAATGAAGGAATGTCTTTTTCTAAATAGGTTCTTATGAACTGTTCTCTCCAAAGATTGCTGAGTGAATCAGTCGGTGCTAGGTAGCTATTGGGGAAGCCCCCTCTAAACCAGTGTTTTTTAAGTTCTTTACGTGGGATTTCTGTTAAGTTGAATGGATTGAGTTCAATATAACCTATCCGCCCAGCTAAAGATTCTGATGATTGTTGTAACAATTGAGGAGAAGCGGAACCTAGCAATAGAAATTGACCTGGTTTTCTAGATATATCAACTAGACTTCTGATTAGGGGAAAAATTTCGGGTAGGCGCTGGATTTCATCTAAGCAAATCAACTTGTCGGCATTAAGTCTAAAAAAGGCTTCTGGGTCTCTTAGTTTATTCAAATCAGAGCCCAGTTCTAAATCTAGATATAGTGAATTTCCATGATTTTTAATAATTGTTTTTGCGAGAGTAGACTTTCCACATTGTCGAGGTCCCAAAACAGCCGTTACGGGGAAGAATGATAAATATTCCAAGATGTCTTCGTGTCGGTTTCTTTTTAACGCCTTATTCATGTAATTTGAAAGTAATACTTTCAAATTACATACAATTGTCAAGGTGGAACATTTAGTATGAACATTCGGACTACTCCGAAAAATTGGTCTTTTTATATAAGTTAGTGGATAGGGTATGGTGTATTCTTGGACAAAAATAAAAATTTTGGAAAGTATGGTTTTAAGATATATTCTTCCCCATGGTTAGTTTTCTACAAATATGAAAATTACGATTGTACAGGGCGCGTTTTTTCCTGTTCCTCCCTTGTCGGGAGGTGTCGTCGGGAAGGTGTGGTTTCAGTTGAGAGAAGTTTTTGCTGCAAAGGGGCAAGTGGAATGTTTAATTTGGAATTTTTTGGCGGATTGTTTCAATTTGATTATGAACTACTTATCTTACATGTTGACAATTATTCGATCTTGGTTTAGTTTCGTCTCATGATAGATC
>CAWUTK010000262.1:0-21405 GCA_963924785.1 uncultured Opitutales bacterium
TTATCTTTAAAATAAAAACAAGGCCGTATTCCATTAGGATCCCGCAAAACAAAAGAATCTCCATTTCCAATCATCCCCGCGAGAGTATAACCCCCGTCCCAAGATTTAGCTGCTTCACGAAGTATGCGAAGAGGATCAAGATTATCGCTTATAAAATCGGCCAAGGAAGGTCCATTCAAATCATTTCCCTTACCCTCTAAATACAATCGATCATGCTCTTGGTCTAAATGAAAACCAATCTCTTCTAATATCGTCTGGGTATCTGTTTCAAAAATGGGATGCTGCCCCCTTGCAATTAAATTCTTATTTAATTGATCCGAATTAGTAATATTAAAATTACCGGCCAACATAAGACTCTTCGTTGGCCAATTGCTTCTCCTAAAATAAGGGTGACAGGAACTCTCGCTATATTCACCTGACGTGCCATAGCGCAAATGCCCCATCAATAACTCTGCTGCATAATCAAAGTTGTTTTTAATTGTTTCAGGAAACTCGGGGAAAACCTCACCTTTTGTCACCTTATCATGATATTCAGCTAGCAGTTTTTTAAAAATCTTGTCCAAAGCCTTCGAATGAATACTTCTCTCACGAAACATATAAGGCGAACCAGCGGGCATCGCCAATTTTACCGCTCCAATCCCTGCTCCATCTTGTCCTCTATTATGCTGCTTTTCCATAAGTAGAAAAAGTTTATTAAAAGCGTACAGTGGCGTATCATACTTTTGCTGATAATAATCCAACGTTTTTAAAGAACGGACAACTGCTATACCGCACTCGTGTTTTATAGGGTCACTCATTTTAAATACATATAAATTTTTGTTTCAAAAAATCCAGGTAGGCATTGCCTCGAAATGTGATTATAATATCTTTAAACGCCATGTTTTATACCAACCAAACTTAACACTGCGAGCCTCAAATAATTTAATCCTGCACAATCCAAAAAAACACTCAATCATACTTCAAATTCTTCTTCTACTACCGTATTTTTCAATTTACCAATGCCTTCAATTTCCACGTAGATTTCGTCACCTGGCTTCAAGAACAACTGAGGTTTTCGTGCCACTCCAACGCCGCCGGGTGTCCCCGTTAAAATTGCTGTTCCCGACAACAATGTAGTACTTCCGCTTAAAAATTCAATTAGTGCGGGTATATCAAAGATTAATTCTCTGGTATTCGATTCTTGAACAACTTCGCCATTCAAAACCGTTTTTATCGCCAAATTTGAAGGATCAGGAATCTCATCTGCAGTCACCAACCAGGGTCCCATTGGACAAAACGTATCAAAGGACTTGGCATCACAATATTGCCCCCCACCCCAATCGTATTGCCAATCTCGTGCACTAACATCATTTGCACACGTATAACCTGAGACATAATTCAAGGCATCCGCACGTTTAACATTTTTACACGTTTCACCGATTATAACCACCAGTTCACCCTCAAAATCAACCTTATCGCTTCGCCGAGCTCTTGGCAGAATAATCGAGCCATTCGGATGAGCTAATGAAGACAACGCTTTCATAAATATTACTGGCTTTTCAGGAAGTGGTTTGCCCGTTTCTTGCGCATGATCTCTATAATTTAATGCTACGCCGTAAATTGACTTAAGGTCAACAGGGGCCAAATGAGAACGAACATCCACCTGTTCATCAAGTAGTTCCAACTTGTTATCCGCTTGAACAATGGAGTGTGCTACTCCTTGGCGATCAACAGCCGCAAAAGCAACATTTCCTTTTTCTTCCAAATAACGAAGTATTTTCATCTAACAAAAGTACAACATAATTCTCATCTTTTCAATCATTAGAAAATACGTATTCGGCTATCAGTAATTTTACCCTCCACCCATGATTTGCCTAATTTTCGTTTCAGATTTGACTAATATTGAAATAAGTCTTTAATATAGAACTATTAGCCAATAATTTACGGTTTTTTTCAATAGTTTTTAGTATGAAATTCTTATATAAACGAATTATCATTATTTGTGCTGCCATCGCACTTAGTTCTACCAGCGTGAATGGTTTTATCTTCTTAAGAGGTCATCACGAATTATTGAATACTGCAAAAACTAAAGGTCTCAACGGAAATGACTTTATCGAACCTGAAGAAACAAAACAGCCAGTCACATCCCCAAAAGCTGAAATTATCGATGGGGAGAACATTCTACATACAGAACCCTCAGAACAATTAATTGAGGCAACACAACAGATCCCAATCCCCTCAGCCCCAATGGAAATCGGTCCAAGTGTAATTACTGAAAATGATCCATCTTCAAATATCGAGATTCACCAACCCATCAATACCCACTCTGCTGAAAATCTGGAAAAAGTAACCCTAGCGCCAACAAATACATCTGTAGTTAAGCTAGTTAAAGCAATCGATATAGTAGCAACAACGCCAGCTCCCTCTGAGGCAATCAAAGAAGTAGAGGTTGAAACAATCAAGCCAATACCATTGCAAAACCAACCCAGCGAAACTGCTCCTCAAAAGAAAATCAATTTGCCAACAAATGATATACCTACCTTTTCATTAACGAATGTTGGTGATGGAAACGTTGTTAACTTTAACAAATATAATAATGCTTCGAAGCAAAAAAACATCTGGAATCAAGGATTAACTTTCAGATGATAGCTTGCGTAAAAAAATCATTCTCATTATTCGGGATCCTAGCATTAAGCATAACAACCCCAATAACCCTTTCCGCAGTCATTGAACCAGCCGAAGACTTTGAACTTAACCATGTCAATAAAGCATTCGATCAAGAAACCGCTCCTTTCATTGTAAAAGTTCGCCAATTTTTCCGATTCAGTAAAAATTCTATCAGTGCAAACCAGTCACCGGATATAACACACCTAGACCCTAAAACAAATTCATTATCAACAAAAAAACATTCTACGATTTTCGGAAACACCCTAGGTAAAATAAGTCTAATCATTGGAGCTATATTAATGATATCGTATCTGAGAGCCTTAAACGAAGCGTAAACACCATGAAGCAAACTACAATCATCACTTTTAGTATCCTACTCGGATTATCACTTCTATTAAACATCGTCAGTCTTGTCAGCGTCAGTAATATGTACGACAAACTCATGTTAGTTAAACCCGTGATTTCGAACGCCCAAAAAGTCCCGAAAATCATCAAGCAATACAATCAAATGATGGGGCAGTTTCATTATCTCTGCGGAATAGAAGCAAAAAAATCAGGTGACACAGAAATTGCCATGAAAAACTTCAACGAAGCATTGCATTATAATGCCGATGTTTACCTTGTTAATTTTCAAATTGGCATGATGCACTTTGAAAATAATGAATTTGAAAAAGCCCTCGGATTTGCCACAAAGGAAAAAGCGAATAACCCCACCCATGCTCGTAACTTATGCCTAATTGGTTCCATCCACTCTGAATGGAAAAACTGGGAAGATGCCATCAAGTCTTACGATGAAGCACTGCTATACGACCCATTGAATTATTTTGCTACACAGAATGCTGCAGAAATATATCGCATCATGGGATTACCAAATCAAGCCAAAGAATTATTAGATACATACTTAACAAAACAGCCTGATTCATTATTCGAATTCAAACGCCAAATGGCTCTAATTTCTCTTGGTAGAAGCAGAGAAGTGGAAGCTTTTTTAAGCAACAAAACAGGGGTTGCATCGGTTGAACAAGATATCCTGCAATGTGCCGTTCAATATAAAAATGGCGACATTGAACGCGCCCAGGATTCCTGCAAAAAAGCTCTAGAAAAAGATGAAGGAATAACCAAACAATACATGCAAGACCCCTTATTCAAGGGATTCGGACTATAAGCGGGAAAAGCCAGTTATATTTTTTAAATAACCATCTAGCTTTTTAATTTCTTGATTTAAAGCAATTACCTCATCATTCAATCCTCTCCGCGTATCAATAATACGACGTTCCATTTGAAGTGATTCTTCAAGTTTTTTTTGCAAAGGTTCAATCAAATTCAAGTACTCGCGATATTTCTCTTCTTTGTCGCTAATTTCGCTTTCAATTAAAAAAAGTCGCGCATTAAGCAAATCCTCAGCATCTTCGTTTTTAGCTTTGTAACTGACCCAGTTTTCGTACAACGCCAACACTTCTTCTCTTAAAAATTTATCTTCTATAACTTCAGGGAAATTCCTTAAAAACAAATATGTTTTATTCTTCTGAAATAGAGGACTCTCATCTTCTTCAACAAATACATTTCGATAAGTATCTTCTGAAAAATTGTACTCTCCAACAACTAATTTTATCGTTTTTCCACCAGGCTCCAAATCAACGTAATCTGTTTCAAAAATTAAAGCTTTCTCTTGTTCTGGAACAATAGGGATCCTCAATGCATTCTGCATCAAATACTTATTAATTAATCCAACCGCGGTATCCTGCATTTTCATCAACCTCACGCTCACGTTTTCTTTATTACGCGATTGAACCGTTAATTCGCGTTTTATATCAACCACTTCAAAACGTTTTTCTTTACGATATTCTATCATTTTTTTTTCGGTATAATCCGTAAACGTTTCCTGATACTCACTTAATGCTTTCATTGCAGGATCTTTCAATTCATTCACCGTATTCAATTCAGATGCCAGATCAAGCAACTGATGCTTTAGCAATATATAACGCCTGGTCTTTTCAGCTAACACATTTCTTAAATTCGTCTTACCCTGTAAATTTATTTCATCTCGAACATCTGCAGTGATATCTGTTCTTTTACCTTTTTCTATTGTCACAGGTAGGATTAATTCTCCAAAATATTCTATCTGAAGCCGAATCTCCGTGTTATTACTTGAAAGAGGAAACCAGCGTTCGCCATTCTCATCGAGCATTAAAGCCTCAACATGATCTCCTCTATAGATTTCCATTGGAATCGATTCTAAGCCATGTACTGAAATCCCCGTTTGCTTTTCAACCCCGCTACGGTAACCATCAATAAGAGCATCGAACATTAGAAAACACGTAAAAACTCCAATCCCTATCATTGCAATCCTCTTTCCCTTTTTAAGAAAAAATAATTGATCCTTCACTCTCGCCAAAGACGACTCTATCGCATGAAGATACTTTTTTTCATAATCAGTAAGAGCTTTTCCTTGAAAGCGATCTAACTCAGCCTTTGATTCTTTCAGTATACGAAACAGGGATCGACGTGTTTTAAAAATCGAGAAAATAGACCATTTTCTCGAATCGGCTAAAACCATCTGTATCTTATCCAGTAAATCACCCAAAGTTTGAGTCTCTGTATTTCTATCTGCAACCTTCTTGCGTAATTCAGAATAATCCAAATCACTGTATAAAAAAGTCAACCGACGAATAACAGACTCGGCCTGGATAACATTTCCTTCAACAACCATTTGATTCACTTTATCAACCAAAGCTTTCTCTCTATTGAGACCGTCTTTAATTTTCGCCAATGCTTGATCTTTTAATAGTAACACCTTCTCACATTCTTTATATAAGGCGCCACCCTCTTGACCAAATTCAAATACAACCTTACCGCGTTCAAGCATTTCAATAGGGATAGAACCGCTAATTTTTGCGAAACGATACAACAATGTATCATAGTCCCCATTTTTCATCGAAGTTGTTTTTTTCAAAAAACCAACAATGCCTTTCAGCATCAATTTCAATTCATTGCGAGCCTCAGTTGCGAGGCTCAATTCCATTTCGATCTGCGCTCCACTCCATTGGGATTGCTTTAAATGATCTAATGAATTTTTTTCTAAAAAACCCTTAATTCCATCATGATAAGATTGTAAACCATCACAGGATTCTTTGAAATCGTTGACAACGCTTTCACTAAAATCAGTCAACAATCCAGCATACTTGCTGGTAATTCGGCTTTCGAATTCACTTTTCAAACGATTAAATTCCCCTAAATACAATCCATAAATAGAACCAGAACTTCTGAGTAAAAAACCAAGAATCGAATCAACCAAAAGGATTTGCACTCCTAGTGACCGTTCATCCTCTTTCTCGCTTAATGCCTTCTCTAAAAGCACCATTCCTTTCTCAATATTTTGTAAGACATGAAGTAAATCAACCTTCGCTCGGTCTTCAAGGTCATTAATCGACTGCTTTTTACGATCCCATCCCATCTGCTTAACTTCCATCTCAAACCGATATTTCTCCAATTTGATCAACTGAACCTCAACGGAATTTACCGGCTTTAACCCGTCTAATACATAACGGTGTTCTTTACTAAAATGATCCTGCTCTTTTGAAAGTTGCTCCTTTGAAAGCGAGACATCCCTCGCCGTATCCTGAATCGCGATGACACTATCCGCTAGCTCCAATATTAAATAGCGTATTTCACTCATAATTCAGGGTAACTTAAACAAAAGTCTACGTCTATTTTGTTGGCTGATAAATGTCATGCAATCGTATTAGCCCTAGACACAAAGTGGAATCATTGTCCTGCACTGGAAGCACGGATATCTGCGCAGGCCTGTCCTCCATTAATTTCAATGTATCGATTAAAGATAATTTGGGATCAACTGTAATTGGATTAGCGGTCATAACATCCTTGGCCTTAAGTAATCGAATATCATCATGCTCTTGAAGAATTCTTCTCAAATCACCATCCGTTATAATGCCCTCCAACTCGTTGCTTTCTGAAACAACACATGCAGCACCATTCGAATATTTCGTCATCTGAATAACCACCTCTTTCACGGATGATTCTAGTGATACCTTAGCAATTGAATCTGTCTTCTGCATAACATCCTCAACTTTCAACAACAAATTACGACCCAATTGACCAGAGGGATGAAACGTAGCAAACTCTTCTTTTGTAAAGCCCCTCTTCTCCATAAGAACAGATGCAATCGCATCTCCTATTGCAAGGGCTACAAGCGCACTTGCGGTCGGCACAATGCCCAATGGATCGATTTCCCCATCTACTGAACCATCTAGCACAATGTCAGCCTTCTCCGCTAAAGGGGATTTAAGGTTTCCTAATATAGCAATAATAGGGGATTTATGTCGCTTTAAACTCGGTAGCAAAAAATCCAATTCTGCAGTAGAACCGCTTTTTGAGATTAAAATAGTTGGATCTCCCGGCTGATAAACCCCTAAATCTCCATGAACAGCTTCAGCTGCATGTAAAAAAACTGCAGGCGTCCCCGTGCTACATAAAGTTGCCACTATTTTTTTCCCAATATGACCCGACTTACCAAGTGCTGTAACAATCACCTTATTTTTAGCATTATACAGCACATCAATCGCCTCATCGAACTTCCCATCGATTCTGGATGCAACGTCTAGAAGCGCTTTTGCTTCTCTCTCGATCACAGATCTAGCTATTTCTATAGACGATTTATTTGCTTTTGCCATCACTTACTTAAAAACTGTTTAACTTCGGTAATACTTTTTGTATTAAATACATTTTCTGCGGTCAACCATCCTTTACAGGCAATATTAACCCCAAGCTCCATAAAGTCAAAATGTTCAAGCTTATGGGCATCTGGATTGATACTACAAAGCAAGCCCTTTTCTGCAGCATTTCGCCAAAGTCTCCAATCCATATCCAAACGTTTTGGATTTGCATTTAATTCAATAATTTTTCCATTCGCTATCGCCGCATCAATGACCTTATCCACATTTAATAAATACGGTTCTCGTCTTAATAGAATTCGACCCGTCATGTGCCCAAGCATTGTTGCAGAAGGATGCTCTAAAGCTCGAATGATCCGCTTAGTCATGTCCTCTTCGCTAAGGCTAAATGAAGAATGAACGGAAACAACGACGTAATCTAATTTCGAGAGAACACTGTTATCTAAATCCAATGTTCCATCTTTCAAAATATCACACTCAATTCCCGAAAACAATGTCGTCTTATATTTACCTGACTGATTTATTTTTACAATCTGCTCAATCTGAGACAACACCTGCTCTTCGTTTAAGCCATTCGCCTGAAAACTCGCCTTTGAATGATCAGCCAAACCGAAGTATTCCCAACCCCTCGACTCAGCCTCGCGAGCTAATTCATCCAAAGTACTATAACCATCTGAAGCAGTCGAGTGATTATGAAAAGTTCCTTTTAAATCAGATAATTTAAGTTTATTAGGCAATAATCCTTTTTCCGCTGCATCAATTTCGCCCAGACCTTCTCGCAATTCTGGTTCAACAAAATCTAAATCCAGAAAGCGAAATAATTTTTCTTCGCTATCAATATCCGTCTTAATTTGACCTTCATCCTCAGCATCAACTTTCTTCAAACCCCACTCACTTAAACTATAACCTCTCTTCAAGGCCCTCTGCCTCATTTGAACATTATGATCCTTAGAACCTGTGAAATGATGAAGTGCAAAGCAAAATTGCTCTTTTGGAACAACCCTTAAATCGGCCTGAAGACCACTATTGAATCGGACAGAAGATTTTGTATGACCATTAGCCGTAACCTCCTTCACATCAGGAAGTCGAATGAACCAATCCATGATAATTTCAGGGGTAGAGGAAGCCACAATGAAATCCAAATCGCCAACAGTTTCCTTATGCCGCCTTAAACTACCGGCGCATTCTGCTTGCTCAACAACCGACAACTCTCGCAATCCCTTTAAAATTGAAACAGATGCCAAACTCGCATCCCACCACAAATGGCGAGCATTATACAAAGCACGATTTTTAATTCCCTCTAAAATATTCGCTTCTGTCTTTTTCGCAAACCCCTTCAAATCAGAAATTCTTCCTTCAGTACAGGCCTTTTTAAGCTCATCAATGGTTACTATCCCAAGCTGATCGTGAATGGCTTTAATCTTTTTGCCACCCAAACCAGGAATATCCAACATCTCCAAAAGGCCAGCAGGGACAGAAGCCTTTAACTCTGTATAAAAAGGGAGTTTACCCGTCTTGCAGAGAACCTCGATTTTTTCCTTTAACGCACTCCCTATACCCTGAAGTTCTCCAACCTTATCATTCTCAACATATTCAGTGAAGGCCTCATCGCTAATATCTGTTTCTAAAAAACGGGCAGCAAAAGTGTAAGCACGGATTTTGAACGGATTTTCTCCTTTCAGCTCCAACAGAACCCCTATTTCCTTAAAAACATTCGCTATTTCTTTTCTATTCATTCGAACTTTATCTTTTTTTTCAAAAAAGTATAATTTATTTTGAACGAAAGCAAAAATATTGCGTCTTAATTAGTAACCAATGATTTTCTGCCTTTAAGAAATGAATTTGGTGTAAGTTGTTTAAAAAAGTCTAGTTTGTAGTTTAAAAATACCGCCTTTTAAGCCAAGGCGGTATTTTTATGTCCAATTTTCCAGAACAACAGTGCATAAGCACAAGCAAACTAGCAAAACACATCCTTCTTCAACTCCCTATACGACATGAGCTTACCCCAATCTGAACCAGCCATTGATTTACCAGCCCCCTTCCGTTTCTGGCTCAAAACACTCTTGTTTCGATCAACCACACGCTGGATAAAACTCTCGCTACCAATGATAAGCCCTTCGGTAAAGTATCGAACTCGGCATCTGAGGATCTCCGATTGAGACACCTTCCCCTTATTCTTCAAAATAACTTTGACCCGATCCACATCTAAAGATCCATCATTCATTTTCCGAGAAACACTTTCTTTTCCATATAATGCCTGGCGATAACCCTCTAAAGATTTAGTCCAACTAGATTCTCCAATAAAGCCCTCGATTCCAGTTCTCGCTCTTACCGAACCACCCATTGCCTCACCATAGCCACAATATCGATATTCCTCTGGATGCACTACCAGCCCTCCCCGAACGGGATTCAAATCGATGTAAGCGGCTACCGTTTCTAATGCATAACGGCGATTTTCCACCAACACACACTTAAACCGATCAGCCCACAACGTTCCAAACCGCCCATGACTCTTATTATACCAAATAGAAAACCGCTGTTTCAACTCCTTCATGAAAATTGAAATATTATTCATCCTCGCCAACAACTGATTTCTACGAACGTCTCCCAATTCTCCATTCTTCTTAAGCTGCCAACGCAGCAGGTTCACATAATTACTATCCTGCCCATAAATGACAACCACACGCCTTAATAAAACTTCATCACTAACCTCAGTCTCATCAGAAACACGCACTAAAACATGAAAATGATTACTCATAATACAATACGTCAACATCTCTAGCCCACAAAATTCCACCAATTTATGAAGTTGCGACCGAAACACCTCTTTCTCCATCTTCCCCAAAAGTCTCTGTCCACCAACAATCCGACTCATACAATGATAACTCCCAACTCCATCAATCTCCAACCTCATCACATCAAAAAATCTCGCCAATTCAAAATTGTCAACATATAATTTGCCTGGCAAATTATTTATTATTTTAAGATTGCTCATGAATAATGGGAGTTTATTTGTATCTAATGCTCAGATATTGTTTTTTTATTCCATTACTATTTGTTTTCACCCTTTTGGTTGCGGAGGGGCCTAAATTAACCTCTGATAAACAAGAGTTTAATCAAGAAACGAATAGTATTATTGCAAAGGGTAATGCACGGCTTGAGAGTGATAATTTTCTTATTATTTCTGACGTCATTGAATTCTTTAAAGTAGAACAAAAAGTTACTGCTAAAGGTAACGCTCGAGCAACACGGGGGAATCTCCGACTTGTATCGCCTAGCCTCTCTTATCATATTGCCAGCAAAACAATTTCAGCTGAGGATTTCAAAATTGGTTCACCTCCATTTTTTGCATCAGGGTCAGCTCTGGAAGTTACACCAGACGAGGTAAATGCGGAAAATGCGATTGTTCATGTTCATGAACCGGATGGCTTTGAGCCTAATATTTCTGCCGAAAGCATTACTTATAATAGAAATGATAATAGTCTTAATTTAGAAAAGCTTATTTTTAAAGCAGGAGACTTTCCTTTATTTTATTTAAATACCTTCAGTTACAATTCTCTCCAAGAGCCCTTTTATCCGAGTGTGAGTGCCGGATTAAAAGATAATTTGGGGGGCTTTGTTAAAACAGAACTCCTAGTAGCTTATAATGAAGAACTCTATTTAGGGGGATTTCTTGATATTTATACTAAGCGCGGTTTTCTATTTGGACCAAAACTCAAATATGAATCAAAAAAAGAGGGATTGTATCAAGGTGAATGGGAACTAGGGTACATTAAAGATCAGGGCGACATCGGAACTGACAGTTATGGTGAAAAAATCAATTCTGACCGTTTCCTATTTAAAGGTGTCCATAAAGAATTAATAAATGAAAACATCGAAATAACATCTCAGATTGATTGGCGAGAAGATGCAGAAATCATTAGGGATTTCAGATCAGATTACTTCAATGAACAACAAGAGCCCGATAACTTTTTGGAAGCTAACTATGAAAGGGAAAACACTATCTTCAGTGCTTTTATAAGAGCTAACCCTAATGATCACAGTGCATCGCCAGAAAAAATCCCTGAATTGCGTTACGATCTACTCTCAATGCCAATTCTCAACACTGCGGCTTACCACAATTCGTTCCTCTCATATTCCTATTTAAATCAAAAAGGAACAAATACAATCACCGACTTAGAATCCAGTCGCCTAGATTATTACTATAGTGCATTTCTCCCCCTCACATTAGATGATAAAAAATGGTTAAACATCACACCCATCGCAGGAATTAGAGCCACCCAATATTTTGACATCGATGCGTCTACCCATTCTTATACAAAACTACTAGGCGAGTTAGGATTTGATGCCAACCTTCAAGCTCACTCCACCTGGAACTATCAAAATCGCGTTTGGGGGATCAATGGAATTCGGCACATCATTAAACCTGTTGCTCAATACAGATATATTCCTTCCTATAAAAAAGATGAAAAAGAAGACTATGCGAGGATCGAAAAAACCTTCAATACTCCTCGCAAGGATCCATTAGAGCTAGGCTATCAAAACTACATTGATAGCCAAAGCGATGCTCACACACTTCGATTTGGCTTAGAAAACTTGATTCTCACACGTCATGTCAAATATGGCTCTAAAGAACTCCTTTCTGCCAATGTGTACCAAGATTTACTATTTGAACAAAAAGGCTCCCAGGATCAATTCAACACCACACATATAGAAGCAAGTTTTGCTCCCGTTCAATGGCTAGAACTTGAACTCTACAGTCGAATCCTAACAGAAGACCTCACCCTTGATAACGCCTA
Organism: uncultured Opitutales bacterium; assembly: GCA_963924785.1. Classification (GTDB taxonomy): domain Bacteria; phylum Verrucomicrobiota; class Verrucomicrobiia; order Opitutales; family CAJWYM01; genus CAWUTK01. The sequence goes on from CAWUTK010000262.1 coordinate 12,137, forward strand.
TGCATCTGCTAAAATATTCGATGGCGACCAGTTTGAAATAAGAATAGCCTCCGAAGTCATCCAGCATGATACCGATGAATACTCTTTAGGAATCGAATATAAGCTTACTGAGCGAACTAAATTAAAATCATTCCTCGCTTACGATGACCGAAATCAAGATTTTTCAGAAATCATATTAGGAATGGAGCAATTTTTAGGCAGCAGTTGGTTATTTGATTATTCCATCGGATACTTTGATCGATCCACCCGGCAAGGCCGCTGGCGTTTTGACATAAAAGTTGACCTAGTCACATTCTAACATTCTTAATTAACAATACTCGCCAATGACTTCATTAGAAGATGCATTAATCCCATCAACTCCACCTGGAGTCAAGACTTCGGTATTCGAAGGACCATTGGACCTATTACTGTTTTTGATTCGTAAAAACGAAATAGATATTTACGATATCCCCATAGAAAAAATTACCCGGCAATACCTCGATATCCTTTTTGCTATGGAAAAAATTAGCCTAGATATTGCAGGTGAATTTTTTGTTATGGCTTCCATTTTAATACAAATTAAAAGCAGAACCCTGCTTCCAAGAGCGGTCCCTGTAAATGAAGGTTCAGACGAAGAGCCGATCGACCCTAGATGGGAATTAGTTCAACAATTAATCGAATATAAGCAAATCAAAGAAGCTGCGGATGAACTAGAAAGTATCATCAGAGAAGGAGAAAGTCTCCCGTTGCGTATGGTTTCAAATGAAGAACTCGATGACCGGCCATCGCATATGAAAAAAACTGATGTAGATAAGCTATGGAGTTGCTTCAATAGCCTTGTTCTACAATTTGAACAACGTGTAATATCAGGAACAATACACTTAGATCCTGTAACAATTGCTGACAGAATGACCCATGTTTTAGACAGTCTTGAAAAGAAACGGTCATTTTTATTTAATGAATTATTTGAAGAAACTGAAGGCATCACCGTATTTATCGTAACGTTTCTAGCTGTTTTAGAACTAGCGCGACTTAACAAGCTCCAGGTTCTCCAAAAAGATAATTATGGAGAAATTTATTGCGAAGCCGCATAATTTAGGCTAGATTAATGTTATACAACAATGAGTAATCGAATTTCAAAACGCAGTCATCTAGTTGGCATAGGGCTAGATAACAAAGATGATCACAAACGCATAACCCAAGCAGAAGAATTCTCCGTTCTTGGAGGATCTGAAGAAACTCACGAGAAAATGACTGAAACGCTTTGTAAAACTTTTGAAGAAATACACGATAAGGGCAAAAGTTTAGAAACCATTGAAGCCAACGAATTAGTGGATATTATTTCCAAAAACACTCCACAATGATTCCTTTTCGTGATTTCCTGTGAAAATCTCCCCTTTTTCGACAGATTAGTACTTGCCTTTAAACACTCTTAGCGATTATTTTAATCACTTTCAAGCACTTGAACTTAAGCGTTTAGGGAATTAAACTAACAAATTAAAACCTTTTGTAACTATGAGCACTCCCCCAAAACCTGGAATCAGCATTAACAAACCAAGTTTACCAAAGCCTGGCGGCTTACCACTTAAGGTGGGGGCAGTCAAAAAACCGGGCATTGTACTCAAAAGACCAGGTGGAGTTCCAGGCGGACCAACGACAGCAAATACTGTTGCGGCTCCCGTTAAAGTCCCACCAAGACCAACGGTTCAAGCGCCTGCTAAACCAGGCGGACCAGGATCAAGTGCTCCTACAGTAGATTCAAGTGCGAGACCTGTTCCTAGTACAGGATTGACAGCAGTTAAAAAACCAACTGCTCTAGGCGTAACCGCTATTAAAAAACCGGGTGCTCCGGGGCGAATTAAACCAATGGCACCAGCTAGTGCAGGTGCTCCTAGTATTCCAGGTGGAGCCATCAAAAAACCGGGTGGACCAAGTGCTCCTAGTATTCCAGGCGGCGCCATCAAAAAACCGGGTGGACCAGGTGCTCCTAGTATTCCAGGCGGCGCCATCAAAAAACCGGGTAGACCAGGTGCTCCTAGTATTCCAGGTGGAGCCATCAAAAAACCGGGTGGACCAGGTGCTCCTAGTATTCCAGGCGGCGCAACAAAGAAAACTATCGCAGCTCCTGCTAAAAAAGGCATCGCGGCTCCGACAAAGAAAAGCATTGTTGCTCCTGCTAAAAAAGGAATGCTAGCAAAAAAGACTACTTCAGTTACCTCCTCACCTTTTGCAAAGAAAGTTACCAAAGCCACACCATCAGGAGATAACGATGATGTACCAGTGAGTAAAGCGGGGCCTTCAATTTCAAAAGTAGGCGACCCATCACCGAAAGTAGGTGGTGGTAAGAGAGCACCGATTGCCATGGCCGTTAAGGAAAAACCTAGTACAGTTACAATAATCTTATCAGTTTGTTCGCTAGTATTGGATATTGCAGCTGCAGGGGCCATCGCCTTCCTTGCATGGAATATTACCGATACATTAAAAGTTTACAGTTTATACACAGGATTATAATTTTATATCAAAACCATACAATTACATGTCAGATAAAATAATAGAGCTAAAACAAGATAATTTTGAAAGCACAATCAATAATGGAGAGATCCCTGTTGTTGTTGATTTTTGGGCAACGTGGTGTGGCCCTTGTAAAGCAATCGCTCCAATCTTAGAAGAAATTGCTGAAGAATTGGGCGACAAGGTAACAATTTGTAAAGTGAATGTTGACGAAGAAAGCGATATTGCTGGTAAATATAACATCAGAGCTATCCCGACTCTTTTAATCTTTAAAAATGGTGAAGTCGCAGATCAAATCGTAGGCCTCTCATCCAAACAAGATTTAATTAAAAAGTTAGGTTAACACCTTTTTAATCATTTGGCACAAAAAAGCCCGAAACTAATTATTTAGTTTCGGGCTTTTTTTATATTATTTAAACACTTATTAAGCAATTAACGATCCAACTACTTCAGCTTCCTCTTTAAGCTCTGTAATTGATAGATCAACCTTACCCTTACTGAAATCATTCAATTCAACACCTTGGACAATTTCCCAATTCTTTCCATCTGATTTAACAGGAAACGAAGTCATCAAACCTTCTTGAGTGCCATAACTTCCATCAGAACATACAGCAACACTCTTCCAATCACCTTCAGCAGTCGGATTCGATAGGTCACGAACGGTATCGACAATCGCATTAGCAGCTGATGCAGCCGAAGACGCGCCTCTAGCACTAATAATTGCTGCCCCTCTTTGCTGTACCGTTGCAATAAACTCTCCTTGAAGCCAAGCTTCATCAGAAATAACATCTGAAACAGCTTTTCCGCCAATCTTTGCACTATAAAAGTCTGGATACTGAGTCGCAGAATGATTTCCCCAAATAGTCATATTTGTTACCTCGGAACAATGAACCCCGGCTTTTTTAGCCAATTGAGCTTTAGCACGATTCTCATCTAACCGAGTCATTGCGAACCAACGATTCGAAGGAATGTCTTTTGCACTATTCATTGCAATATAGCAATTTGTATTACAAGGATTACCAACAACCAATGTTTGAACATCAGAAGCAGCATTTGCTTGAATAGCTTGCCCTTGGCCAGTAAAGATTTTTCCGTTAATACTTAGTAGGTCCTTACGCTCCATTCCTTTACCTCTTGGAACGCTTCCTACGAGTAATGACCAATTTACATCAGTGAAACCTTTGTCTAGCTGATCCGTCGCAACAATATCTTGCAGCAAAGGAAACGCGCAATCTTCCAATTCCATGATCACGCCCTCAAGCGGTTTCATTCCTTGAGGAATTTCGATTAAATTCAATGATACTGGCTGATCTGGGCCAAACATAGCACCTGATGCGATTCTAAAAAGAAGGGCATATCCAATTTGTCCGGCTGCTCCTGTGACTGCTACTCGTATAGGTTTTTTCATATTTCGATAATTCAGTTATTAGTTAAATGTATAATAAATACGTTAATCATTAGATAGAGCTTCATGTGCAAAACGCAACAGCTTTTCGGTTTTATTCCAAGCCAAACAGCCATCAGTTATAGAAACTCCATACTTCAACTCGTCAATTGGACATGGGAATTTTTGAGAACCCCCTCCCAAATTACTCTCCAGCATAACTCCTATTATTGAGTCATTCCCAGCCTTCAACTGGTCCAGGACACTATGAAATACCTCTGGTTGGCGTTCGGGATCCTTGCCGCTATTATCGTGACTACAATCAACCATTAGCGCAGGTTTTAAGTTTTTCTTCTCCAATATCGCGGTTGCTGCATCAACTGCTGCTGCCTCAAAATTCGGTCCAGTTAAACCTCCACGAAGAATCGTGTGGCATGAAGGATTGCCCAAAGTTGTAACAGCCGAAGCCTCTCCGCTCTGCGTTATCCCCAAAAATGTCTGTTCGCCGCCTGCAGCTAATATTGCATTTGCCGCCGCGACAACATCGCCACCTGTTGAATTCTTAAATCCAATCGGCATAGACAATCCTGATGCCATTTGACGATGAGTCTGCGATTCTGTCGTTCTTGCACCAATCGCTGCCCAACTAATATAATCAGCTATGTATTGAGGTGTTATAGGATCAAGAAATTCTGTTGCTGTTCTAATCCCTAGTGCAGTTACGTCATTTAAAAAATGCCTAGCCTGCTTTAACCCTTCAGGGATATCACAAGTCCCATTTAAATAAGGATCCATGATTAAGCCCTTCCAACCTAAAGAAGTTCTCGGCTTCTCAAAGTAAACTCTCATTACGAATAGAAGCTTATCCTCTAGTTCATCAGACAAGGCTTTAAGCTTATTCGCATACTCTAAGCCAGCTTTCGCATCATGAATCGAACATGGGCCAACGACAACAATGAGTCGCTTATCATTGCCAAAGATAATCTCCTTAATCTCATCCCTACTCTTTGCAATGAAAGCTCTTTGCTCTTCCGTTTTATTAACAACTGCTCTTAACTCATCTGGGCTAGGCAAACGAGTTGAAGATTTAATTCTTATGTCTGATAATACATTCATTATAATAGACGAATTTTTAACTTATTTGTAATTTAGATGCAAGCAACGAAAGCCCCCATTGGGTGAAAATTTTAGAAAAACAAAACATATGCAATATGACAGAGGCGGAGGATAAGTATTCCTTTTGACAGGATTTCTTAATTGATCTTCTCTTTTCGCTTAAACACACCGATAGAAATAGTTGAAAATCACAAAACATAATTTATTGTTATTTACCTTTGCCCTAGGATTTTGCGGGCTTGGACTTGAAATCTTAACACTCAGAGTCATTTCGACAATTGCGGGTTCCAACATTCTTTCGACTAGCAATGTCATTGCAGTCGTCATCCTATCCCTAAGCCTTGGGTACTACTTCTCCTCACGAACAACAAATGAACAGTTACAGCGCCATATAACATATAGCCTACGGTTGTCTGGGTTACTTATAATCGCAGCACCAGTAGTCTGGAAGATCCTTCAAATATTAATACCCGAAGCGGATTTTTCCAGTTCCTTTTTTATTCAGATTTTCATACTATCCATAATAGGCACTTTTTTAATAGGAAGCCCCGCCTCCATTGTTATTGGATACTGTTCTCCTCTCGTATTTTCATTGCTAAGAGAATATTATCCTTCAACAAAAAACACGGCAGCAATCAGTTTCTTATTTGGAGGTCTTGGTAGCCTAACAGGAAGTCTTTTACCCAGCGGCATACTCATCCCCTTATTTGGAATCAGAGTCAGCTTCATTATACTTGGGGCACTCCTGTTAATTTGTAGCCTGTTAATCGGTGAAAAAACAAAGCTCCAAACTTTTTCAACTCTCATCATTGCAATAATCCTCGCTCTACTCTCTGCCATTTTAGAGAATAAACCAAGCGATGTTCTTGCCATCAAAGAGTCTGCCATACAAACAATAATCGTAAAACAGGACCCAGTGCATTCGGAATGTAAAACGCTACACTACGATGGAGGATTTGGCATTCAATCAAGATCCGACCCAAACCTTAAATATATTGGGAAAAAATACTATGGCGACTTCCTGCTATTTGGCCCCACGAATCGTGAGTCAGAATTCAACATTTTAGTTTTAGGTTCCGCAGGTGGAACCGTCAGTAGTTATTACTCTAAAATTTTTGGTGAGAATAATGAGAACGTTAAAATTGAAAATATCGACCTCGACCCCAGCGTGCATGATATTGCCAAAATATACTTTTCTGCCGAAAACCCACATACCCAATTCATTACTTGCGACGCTCGATTTTATGTTCTACACGCCAAGAAAATCAACAAGCAATACGACCTCATTGTTCTCGATATGTTCTCTAGAGACCTATTTCTACCTAATGAAATTTTAACCACAGAATTCTTCCAACAACTTCACGCTATTACAACACCAACAGGCGTGATCTCGATGAATGTTCATGCAACAAATATTAAAACCACATTAATTCAATCCTTATCGGCATCAATTAAATCTCATTATAAGCATGCCTACATAACAAAACGATCAAACGGGAACACGGGACTGCAACAATTCCTTATTAGCGCATCGAATAATCCGATTCCTTTTAAGCAATTATCCCTCAATGAAAATCTTGAAAAATGGCAAGGATACTTCTATAATCTAGCCTATCAAACTAAACCCATTAAAACGGATGCCCCACCCTTCACGGACGATAAAATCTCGATAGATCACCTTATTATATCAATGATTCTCGATGAGGTTTAATCTCTAATTGCCCCTTCAATCAATAGAGACCGCCCTTTTCGCAACGTCTACTACAATGCGGCAGTATCAATTATACGTTTAAGCACAATTTCTACCTCTTCGGCCATACTCGATAATTCGTCGGCATCAGATAATAAAGCAAGCATGGCCTTAGGACTAATCATCCCAATATATCGCTTACCCTCTTCTTCCCATATTGAAATCCGGCAAGGCAATGCCATATTAAGCTCCATATCTGCGGACATAACTTCCGCGGCCTTATAAGGATTGCAAACTTCAAAAACCTTGCACTCATTATTAAACGCAATGCCTTTGTTCGTTAATTTCTCTTTTAAATTATGAACGTGTAATACGCTAAATTCATTTGAAGCCACAGATTGCTCAAGTGCTTCACTAGCTAACTTCATATTCTTCTTCGTTTCTACAATATATTTCATCTACTCTCCTTATAATTTATGTTTTAAAATCAATATTTAAACGATATTTTAACCGAATACTAAGATGAAGGTTGCTTATGTGAAGCACAAGACGAACAACCTGAAGATTTTTCGCCAACCAAACCCCCGCATTTCAGCATGCTTGCCCCATAATACGGATTACTTACATCCTTAGTATTTTGCAACCAACTGGCCCCTTGGTTATTAAATGCCATAGGACAATACATTTTATAAACAGCTGTTTCTCCGGAACCATAGAAATCAAATAAAACCATAACCGCTTCCGATAAACTTCTGAATGAATTTCTCGCAGACATTATGTCTTTTGCCTCTTTTATGTTCTTAGTAAAACTTGAAATTTCCTTTATTCCATGCCCTCCTTTCCCTTCTTCTAATATAACCTTTAAGCCATCAGTAGAATTCTTGGCTGAATCGAGATCATCCTTCGCTAATGAGTCTTGTATTTTCAAATAGGATGCGATCAACTCCTCCATTCGATTTTCTGGAAAACCATTTTTTGCCAATACAGCCGGTGCAATAAGAATTGATGAGATAAAAAAGTATAGAATGTGATTTTTCATAATTATTCTGTTTTTTAAGACTGGATACCTACACAAATTAAAGCGAAGGCAATGTTTGTGTTTTTTTATTAATATTAAAATTCAGTAAATATTTTAATGAGGATGATCATGGTCATCGCTACCATGATCCGCTGGTGGATCTCCGACTCGAAACTCACGATGTCTTGCTTGGCCACCGACCTCTGCGATATAACCACCAACCCCTAGAGTGATCATTGATAAAACTAACGTTATCCATGATACTAATTTAAAAAATTTCTCCTTCTTGAATGCAACAACAACACCCATTAAAGCCGATGCACTCGTTAGATAGAATAAAAATGCCCATTTTTCAGCCATAAGCATATGATGCTTCAACCAAAGTTGTCCCTCTTCATACAACTGACTGTAAACACGATCGTAACCCTGTTGACCAAAATCGATGACAAACCAAGCCGACAGCGATAACGCGGCAATTAATGCTAGAGCAGAAACCTGCATTTGTTTATTTTTAACGAACAAAGAAATAACTAAAAATACGACTGCCACAAATAATCCTGTGATCGGCAAATGATTAATCAAGACATGAATATATTCAGGTTGGTTTAATTTTTCTAATAAATCATTCATATTTAAAGAGAGGTTTATTTTTATTTAAAGATATTGGATTTGGGTGCTTACATGCGCACCCAAATCCATTTTTCAATTAATGTTCGTGCTTATGATCTTTATCTACCACTTGAGCATTCGATAACATTTTCATTCCATTGCGTTCAGAAGCTTTACCTTCTAACGTAATCGTCTGAGCAGCAAATTTAGCTAATTTATCATTTGCAGGCTTGTGGTTACCAATAACTAGGTATAACTCACCTTTGCTAGTAAGTATTCCAACCGGGCCACCGCCTTTAATACATTTTTCCGCACATTTTTTATGTTTTTCACCCTTACCATCGTGATCGACATAACACATAAGATCGACGACTTCACCGGTTACATGAATCGGTCCGCTCTTTTTCCCATGGTCATGGTCACCATGGTCATGACCGCTTGCACTAGCAAATGCGTTTGAGCCTAACATTAATGCACTGAAACCGATCATTATAGTAAGTATTCGTATGCTTTTATTTTTCATTTTCCCTTTTCATTTATTATTATTTTAGTACCACATCTAGCGGTTATTAAATTTTTGTCTTTATGTCCTATAGAGTTTCCTTTAACTATAATAAAATCTCGGTTTTCCATAAATGCTTCTGAGCACACAGAACAACATAAATACGCCCAAGTCTCCTTATACTTAATCTGACTAAAATGGTGTCTTAATGCACCATCACAAACCGTACATTTATCTGGCTCTCTTTCTTCACTCATAATTATACCTTTTGTCATTAAAATTCATCGTTACGAGGACTTAAAGCTTTCGTTTTTGCTATATAGAGCCTGTCCCAGAAACTTGAATTTTCAGATTTAGCAACAGAAAGCTAATTTTTCGATAAACTTTCAGCCAATTTTTCATAAAAACTTCCACCTTATTACAATTGAAGTAAAATATTTTGTTCAAAATGGTGATTAAA